>NZ_JAAIJR010000029.1 GCF_010915725.1 Thiorhodococcus mannitoliphagus
GCCATGATGCGTTTCCTGAGATGCATAAGTGGCTTGCACGCTATCCCAAGAAGCCACATCAATGCAAGGCCGCACTCGGCGGAGACGCCGCCGCGCTCGACGAGAGCACCTGGTCACAGGGTTGCAGCTCAGTCGAGTCGCTCATCATCGAGCAGCTGCTCGGCATGCCAGTCGATGCCTGGCTTAGAGAGGTCATCGACCACGACAGCCTGAGGCACTGGGCGGAAACCACCGCAACGGGCCCCGCGCGGCTACTGAGATCCGTCATCGAATCGGACGAGTCGGCACTCGGGAGCTGCGCAGTGGCTGCCTTGCCGGAGCTGGACAATGCTACCTTGGCCGCGTGCTTGATGGGGCCAGAGGCGGCAAGCTTCATCGCCCAGCCGCACTGGGGCGGCGAGCCCCACGAGACCAGTCCGCTCAGCCGCCGCGCGGGATCTGCGCTCATCCGCGCACTCAGGGCGTCACACGGCAATGGGCTGCTCACCCGCTTGAGCGCGCAGATCCTGGAGGTCGCGCAGCTGATGGTCGCGCTCAGACAGCCGGGGCCAGAGGACGCCGCACTCGCAAGCGACGCCGACGCGCCGATGCCCGGGGTCGGCATGGGGTTGGCGGAGGCGGCGCGCGGTCGCCTGGTACACCTCGCGCGACTCGAAAACGACCGCGTCCTGGATTACCGCATCTTGGCCCCCACGGAATGGAATTTTCACGCGCGCGGCCCCGTCGCCATGGGCCTGGCGGCAATGCCGGATTCCGAGGATGCCAGACTACGAAGGCGCGCCGAACTGCTGATCATGGCCATTGACCCCTGTGTCGCCTACGATCTCAGTCTCGTCTCCGACACGCCAAGGACTTGCGTCCCAGACTAATCGACGCGATACAAATAGCACCAAGACTTAAAGAGCAACAAGCGAGCGAGCGCACATCCTGAGCCCTATCCTTTGCGCCGCCCCCCGTCCGATGAATTCGCCGAGGTTTCACTATGTGTCTCGCCATTCCCGCCCGCATCATCGAGATCGACCCCGCCACCGACATCGCTCAGGTCTCGCTGGGCGGAGTACGCAAGGAGATCTCGCTCGCTTTGGTCAACGACGCCCAGGTGGGCGACTATGTCCTCATCCACGTCGGCTATGCGCTGAACAAGCTGAGCGAGGAAGAGGCCGAGCAGACATTGGCGCTGATTCGCGAGATGGGCCTGCTGGAAGCGACCGAGGAAGAGGGCGCCACGCCTGGGGGCCAAGCATGAAATACGTCGACGAGTTTCGTGATCAGAAGCTCGCGCGACAGCTTGCGGGCGCCATCGCCGCCGAGGCCAACCCCGGACGCCAGTACCGGCTGATGGAGTTCTGCGGCGGCCACACCCACGCGATCTTTCGCTATGGCGTGCAGCACCTGATGCCGCCGAATCTGCGCTTCATCCATGGCCCAGGCTGCCCGGTCTGCGTCCTGCCCATGGCCCGCATCGACCAAGCCATGGCCATGGCGCTGGAGCATGAGGTCAGGCTCTGCACCTATGGCGACCTCATGCGGGTCCCCGCGAGCGGCCGGCGCAGCCTGCTCAAAGCCAAGGCGGAGGGCGCCGACATCCGCATGGTTTATTCGACCCAAGATGTGCTGCGCATCGCCCGCGAATCGCCCGACCGCCAGGTGGTCTTCTTCGCCATCGGCTTCGAGACAACGACGCCACCCACGGCAGTTGCCATCAAGACCGCCCGGGCGGAGGGGATGACCAATCTCTCGTTCTTCTGCAATCACGTGCTGACACCCTCCGCGCTGCGCACCATCCTGGCCACGGCGGGCCCGGACGGCGTGCAGCTCGATGGCATCCTCGGGCCTTCTCACGTCAGCACCCTCATCGGCAGCAGGCCTTATGCCTTCGTACCGGAGGAGTTTCAGACGCCGGTCGTGATCGCGGGCTTCGAGCCACTCGACGTCATGCAGGCGACGCTGATGCTGGTGCGCCAGCTCAACGAGGAGCGCTGCGAGGTCGAGAATCAATACAGGCGAGCCGTGACGGAAGAGGGCAATCTCAAGGCTCAAGCCCTGATGGCAGAGGTCTTCAAGACCCGCGAGCAGTTCGAGTGGCGCGGCCTGGGCTTCCTGCCGCGCAGTGCGCTGGCGCTGGCGGACACCTATGCCGACCTCGACGCAGAGCAACGCTTCCCGGTGGATATTGGGGAACCCAAGGAGGTCAAGGGCTGCGAGTGCCCAGCCATCCTGCGCGGCGTCAAGCAGCCGACGGACTGCAAGCTCTTTGGAACCCTCTGCACACCGGAAAACCCCATGGGCTCCTGCATGGTCTCTTCAGAGGGAGCCTGCGCCGCCTATTGGAGCTATGGCCGCCACCGCGCCCCGGCACCGCAAGCCCAGGCCCTTTAGGCAAGCGGCAAGCGCTGGCACGGCATCGAGATTCGACGAGCGAGGCTTCGCCTCAGACCGACGCGTCATGCCATCGGGATCGCTATCGTCGGTTCGATACCGATTCCGATAGCGATAGCGATACCGATTCCGATACCGACGGTCTTGGATGATCGGACGCTTCGTCGAAATTTGACTCATCTGCAAGCATTTTGCGCCCTCAAGGATTCTAGGACGACCGCATGACCCAAAACCGACGCTTCCCCGTTCGACTCGATCTCAAGCAGGGCACGGTAGACATGAGCCATGGCTCTGGTGGGCGCGCCATGGCCCAGCTCATCACCGAACTCTTTCACAGGTATTTGGACAACGCCCTGCTCGCCCAAGGCAACGATCAAGCACTCTTCAGCCCACCGCCGGGACGCCTGGTCATGAGCACGGACGGGCACGTCATCTCGCCGCTGTTCTTCCCTGGCGGCAACATCGGCTCGCTTGCGGTACACGGCACACTCAATGATGTCGCCATGGCAGGCGCCAGACCGCTCTATCTGGCCGCGGCCTTCATCCTGGAAGAAGGCTTTCCGCTCGCGGACCTTGCGCGGATCGTGGAGAGCATGGCAGACACGGCCAATCAATGCGGGGTGCCCGTGGTCACCGGCGACACCAAGGTCGTCGAACGCGGCAAAGGCGACGGCGTCTTTATCACGACGACCGGGGTGGGCGTGGTTCCGGAGGGGATTCATATCTCGGGCGATCTGGCCCAGCCGGGCGATGCCGTCTTAGTCAGCGGACAGATCGGCGACCATGGTGTCGCCATCCTCTCCAAACGCGAGAATCTCGGGTTCGAGACGGAGATTCTGTCGGACTCGGCGGCCCTGCATGAACTGGTGGCAGACATGGTCGCGGCGGTGCCGGAGATCCACTGTCTGCGCGACCCGACACGCGGCGGAGTCGCGACCACGCTGAACGAACTCGCCCATCAATCCGGCGTCGGGATGCAGATCCGGGAGGAGGCTATCCCGGTCCGGCCCGAGGTCATGGCCGCCTGCGAGCTGCTCGGGCTAGATCCCTTGTACGTCGCCAATGAGGGAAAGCTCATCGCGATCTGTCCCGGGGACAGCGCCGAGCGCTTGCTGGCCGTGATGCGCGCACACCCCAAGGGCAAGGACGCAGCCATCATCGGCGAGGTCGTCGAAGATGGGCTCAACTTCATCCAGATGGAGACGCGCTTTGGCGGGAGCCGTGTCGTCGATTGGCTGGCGGGCGAGCAGCTGCCGCGCATCTGCTGATCAGACGCGGCCAGCCGAGCGAGATGCAACCCATTTGGCTGGGCGTATGGATCTTTCGACCACTTTTGTACTATCGTCTCGGCTCCCATGCATGACTAGAAACAAGATGAGGACCGTAAAATGACAAGAATGCTGGTTAATTCCGCGCTCGCGGCACTGCTGGGAACCTCCATGGGGATGGCGATGGCATCTGAGATGGCAACGCCGGATGAGGCCAAGGCGATGTCGCAAAAGGCCCAGGCCGCCGTCAATGAGATGGGCAGCGAGGAGGCCTTCGTCGCGTTCGCAGCCGACGATGGCGGCTTCAAGGAAAAAGACCTCTACGTCTTCTGCATGGACATGGATGGCGTCATGCTCTCCCATGCCATGAAGCCCGAGCTGGTCGGCAAGAATCTGCTCGCTTTCAACAAGTATGGCGACGAGCTGTTCGCAGAGATGATCGAGGTCGCCAAGGCGTCCGGTGAGGGCTGGGTCGACTACAAGTGGCCTTATCCCGGCAGCGATGAGATCCGCGAAAAGACGAGCTACGTCATCACCAACGACGAGGGCTTCTTCTGCGGCGTCGGCGCCTACAAGTAGAGATCCGCAACGCGATGATAGGCACCGCAACGCGGTGCCTATTTTCTCCCCGCCAGATCAGGCACGCCTTCTTCCGCGAAGCTGGATGGGCAAGCCAACCAGCCTGTCACCGACCTCCCAGCCACCTCAGCGAGGCGAGTGACCATCCTGCGGATGATCGGCCCGCTGCGAGCCCGCGCGAATACCTGTCAACCCTAGATCGAGCAGCCAGCTTGCAGGGCTCAACACCTATCGGTTTCCCGAAATCAACCGGAACAGCCGCTCCAAGCCTGCGTCGCCAGGCCATCCTGGCCTGGTTTGCCAGGGCTGGAAGCCCTGGCTACATAAGGCTGATAGGTGGTGAGGCTTCCAGGGTTAGGCGATTGCAAGAAGATCTCATAGCAGCTGGCGCCGGATCGCGGCCTGCCTTCAAGGAGCACCGGCGGGAGCATAGCCGTGCTATGGGGACCTCGGTGCGACACCGAAGGCGGGCCTCGAGACAAGTCAGCGGGGATGGGCTTTGACAGAAATCGACCTAAGAAAGTGTCCATCAATTGTTTCGCGATGCGAGCGATGCCGCCCGAAATCCCCCCTAGCCCCCCTTTGCGAAAGGGGGGAAGTTGTTGATGGACGATTTCTAAGACTCTTCGAGGGGCTCAGCGGTTTCTGGCGCCGAGCCCAACTCGGTTTCCGCCGCAGCGAGCTTCAAAATGCTTTGCTGGCCACGTTCATCCGTCAGCCGGAAGTAGTCGATCAACTGCCGCTCTTGCGCAGAGAGCGGATCCTTGTCATCGAGGCAGAGCAGATAGGTCGGCGTGACTGTGCCGAGCGCCATGGCTAACTCTTGCGCCTCTTCCAGGCCCATTCTGCGGATTCCCTGCTCGTAGTTGCTGATCCTGGATTTCGAGAGTGCGTTGGTTCGGGCTGAAAGATCAGCGAGGCTGAACTTTTGCTCTTGCCTGGCCGCGCGCAGGCGCTGACCGATGCGTTTGGTGAGATCCATAGTGGTGTCGTTGATAAGCCTATTCGTTGATTCGAAAAAGTCCTGTCGCATAGGCAATACGAAAGCGGGTCCCTGGCCGGGACCGCACACACATCCGTTATGCGGAAACTCACGTACCGCCGAGCCCTCCTGCGCGAGCCATCTCAGGGCTCGCGGGGGCTGGCTGTCCAGACATGCTCACCGGCCAAGCACTAGCCTAGGTAAGCATCTTCCCATTCGGCGTCGCCGACAGTCTGAGGTGGCGCCTCGACAACCCGATCCGCGAACACCCGATCGAGCGTCTTCATGAAGCACTTAGTTTGTGGGGAAAGAAACTTCCCGCGGCGCTGCACAATACCGTAACTGCGCTTGGGGAAATACTGCCCGATGGGGATGACACCCAGGTTCTCCTTCCCTGTAAGACAGACGTCGGTCACGATCGAGATGCCGAGGCCGAGTTCGACATACTTCTTGATCACTTCCCAGCCGCCGGCCTCCATGGTGACTCGGTAGCCGAGATTATGCTGCTTGAACACGAGGTCAACCAGGCGCCAGGTACTGAGGTGCCGCGGCGGCAGGATCAGCCCGTAAGGCGCGATGTCCTCCAGGGTCACCGACTTCTTGTCGGCCAGTGGATGCTCCTTCGGCGTGATCAAGGCTGGCTGATAGGTCACGAAGGGCCGGTAGGTGATGTCGTCCGGCACCTCCAACATGGAGCCGACCGCCAGATCGACCTCATCCGCCCGCAGCATGGCGAGACCGTCACGCCCTGTCACGTTATGCAGCTTGAGTTCGATGCCCGGATACTGCTCCACGAAAGCACTCACCGGATCAGGCAAGATGTAGAGAATCGTTGATTCGCCGGCTGCGATGTTCAGCACACCCTGATCAACCCGACCGCATTGCGTTGCAAAGGTATCGTGGAGCTTATCCATACCTTCCACAAGGGGTTCTGCCATTTGGAAGAGCAGGTCGCCCTCGGGCGTGAGCTTGATCTTCGGACCACGCCGCTCGAACAAGACCGTCCCGAACTCCCGCTCCAGCGCCTGAATCTGCAAGGAAACCGTGGGCTGACTGAGAAAGATCTTCTCCGCCGCCGCGCTCACACTGCCTGTCCTCGCGGCGTGGCAGAAGGCCCGCAGCTGCTTCAGACGATTTTGTTTATAGTGGATTTGGGATCCTGAGCCCACGGTCTTGTAGTCCTAAACACCATCAAGTTAGTCACTGACTACGCATAATAGTCATTGACGGAGACAATATCTCCCCCATCAAGACCACAGGCATCAAAATTCCGCACACTTTGCCAATCAGCTCACAGTCGTCAGTCGTCCATCTGACCAAGGACGTTCCGCGCCACACGTCGCTGATCGGCGTCCCCTTCCTCCAAGACTTCGTACAGCAATTGACGCGCCGCGAAATCGTTATCGAGGTCACGCAACTTGTTCGCGCGAATGATCTTGTCCTCGACTGGGTCGACCGCTGGAACAGCCTCTTGCGGCGGCACCGACCGCGCCTCCCTTGAGGCTTCCTCATCCATGAGGTCCAGCTCGGCCTCCATCTCCTCGTCGGTCATCGGCCGCCAAGCATCCGCAGCGACAACCTTGGAGGCGGGCGCGGGAGCACTGCCGGCCCTCGGCGAAGCGCTGCCCTGCCCCCCAGCAGACGCCGGCGCGGCGGCCCCCGTCTCGACATCCGCGCCTGAGCCGCGCTGACGCAGGAGCAGCTTGGAGAGCAGGATGCCAACTTCGAACAGCATCCACATGGGAAGCGCGAGCAGGGTCTGCGAGATGACGTCCGGCGGGGTCAGGAACATGCCCACGACGAAGACGCCGACGATGACGTAAGGACGCTTTCTGGCCAGCGCCGCAGGTGAAGTCGCCCCGACCAGGACCAGCAGAATGGTGGCGATCGGAATCTGAAAGGCCACGCCGAAGGCGAAGAACAGCGTCAGCACGAAGTCCAAATAGGCCGCGATATCCGTCATCATCTCGACGCCTTCCGGCGTCGTGGCGGTCAGGAAAGCGAACACCAGCGGGAAGACGACAAAGTAGGCGAAGGCCATCCCGAGGTAGAACAGGAGGATGCTCGACGCCAGCAGGGGCACGGCCAAGCGCTTTTCATGCTGATACAGCCCTGGCGCAACAAAGGCCCAGAGCTGATACAGCAGATAGGGCATCGCGATGAAGATCGCCGCAACCAGGGCGAGCTTGAAGGGTGTCAGAAAGGGCGAAGCCACTTGCGTGGCGATCATGGTGCTCCCCTCTGGCAACTGCGCCAGAAGCGGAGAGGCGATGTAGGTGTAGAGGCTGTTGGCAAAGGGAAAGAGCACCAACGCGATGACACCAACCGCAATCAGCATCCGAATCAGGCGATCACGCAGCTCGACTAGATGCGAGATGAAGGGCTGTTCGGCCCCAGGATCATCAGGTTGCATCGTAGAAGACATGCTCAGTGCCGCTCATCGTGGAAGATTCGGGAAAGTTTAGTCGTTCCGTCAGCACGCGCATCCAGGCGCGAAAGCCGCGGGTCATTGTCATGAAAGACGGATGGATGATCCTGTCAGTCGCGGGTCGCGGATAGGTTGCGCTTGCGAGCGAGATCGCGCCCCATTGGCCGACCCTGAAGAGCACCGCCATCCGGACGCCCACACCATTAGGTAATCATACCCTACTCACCACGCCATCAGTCGCGACAACAGCCAGATCGCGCCCCGAAGTAGGTGTCGACTCGCTATCGCTGGCCGCGATTCGCCTTCTCCTCAAGACCGGAGAGGCCGAAGCGCCGCTCGAGTTCGGCAAGCACCTGCGCCGGGCCAAGCCCTTGATGGGCGAGCAGCACGAGCGTGTGGAACCAGAGATCGGCCACTTCGTAAAGAATCTTGTCGGGGTCGCCGTCTTTGGCGGCCATCACGGTCTCGGTGGCCTCCTCGCCGATCTTCTTCAGGATCGCATCGAGACCCTTGCCGTAAAGTTTGGCCACATAGGAGCTGTCAGGGTCCGCGCGCTTGCGCGCTTCCAAGACCTCAGCGAGACGCTCGAGTGTATCGCTCATTTAGACGCCTCCCGGCTCAGACCTTGTTGTAGATGGCGTCTGGATGCTTGAGGACAGGGGCAATCTCGCGCCAACGGCCCTCAGCATCCAGCTCGCGGTAGAAGCAATTGTGGCGCCCCGTGTGGCAAGCGATACCCCCCTTCTGCTCGACCTCCAGAAGCACCACATCGGCGTCACAGTCGAGACGCAGCGCCCGCACCAGCTGCTGGTGCCCGGACGCTTCACCCTTGTGCCAGAGCTTCCCGCGCGAACGAGACCAATAGACCGCGTGGCCTGTCTCGCGGGTCAGCCGCAGGGCATCGCGATTCATCCAGGCCATCATGAGGATGATGCCCGTGTCTTTCTCTTGGGCGATGGCGGGCACCAGCCCATCGGCATCCCATTTGATGGCATCGAGCCAGGCGTCGCTCATGTCGGACACTCGTGTCGAATCAGTGAAGCCAACGCAAGCTCAAGAGGCCGCGCTCAGGCTGTCGGCGAGCTGCTGACCAGCGGCGAAGTCCAGGGTGCCCTCGTAGATGGCGCGCCCCGTGATCGCACCGGAGATACCGCAAGCGGCGACCTCGGCCAGCGCGCGAACATCCGCAATGCTGGTGATGCCCCCCGAGGCGACGACCGGGGTGGCGATGGCCGACGCGAGCGCCTTGGTCGCCTCGATGTTCGGCCCGCTCAGCATGCCGTCGCGCCCGATGTCGGTGTAGACGATCGCGGAGACACCGTCACCCTCGAAGCGCCTTGCCAGCTCATCGACGCGATGCGGCGTAATCTCCGCCCAGCCATTGATGGCCACCTGGCCGTCCTTTGCGTCGAGTCCAACGATAATGTGCCCGGGGAAGGCCTTGCAGGCACGACCGACAAGCTCAGGATCCTTGACCGCCTGGGTGCCGATGATGCAGAAGCTCACGCCGGCCTCGAGGTAGGCCTCGATGGTCGCCTCATCCCGAATACCGCCGCCGACCTGGATCGGCAGGTCCGGATAGGCCGCCGCAATACCGCGAATGGCATCGCCGTTCACCGGCTCACCGGCAAAGGCCCCGTTGAGGTCGACCAGATGGAGGCGACGCGCCCCCGCGCGCACCCAACGCCCCGCCATCTCGACCGGGTCGTCGGAGAAGACGGTCTCGTCGTCCATGCGCCCCTGACGCAACCGCACGCAACATCCGTCTTTCAGATCGATCGCAGGAATCAATAGCACCTGTCAGTACTCTCTTGGGTCATCAATGGATGGACAAGGCACAAAGCCGACTCAAAGGGCGCCCTTGGTGGAGGGCGTGATGCCCGACATGCGCTGGTCCGGCTCGACCGCCATGCGGAGGGCCCGCCCGAACGCCTTGAAAATGGTCTCTGCCTGATGGTGGGCGTTGGTGCCACGCAGATTGTCGATGTGGAGCGTCATGGCCGCGTGATTGACCAGGCCCTGGAAGAATTCCTGAAAGAGATCGACGTCGAAGGTGCCGATCGCCGCGCGACTGTAGTCGACCCCGTAAACCAGACCAGGACGTCCCGAGAGATCCACGACCACCCGCGACAATGCCTCATCGAGCGGAACATAGGCATGGCCGTAGCGGCGAATCCCCCGCTTGTCACCAAGGGCCTTGCTCAACGCCTGCCCCAAGGTGATGCCGATGTCTTCGACCGTATGGTGTGCGTCGATGTGCAGATCGCCCTGCGCCTGGACCTCCAGGTCGATCAAGCCATGACGCGCCACCTGGTCGAGCATGTGCTCCAGGAAGGGAACGCCCGTTTGGAAGCTGGAGCGCCCAACACCATCCAGGTCGAGCGCGATGCGGATCTGAGTCTCGAGCGTATTGCGCTCGACCTCGACCCGGCGGCGGGGGATCTCGAGAGCCATCTAGTTATCGCTTGCTGCCCTAAACCCTCAATTAAACCACAGCCGCAGCCGCATTCATAAGGGCGAGAAGCGAAAGGGTGCGGCCATCAGTGCGGCGCGCCGGCCAGCGACGCCAGGTTGGGCCGACGTTAGGGGGCCAAGATGCACCCTCTCGTTGGGTGTAGCTTCCAAAAGGCTTGCGTCGCGAACTTCTAAGAAAGTGACCATCAACAACTTCCCCCCTTTCGCAAAGGGGGGCCAGGGGGGATTTCGGACGGGATCGCTCACATCGGGAACCAATTGATAAACGCTTTCTAAGTGTGGTGGAGAAGGTCGGAATCGCCCCATTGGCTGGCCGAAGCCCAGAGGAAAAACCAGACACCCCATTCTTCCCAGACCCCGCTCTTCCCAGTTGGTGTAAGGTCATCATTAAGAGATACTGATCACCCTAATGCCCCTGGCTACATCCCCTGACCACCGCATATCGGGAGCCCTTTAACATGACGGCCCGGCCTTTCTTGTTTCTCTTACTCGCCACCCTGCTCGCTAGTCACACACTTGCCGCTGACAGCGGCCCCCGTGCCTATGCACGCGGCGGTTTCGATGCGGCAACCGGTGTCTACACGGTGGTCAGCGGCGATGTGCTCGGCGCCATCGCCGCCCGCTTCGGCATGTCGCTGGCGGCGATCGATCAGCAGAATGACTTGTCAACGACCCAGATCCAGGTGGGCCAGAAGCTGGTAGTCGCTCCGCCTAGCCTCGAGGGTACGGCAGACGACAATCCGCCAGACGACAATCCGACGGTCCAATCGACACAGGAATCGGCGCCGGCGCCGGCAGCCGCTTCACCGGACCTCCCTGCTGACCCTTGGCCCCGCAAGGTCCAGGCAGTCGGTCGTACCCTGTTGGTCTATCAGCCGCAGGTCGAGAGCTGGCAGGACAACCAGTTGGCACTGCGCATGGCGGTTGCAGTCGAGTCCGCCAGTGGTGGGCAAAACGCATTCGGCGTCATCCAAGCCGAAGCGCGCACGCAGGTAGACAAGGAGCAGCGGATGGTGGTGCTGCAAGACCTCGTCATCACGAAGGCGGACTTCCCGACTCTCCCCGAACTTGCGAACACCCTGGCCACCGATGTGGACAAGAAATTTAGCAGTCAGCTGCGCATCATCCCGCTGGATCGGCTTGAGACCTCCTTGGGCATCGCCAAGGCCGATCCCGGTGGTGCGGTCGCCGTTCAGAATCCGGTCCCGCGTGTGATCGTCAGCGAGCGACCCGCGATTCTGGTGCCGATCCAGGGGAGCCCGGTCGTGAAGCCGACGGCGGATTCTGATGCCCCTTCCGACCCCCCGATTCAGCGGGTCATCAATACCCGGGCGGTGATTCTGACCACCGGCGAAAACCAACCCTATTATCTCCATCTGCTCGACGGCTGGGTGACCGCCCCCACCCTCGCGGGGCCTTGGGTGAATGCCGATAGCACCCCGGCGGGGATCGACGCCGTTGCCAGCCAACTCGCCGCGCGCGGAGCCGCGGACCTGCTCAACGGCAATCCCAGCACACCCACGGTCGCCCTGCTGGCGGCCGGCATCCCGGACGTCTATGTGAGCCAGACGCCGACCGAGCTGATCGTCTTCCAGGGGCAGCCGGATCTGGTGCCGATCGATGGCACCGCGCTGTTGCACGCCAAGAACACCAGCGCCGATGTCTTCGTCGATACCGACAACAACAATTACTACGCCTTGATGGCCGGGCGCTGGTATCGCGCCCCCGAACTCGAGGGGCCCTGGGCCTTTGTTGCTAGCACAGACTTGCCTGCGGATTTCAAGCAGATCCCGCCGCAGAGCCCGGCTGGGGTGGTGCTTTCCACGGTCGCCGGCACGCCCCAGGCGCGCGAGGCGGTCATCGCCAATACGATTCCGCAGACCGCCACCATCCCCCGCAAGGGCGACGACGGCCCGGTGTTCACGGCCAAGTTCGATGGTCCGCCCACCATCGGTCTGCTCACGGGAACCGATCTGGAATACGCCGTCAACAGCGAGACGCCGATCATCCGGGTCGACGGCGAGATGTTCTATGCACTGCAGGACGGCGTCTGGTTTCAGTCGCCCTCATTCGATGGCCCCTGGGCGCTCTCCACCGCGGTGCCCGACGCCATCTACGCGATACCGCCCAGTTCGCCGCTGCATTACGTCACCTATGTGCGCATCTACGACAGCACCCCTGAGGTGATCTACGAGGGCTATACGCCGGGCTATCTCGGGACTCTCCAGTCCGACGATGGCGTCGTCGTCTATGGCACCGGCTATGACTACCAACCCTGGATCGGGGATGCCTGGTATGCCGCCCCGGAGACCTTCGGCCTGGCTGCGCAGCCGGTGTACAACCCCGCCGTCGGCTATGCCTTCGGCTTCGGTCTCGGGCTTACCACGGCCGCGATGGCGGAGCCCTATTGGGGCGGCGCTTATTATCGGCCCTATGACATGGGCTACGGCTGCTGCGGCCTGACCAGCGCCAACGTCTACCGGCAGTGGGGGAATACCGTCATGGCGGGCACGCGCACCTGGTACGACCGCGCGGACGGTACCCTAGGTACGGCAGCCAGAGGCGATTACAGCAACTTACGGACCGGCACCAGCGGACGCTATGTCGCCGGTCGCAGCGATAACCCCTACACCGGCGTCGCCCAACGGGGCTACGGAAGAACCTTCGATACCGCAGGCGGTGTCGAGGGTGCCGTGGCTCGCGGCGAGCGTTACAACCCGGCGACGGGCGTCAGATCCTATGGCTCCAGCATGGCCGCAAGCGGTCCCGACGGCGGCTCCATCTCGCGTGATACCGAGCGCGCCAGCGGCCCGCTCGGCGGCACTGCCGCGGCACACCAGACCACTGTCAGCAACCCGCGCACTGGCGAGACACGGACCCTCGACACCGCCCGAGTCGGCAACAATCTCTATGCCGGTTCGGACGGCAACGTCTACCGCAACACCAGCGATGGTTGGCAGCAGCACAACGGCGACGGCTGGCAGGATTCCAGTGATGCGGGTTGGGCCGATCGCGAGCAACAAGCGCGCTCCCTTGGTGACGACCGCCTGAACAGCGGGTTCGGTTCCGACGGCAGATTCGACGGCGGCGGTCTCGGTGAGGGTAATTTGGGCAGCCGGTTCGGCGGCGCAGGTCTGGGCGGTGGCGCAGGTCTGGGCGGTGGCGACTTCGGCGGTCGCTTCGGAGATGGTGGTCTTGCGGGGAATCGCTTCGGTGGCGGCGGCTTTGGAGGTCGCTTCCATGGCCGACGTTGATTTGTGCAGCGGGTCTGAATTTGCGAGGCGGCATTCAGGCCAGCCTGTCGGGATACCACCGCGTGGGGCGACCTGAGGCACCTCGACGAGCCGGATGTGTCGGTATCGGTCTGCATCAGCGACTGCGAGACCGAGGCGTCGATCTGCAACAAGGACTGCTGAGGCTATGGCAAGGTCACTGGCTTTGGCGACCGGGAAACGGACCCTGAGAAGCTGTCTGGAAACTCAAGGGGCGACTTCAGTCGCCCCACAGATGCCCGTCCGGGCCTCTACGATGATTTCCAGACAGAGCCTCTAAGGGGTCGCGAAGGGCGCGGCCAGGAAACCGCACCCTTGAGTGGAAACGCGGCCTGAATGCCAGGCGGGCATTCAGGCCGCGTTTGCTTTTCGGCTCAGGGCTGAACCAAGAGGACTTCGACGCGGCGGTTGCGGCTTTGGCCCTCCGGTGTCGCGTTGTCGGCGACTGGATGCGCCTCGCCGAGCCCCTGGGCCTGGATGCGCTCCGCATCAATGCCGAAGTCGACGAAGACGTCACGCACGGCACGCGCGCGCTGCTCGGAGAGCGCCAAGTTCATCTCGGCGTCGCCGGAACTATCGGTGTAACCGCGCAGCACCACCTCGATCCCAGGCTGATCCTTGAGGAGCTTGGCGATTCCAGCCAAGGCGGCAGGTGCTTGCGAATCCAGCTCGGCCTTGCCTGGACGAAACCGCAGCTGGGACTCGGCCAGTGTCACGCGCGCCCCATCCGGCGTCGCCTCGGCACCCAAGGCCGCGAGCGCCCCTTCGAGAGAGGCATCGGGCTGCGTCTCAGGGTCTGGGGCAGTCCCTGCTGCTGGAGCCGCCTGCTGATCAGCCAATGCTCGCAGCTCGCCAGCCAGACGGTCGCGCTCGACCTCCAGCATGGCCACCTGATCGACCTTCAAAGCCTCCAGCGATTGCTCCAGCGCCATGATGCGGGCTTGGGCGCTCGACAGCTCAGCGGTCAGGCTCCGGGTCCGATTGTCAAGGGTAGAAATCTGCTCGCTGCTGGAGGCGAGGAGCTGGGCGAGGTCCGCTTCTGGCTGGGCCGACGCCACCGGCTCACCCCTGGCCTCAGCCAGCTGCGTGCCCCTGCCTCCTGGGGAGCGCGCGCCGTCCGTCGCATAGACGAGTCCGAGCCCGGCCGCAAACATGGTCGCGAGGTAGGCGACCGCCATGACCGCACGCGAGCGCGGTGCTGCATCGCTTGGGGTCTTGGTCTCTTTCGGTTCTTGTGACATCTCTGCAGCTCCTCGCGCCTCAATGATCGGGAAGACAAATGTTGTGCTTGCGCACGGCCAGTCCTGTCGCCGTGAGCAGGAGCAGCACGATACCGGTCAGCATGGTGAGCATGCCCACGCCCAGATAGCCGTAAAAGGCCGTGCCCGTGCGCTCGAACATCACCATGCTGGCGATGCTGAAGGCGGCCAACGGGAATGAATAGGCCCACCAGGAGAGGAAGAACTTCAGCTTCAAGAAGCGCCCCGCTTGCGTGAAGAGAAGCAGCGTCAAGAATAAGGCGCTGAAGTAGAGCACGCGCGCCAAGGTATCCAGCTCACCCATGAGGCGCATATAGGCGATGAAGCCCACCGCCGGAGGTGCGATGAGAATGAACAAGGTCGGCATCAGCCGCGCTTCGATCGGATGATGGAAGAGCACGCGGTAGAAGATGATCGTCATCAAAATGAGCCAGAAGAGCATGCCCACGCTGAAGAAGAACCAGGAGATCTCGGGAAAGCCGAGGGGCACGCCGGCAACCGGCACCAGGACATTGCCGACTGCGGGAATGAACCAGGCCGGGTTCATGTGGTGGATCTGAAAATGTTCGTGATGGATCCACACGCTGACGACATAGAGCGTGAAGGCCAGGTGCAGCGCAGCACCAGACATCCAAAGCACACGACTGACCTGAGGCATCAGCCCAAGGAAGGCGATGGCCAGCAGCAGGAGACTGATGGAAATGGTCGGGAAGAAATTGAGCTTGACGGGATGGTGGATCTCCTTGATCACGAACTCGCGATAAAAGAGCAGTTTGGTGCCGTAGAGGATGGCGAGCACCAAGAAGAGCATGGTGGTTACTCCGACCAGCCAGGGGCTGATGCCAAGGTCGAGCCCCAAGATGGCCTGAGCCTTTTCCCAGCCGATGGTCAGACCCGACATCCCCATCACCATGGCAAAGAATGAGATGGGAAAGAAGGCGACGCGCGCCGGCGATTGCGTTGGTGTTGTCATTCGAACTCCGATAGACACGGAAACGAGGATCCAGGTGCTCAGTCGTCATCGACCTGAGGAGCGACCGGGAAAGCCTGACGGTTAAGGTTTGATTTCCGAAGCAGTCTATGACCTCCAGGCCAGGTGACGCATTGACAAATCCCAGACTCTAAAGCTTGGTTTTAGCGCGGCGAAGCAGGCCGAAGGAAAACACCAGCCGTATTTCTGTGAAAACAAGGGATGCAGTACACTCACATCCCGACATTTGCCGTGGAATTTGGAGCCGTCATGTTTTTGGTCGTGGTATTACCGCTCGTCTTTCTGATCACCGTCGTGCCCATCCTCATCATGCTCTACGGGATCACACGCTGGCAGACCGAGACCGCGAAGACCCAGCGTCGCCTGGAAGCGACGCGCGGCCAGATTGGCGTGCGGACCTTCGCCGCAGAGGAGATTGAAGCCCTCCCGGAGCCAGTCAAACGCTACTTTCAGACCGTTCTGACGCCAAGCCAGCCGGTCGTGGCGGTCGCCGAGATCGGGCAGACGGGTGAGATGCGACTCGATCTCGAGCGGGAGGACTGGACAGGATTGGCGGCCGAGCAGACCACATTCACCGAACGCCCTGGATTCACCTGGGACGCGCGGGTTCGGCGTGCGCCCGGTGTCCAGGTCTTCGTTCGGGACAGCTACATCGCCGGCGAGGGGGCGCTCAAGGCCGCGCTCTTCGGTCTGCTGCCAGTCGCCAACCAAAAAGACAGCGAGACGATGGCGCGGGCGGAGCTGGCGCGCTTCCTCGCCGAAGCCCCTTGGTATCCCACCAAGCTGCTCCCGAGCCAGGGCGTGCGCTGGACGGCGATCGACGACGGGGCCGCGCGCGCCACACTCAGCGATGGCGAGCTGGAGGTTTCCGCCATCTTCAGCTTCGACGAGGACGGCGTGATCCGCTCCGTGCGATCGGAAGACCGCAGCCGCATGGAAGGAGATAGGCTCGTAGCAACACCCTGGGAAGGGCGATTTTGGGGCTACGAGCCCAAGAGCGGCATGCGGATCCCCACCCAGGCGGAGGCCGCTTGGGTGACTCCGGAGGGGTCACAACCTTACTGGCGAGGCCGTGTCGCCGACATCCTCTACAAATTCGCGCCCTAGAGAGCGCTCAGCGGATACCTTGGGCCGCCGCTGAGCGGCGCCATCAACCTCGACCCAAGCAACCCCCGCCGACGCGAGCCGGCCGCGCTATCCCTGCAGCTTGCGCTTGAGGATCTCGTTGACCTGCTGCGGATTGGCCTTGCCTTTGCTCGCCTTCATCGCCTGACCCACGAAGAAGCCGAACACCTTCTCCTTACCCGCGCGGTACTGCTCGACCTGCCCCGAATTCGCGGCGATGATCTCGTCGATCATGGTCTCGATGGCGCCGCTGTCGGTGATCTGCTTCAGCCCCTGCGATTCGATGACCTGATCGGCATCGCCCTCGCCCTGCCACATGGCCTCGAACACCTGCTTGGCGATCTTGCCTGAGATGGTGCCGTCCTTGATCCGCTTGATCAGCCCGGCGAGCAAGGGCGCCGAGACCGGGCTTTCCGCAAGCTCTTTTTCCGCCTTGTTCAGGGCCGCCATCAGCTCGCCGCTAACCCAATTGGCGGCGAGCTTGGGCTCACCACTCTCTTTGGCGACCACCTCGAAGTAGTCTGCAAGCTCGCGGCTGCCGGTCAGGAGGTTGGCGTCATACTCGGAAAGCCCATGCTCTGCATGGAAGCGCGCGCGTTTGGCATCCGGAAGCTCGGGGAGATCCGCGGTCGCGTTCTTGATGAAGGCCGCATCGATCTCCAGCGGCAGGAGATCGGGATCAGGGAAATACCGATAGTCGTTCGCCTCCTCCTTGGTCCGCATGGAGCGCGTTTCGTCCTTGGCGGCGTCGTAGAGGCGCGTTTCCTGAACGACCGTCCCACCGCCTTCGATGAGATCGATCTGGCGCTCCACCTCGAACTGGATCGCCTTCTCCAGAAAACGGAAGGAATTGACGTTCTTGATCTCGGCGCGCGTGCCGAAGGCCTCCTGACCGACCGGACGGACCGAGACGTTGGCATCCATGCGGAAAGAGCCTTCCTGCATGTTGCCGTCGCTGATGCCGATATAGCGGACGATCTGGTGGATCTTCTTGGCGTAGGCCACGGCATCCTGCGGCGAGCGCATGTCCGGCTCGGAGACGATCTCGAGCAGGGGCGTACCGGCGCGGTTCAGGTCGATGCCGGTGAAATCTTGGAACTCCTCGTGCAGCGACTTACCCGCATCCTCTTCGAGGTGCGCCCGAGTGACGCCGATGGTCTTGACCGTTCCGTCTTCCAGGACGATCTCGACCAGCCCTTTACCCACCACCGGCAGCTCGTACTGGCTGATCTGATAGCCCTTGGGTAGGTCCGGGTAGAAGTAGTTCTTGCGCGCGAAGACCGAGCGCGGCGCAATCTCGGCTTGAATCGCACTGCCGAAGCGCACGGCCAGCCGAACCGCCTCGGCATTGAGCACCGGCAGCACACCAGGCAGGCCCAGGTCGATGGCGCACGCCTGGGTGTTCGGCTCGGCGCCAAACGCCGTCGGCGCGCCTGAAAAGATCT
Source organism: Thiorhodococcus mannitoliphagus (assembly GCF_010915725.1). Lineage (GTDB taxonomy): Bacteria > Pseudomonadota > Gammaproteobacteria > Chromatiales > Chromatiaceae > Thiorhodococcus > Thiorhodococcus mannitoliphagus. The sequence goes on from NZ_JAAIJR010000029.1 coordinate 18,204, forward strand.
TGGACTTGGTCGCGAGCTGGGTGTGGATCTCGAGACCGATGACGGTTTCCCATTGCATATCGGGCCTACTCTATTACGTAAATTTGAACCGCGAAGGCGCTAAGGGCACGTGCGCCGCGAAGCGGAACCCTACTTGTCCAGGACGCCAAATCGGCTACCAAGAGCACCACTGCCTCTCGCAAGGCACACCGTCACCATCGCCGTCCATCTTGGTGTCAGGGCAGTTGCGCAAGTAGAACGTCGCCTCCTCGCAAGAGCGCATTTCAGAGCAATAGATCTTTCCTTCGCACCGATAAGTGGGCGAGCTAGCTGGCCTCGCGGGAAGAGCCGGACTTGAGGTCGTCACCCCGCTCAGCTTAGCTTTGAGAAGCTGGAAAATTCCGGGAAACACCTGATAGGCGTAGCCGGATGCAGCGACAACGGCAAACAAGATCGCAGCGACCGCCAATTTGCTGGGGCTACCTCCGCGCCGTCTTGATTGACGCGCAGATCTCGAAGCGCTAGGCCGGCGCTCTGGTATCAAACCCTCGATCGTTGCGTTAATCGCCTTGCTTCGCCCCTCGCGATCAGTCTCGAGTGTGTAGTTGACGACATCACCGACTACCGGGCGTCTTGGCAACCCCCTGAATGCCGAGATGTGGACGAAGACATCTCCGTCTGCATTCAAAGGCCGGATAAAACCGAACCCCTTTTCGTCATTCCAGCGTTGAAGTCGCCCTCGGATCATTTGCTCGAAATCCCTGGTGGCACGAACCGAAAATTCCCAGGCATAGATCGCATCTACGCTGCCTTGTAGTGACCTGCGATCAACGCCTCAGGGTGTTAGCAAGAGTCCACAACACTCGTGACATCAACCGACAGCGTGGCGCCCAGCAGCCGCCTCATTCAAATCCCACCGGCGCCGCCTGATGCCAATGGGTCACGTGCTGGAGCATGTGGGCCACGTTGAGCAAGCGGGCCTCCTGGAAGTAGTTGCCGATGATCTGCAGCCCGACCGGGAGACCCTCGACCGGGGCAACCGGGATGGAAATACCCGGTAGGCCGGCCAGGTTGGTCGCGATGGTGTAGATGTCGTTCAGGTACATGGACACCGGATCATCCATTTTGGCGCCAATTTCGAAGGCCGTCGTCGGGGCGGTTGGCCCCATGATGACATCTACCTGCTCGAAGGCGCGCTTGAAGTCATCGGCGATGAGCTGGCGGATCTTTTGCGCCTTCAGGTAGTAGGCGTCGTAATAGCCTGCGGAGAGCACATAGGTCCCGACCATGATGCGACGCTGCACCTCGGGGCCGAAGCCCTCGGCCCGGCTGCGCTTGTAGAGATCCTCGAGATCCCTGGGGTCCGCGCAGCGGTGCCCGTAGCGCACGCCATCGAAGCGCGCCAGGTTGGACGAGCACTCCGCCGGCGCGACCACATAATAGACGGGCACGGACAGTGGGCTGTTGGGGAGACTGATCTCGACGACCTCGGCACCAAGCCGCTGATACTCGTCGATGGCCGCTTGGACCGAGCTAGCGACGCGCGCATCCAGCCCCGCGCCGAAGTACTCCTTGGGCAAACCGATCCGCAGCCCTTTGAGGTCATTGTCGAGCGCGTCGACGTAATCCGGAACCGGCTCATCGGCGCTGGTCGAGTCACGCTGGTCGAAGCCCGCCATCTCGTCGAGCACGAAGGCCGCGTCGGCCGCGGAGCGCGCCATGACGCCGGCTTGGTCTAAGGAGGATGCAAAGGCTATCATGCCCCAGCGTGAGCAGCGCCCGTAGGTCGGCTTGATGCCCGTGATGCCGCAGAGCGCCGCTGGCTGTCGGATGGAGCCGCCGGTATCCGTCCCAGTCGCCGCCGCACAGAGCCGAGCCGCCACGGCCGCGGCCGAGCCGCCGGAGGAGCCGCCGGGCACCAGGTCGTGATTCCAAGGGTTCTTCACCGGGCCATAGTAGCTGGTCTCGTTGCTCGACCCCATGGCGAACTCGTCCATGTTGGTCTTGCCGAGCACCACGGCCCCTGCGGCCGCCAGCTTCTCCACGACGGTCGCGTCATAGGGGGCGATGAAATTCTCGAGCATGCGCGAACCGCAGGTCGTTTTGACCCCCTTGGTGCAGAAGATGTCTTTGTGCGCGATCGGGATACCGGTCAAGGGTCCAGCGTCGCCCGCCCGCAAGGCCTGGTCCGCGCGTTCGGCCGCGGCCAGCGCGGACGCCCCGGCAACCGTGATGAAGCTATTGAGACTGGGATCGAGACGCGCAATCCGATCCAGATAGTGCTTGGTCAGCTCGACGCTGGAATAGGTACGCAGTCGCAGGTCGGCCGCGAGCTGGGCGATGGATTTGTTCTGCATTATTCGATGACCTTGGGGACCAGGTAGAGCCCGGCCTCGGCCAGGGGGGCGTTACCCTGGAAGAGGTCGCGCTGATTCGGCTCGCTGGGCGCATCCGCGCGGAGACGCTGGGCCATGTGCAGCGGATGGGCCATCGGCTCGACGTCAGTGGTATCCACCGCGTCCATCTGCGCGACCAGGTCCAGGATGTTGGAGAGATCAGCGGCATAGCGCTCGGTCTGCTCGGGCGCGATCGCAAGCCTGGCGAGGTGCGCGATCTTTTCGACATCGGAGGAATCCAGTGACATTGCCTATCCGCCGTGAGATTAAAGCGGCGAAAAATAGCATAGGGGAGGCGTGCGGCGAAACTCGCCACGTCCGCCTAAAGTCCTGCAACGGCTCGCCTTAAGGCCCAAACCTTGCCGATTCTCCATGGCGTTGCTAGATTAGCCGCCCAATCATTCGAGGACCGACCTACCGGATCTCGCACCGGCCCTCTCCCTTTGACGCCCCTAGCCCTTGGCGCTCCGCACCACCCGGAAGGTAGCTACTCAGATGTTCAGAAGCATTCGTGGAATGTTCTCCAACGATCTGTCGATTGATCTTGGAACCGCCAACACCCTGATTTACATCAGCGGCCAAGGAATCGTGCTCAACGAACCCTCGGTGGTAGCCATTCGCCACGAGAAAAGCGGCGGCGGCAAGACAGTGGTCGCGGTCGGCGAAGAGGCCAAGCAGATGCTCGGCCGCACGCCGCAGAATGTCACCGCAATCCGCCCGATGAAAGACGGCGTCATCGCCGACTTCACGGTGACGGAAAAGATGCTTCAATACTTCATTCACAAGGTGCACGAGACCAGTCTCTTCAAGCCCAGCCCGCGCGTGCTGGTCTGCGTACCCTGCGGCTCCACCCAGGTGGAGCGACGCGCCATCAAGGAATCTGCGGCGGGAGCGGGGGCGCGCGAGGTCTACCTGATCGAGGAGCCCATCTCGGCGGCGATTGGGGCCGGCTTGGCGGTCCATGAGCCACGTGGCTGCATGGTGATCGACATCGGCGGCGGGACCTCGGAGGTTGCTGTCATCTCGCTCAACGGAATTGTCTATGCTGAATCCGTGCGGGTCGGAGGGGACACCTTCGACGATGCCATCGTCAATTACGTGCGGCGAAACTACGGCACCCAAATCGGTGAGGTCACGGCCGAGCGGATCAAGCAACACGTCGGCTCGGCCTTTCCGGGCAGCGCGGTGCTGGAGATCGACGTCAAGGGACGCAGCCTCGCCGAGGGCGTGCCGAGAAGCTTTACGCTCAATAGCAACGAGATCCTGGAGGCTCTGCAAGAACCGCTGGCGATGATCGTCCAGGCGGTCAAGATGGCCTTGGAGCAGACTCCGCCAGAGCTTGGTGCAGACGTCGCCGAGCGCGGCATCGTGCTGACCGGCGGCGGATCGCTGCTGCGCGACTTCGACCGTCTTATCGAGGAAGAGACGGGCCTCCCAGTCATTGTTGCTGAAGATCCGCTAACCTGCGTTGCGCGCGGTGGCGGCAAGGCGCTGGAAATGCTGGACGCCCAAGAGATCGGCCTCTTCACATCGGAGTGACGGAGCCGAGAGCGCCGCTTGGCGCTGACTCGTGACATGTTTGCAGTCTCACGAGATCCCTTCGATGTGACGATCTTGTTGAGGAGCGCCGCTATCAAACCGCTGTTCGCACGTGGACCATCGCCGACCTTCCGTGTCTTCCTCGCCGCACTCGCGGCGCTAGGGCTGATCCTTGCTGATCACCGTCATCAGCATTTGGCGATGGTCCGCTCGGCGCTTGCATTCGTGACCTATCCCATCCAGTACGCGGCCGACCAGCCCAGCGCGCTGGTGCGCATGACACGGGAGCAGTTCGCCAGCACGGACGAACTCCGCGATGAAAACCTCCTGCTACATCGCGAGAACCTGCTCCTGAAGGCCAGGGTCCAGCAGTTCGAGGCGCTCGAGGCAGAGAACATTCGCCTGCGCGACCTGCTCGGCTCGTCCCTCGACCTCGGCGAGCGCGTCGTCATCGCCGAAATCATGGCGATCGAACTCGCCCCTTACCGTCAGCAGGTCATGGTGAACAAGGGGACCAAGTCGGGCGTCTTCGTCGGCCAGCCCGTGCTCGACGCCAACGCCGTCATGGGGCAGGTGGTCAGCGCCAGCCCCTTCTCCTCCATCGTGCTTCTCATCACGGACGCCGATCATGCACTGCCGGTCGAGATCAATCGCAACGGTCTGAGGACCATCGCCGCCGGCACCGGACTGAGTGAAGGCCTGGAACTGCTCTACATCCCGAAAAACGCGGATGTCCGCGTCGGCGACCTCCTGGTGACCTCGGGGATGGATGGGCGTTTCCCGGCCGGTTATCCGGTTGCCCGAGTCACCACGGTCCGACAGGATCCAGACAACCCCTTCACGACCGTCATCGCCGAGCCAACGGCGCGCCTCGACCGCAGCCGCGAGGTGCTGTTGGTCTGGAACCTGAGCGAGACATCGCGCCAGCAAGCACTTGCGGGCGACGCCCCGCAGTCACGAGGCACAGAGTGAGGCCGTCTCGGGTAAGCAGCGTGCAACGCCGTCGCAGCGGCTCCTTTTGGGCAGCACTCTTGACCTTGGTGCTGGCCATGTATCTGACCATTTTGCCGATCCCCGGCTGGCCGCTCGACTATCGCCCGCCTTGGGTCGTGCTCGCCCTGATCTTCTGGTGCTTTGCCGCGCCAGACCGCGTGGGCGTGCTGCTCGGTTTCTGTATCGGACTCATGATGGACGTGCTGACCGGCACGCTTCTGGGACAGCATGCCCTGACCCTCTCGGTGACCGCCTATCTCGCCATCATGCTGCGCGCTCGCATCCGCATCTTCCCGCTGTGGCAGCAGACCTTCTTCGTCTGGCTCATTCTGCTGGTGGAGCGCCTGCTCACGCTCTGGGTCGTCGGCGCAACCGGACAGCCCATGCCACCCCTAACCTACTGGACACCCTCGCTGATCAGCCTCTTCCTCTGGCCCTTCATGTCGTTGCTCCTAACGCCCATGGAGCGCCGCGTAGGACCGAGCTAAGAAAGTGTCCATCAATTGTTTTCCGATGCGAGCGATGCCACCCGAAATCCCCCCTAGCCCCCCTTTGCAAAAGGGGGGGAAGTCGTTGATGGACACTGTCTAAGCCATGCTGGAGGACAGTCTCGAGGACCGCAGGCGGGAGCAGCGGCTCGTCACGGTGCGAGCCATGGTCGCGGCCGGTTTCGTCCTGCTTGGAATCGGCCTCATCCTGATGCGGCTCACCCACCTGCAGATGAAGATGCATGAGCACTTCTCGGTGCTCTCCAAGGACAACCGGGTCAAGATCCTGCCGGTTTCTCCCACGCGGGGCCTTATCTTCGACGCACAGGGTGCGCTGCTCGCGGAGAACCACCCGTCCTTCTCGCTCGAGCTGACGATCGAAAAGATCGATGATCTGGACGCAACCATCGCCGAACTGGCCAAGCTGATGCCCATCAGCGAGAAAGATCGCGCCCGCTTCGAGCGGCTGAAACGACAGCGGATGCGCTTTCAGGCCGTCCCCATTCGGCTCAACCTGACCCCGACTGAGGTCGCGCGCTTCGCGGTGGACAGCTATCGCTTTCCGGGCGTCGACGTGCACGCCGAACTCATCAGGACCTACCCCAAGGCGGCGCTAACGGCCCATGTGCTGGGCTATGTCGGCCGCATCAATGAATCCGAGCTGAAGAGCATCGACAAGGGCAATTACGCGGGGACCAATTTCATCGGCAAGGGCGGCGTCGAGAAGGCGCATGAAGACTTGCTCCACGGCCGGGTCGGCTACCAGCAAGTCGAGGTCAACGCCCGCGGGCGCATCCTCCGCACACTCGAGAACACCCCACCGGAGCCCGGACAGGACCTCTACCTCTACCTCGACACCGCCCTTCAGCAGGCGGCAACCGAGGCCCTCGGCAACCGCCGCGGCGCGGTCGTGGCCATCGATCCGCGCAACGGCGGCGTCCTAGCGTTGGTCAGTCAGCCGAGCTTCGACCCCAACCTCTTCGTCGAGGGCATCAGCCAAACCGACTATGACGCCCTGCTCTACTCGCCGGACAAGCCCCTTTACAACCGCGCCGTCCGCGGTCAGTACCCACCTGGGTCCACGGTCAAGCCCTTCATCGCCCTCGGGGGGCTGGCGACAGGGACAATCAACAGTCGCAAGGGCACCTATTGCCCCGGCTATTTCTCCCTCCCCGGTCAGAGTCATCGCTTCCGCTGCTGGCGGCGAGGCGGTCACGGCACGGTCAACATGCGCGAAGCCATCGTGCAGTCCTGCGATGTCTACTTCTACTCCCTGGCCAATCAGATGGGGATCGACAAGCTCCACGATTTCCTCGCGACCTTCGGCTTCGGCGCGCGCACCGGGGTCGACATCTCCGGCGAACTGCCCGGACTGTTGCCTTCGCGCGAGTGGAAGGAACGCGTGCGCAAGCAGCCCTGGTATCCAGGAGAGACCTTGATCATCGGCATCGGACAGGGCTCCTTCCTCGCCACCCCCATCCAGCTCGCCGCGGCAACGGCGACCATGGCCAATCACGGTCACTTCATTCAGCCGCGCCTGGGCTATGCCAGCCGTGTCCCAGGCGCCCCGACGGCCCACAAGCTGCCCACGGTGAGCCAGACGCTCGACGTCGGCGATTCGAGCTATTGGCAGACCATCATCGAGGACATGGCCCAGGTCGTGGAAGGCGCCCGCGGAACCGCCAAGCGGATCCGCTCCAAGGACTACCGCATCGCGGGCAAGACAGGCACGGCACAGGTCTTCACCGTGGGGCAGAAAGAGTCCTACAACGCCGCGACCACCCCGGAGCGCATGCGTGACCACGCCCTCTTCGTCGCCTTCGCGCCCGTGGAAGATCCGCGCATCGCGGTGGCGGTCATTGTCGAGAATGGCGGGCATGGCGGCTCGACGGCGGGGCCTGTGGCGCGCCAAGTGATGGACGCATATCTGGTCGGAAGCAAGCTGGTCCAAGACCAAGACCAAGGGGAACCGCATGGCGACTAGTCCATTCTGGGCCGACCTCGACTGGAACGTCAGACCGACCGAGCAGGGTTTGCTGCGACGCATCCACATTGATGCGCCCCTGCTCCTGGGCTTGCTGGTCCTCTGCGGCTTCGGGCTCATGGTGCTCTACAGTGCGGGCGATCAGAACCTAGCCACGGTGGAGCGCCAACTCGTCCGACTCGGCATCGCCTTCGGCCTGATGCTCTTGATCGCCCAGATCCCACCCACGACCCTGCGCCGCTGGTCCCTCGGGATTTACGGGGTCGGGGTCGTGATGCTGATCGCCGTGCTGATCATCGGCGAGATCGGCAAAGGCGCACAGCGCTGGCTCGACCTCGGGGTCGTGCGCTTCCAGCCCTCAGAGCTACTCAAGCTCGCCGTTCCCATGACGGTCGCCTGGCTGCTCTCGCAACGCCCGCTCCCGCCCCGGCTGCTCGGCATCCTGCTGGCCATGATGCTGACCCTGTTTCCTGTGGTGCTCATCGCCAAGCAGCCCGACCTCGGAACCTCGCTGCTGGTTGCCAGCGCTGGCATCCTGGTCCTCTTCATCGCGGGACTCAGCTGGCGGATGATCATCGGCCTGGCGATCGCTGCCGGCGCCCTCGCCCCACTGCTCTGGATGGGGATGCACGATTATCAGCGTGATCGCGTCATGACCTTTCTCAACCCCGAGTCCGACCCGCTCGGGACCGGCTATCACATCATCCAATCGCAGATTGCGATCGGCTCCGGCGGCATCTCAGGAAAAGGATGGCTGAACGGCACCCAATCTCATCTGGAGTTCCTCCCCGAGCGCCATACGGATTTCATCTTCGCCGTCATTGGCGAGGAGTTCGGCTTCACCGGCATCGTCGCCCTGCTCGGCCTCTACCTCTTCATCATCTTCCGTGGACTCATGATCGCGGCACGCGCCGAGAGCAACTATGACCGCCTTTTGGCGGGCGGCCTGACCCTGGTCTTTTTCGTCTATCTCTTCGTCAACACCGGCATGGTCACTGGGCTTCTGCCGGTCGTTGGCGTGCCCTTGCCGCTCATCAGCTATGGCGGGACCTCAATGGTCACCCTCATGGCGGGCTTCGGGATGCTGATGGCGATCGAGACACACAAGAGCAAGAAATAGCCTGGAATGTTAAGCGCTTTCAACATAGACTGCAGGTAACTCCTGAGACTTCGAGAGCCACCTACAGAGCCGCGATGCTGCCCCCTCGTCTCCTGCTGGCCAGCCTGGCCCTCACCTCATTGGCGGCGACCGCCGAGCCAGACTCCTATCGCCTCGGCACGCAGCGCTTCATCGCCGAGATCGCCGAGACGCACGGCTTCGACGCCAGCGCCCTGGAAGCACTGCTGGCCCAAGCACGCTACCGTCAGAGCATCATCGACGCCATGAACCAGCCCTATGAGGCCAAGCCCTGGCGCGACTACCGCAAGCTCTTCCTCACGCCCGAGCGCATCCGCGGCGGCGCGGACTTCTGGCGTGCCAACGCAGCCACCCTCCAGAGAGCCGAGGCCAGCTTCGGCGTCCAACCCGAGATCATCGTGGCCATCATTGGCGTCGAAACCAGCTATGGGGCCAATGTGGGCCGCTATCCGGTGCTCGACGCCCTGACGACGCTCGGGTTCTCCTATCCAAAGCGCGCGGATTTCTTTCGCTCCCAGCTCACAGAACTCCTCGAGCTGGCGCGTGAGGAGCAGATCAAACCGGCTGAGCTGCGCGGCTCCTACGTGGGTGCAATGGGCCTACCCCAGTTCATTCCCTCCAGCTACCGCGCCTACGCCGTCGATTTCGACGCCGATGGACAGCGCGATCTCTGGCGCAGCAATGCGGACGTCATCGGCAGTGTCGCCAACTACTTCAAACAGCACGGCTGGCGTCCTGACGGCTCGGTTGCCTTCAGGGCGCAGGTCACGACGGCGCATTTGCAGGGACTGGAGATTGCGGAGAAGCGGCCGATAGCGCCCAAGCTGACCCTTGAAGCCCTGCAGGAGAGCGGTGTGAGCTGGGAGCCTAACCTGCTGGACTCGGCCACCCCGGCGAGCTTGATCCGCCTCGACGGCCCTGAGGAGGAATACTGGATCGGCCTGGAGAACTTCTACGTCATCACCCGCTACAACCACAGCAATCTATACGCCATGGCAGTCCACCAGCTGAGCGAGGCCATTCGCGCGGCCTTCGCCGAGGCTGGCTGAAGCGCCGGGATTAGCGCGCAGAAAAAGCAGTTGAACCACGAAACGCACGAAGATCGCGAAGGATGTCCATGGGTTGCGACGGCATTGACCAGAGGGGCGAAGAACGCAAGGAAGACAAGCCGTTGTTCTCATTAGCACCTTTCGCGCCCTTGTGGTTCCGCTTGCCGGATGTCGATTGACTGGGAGGAAAGAATGCAGATGCACGGCTCAGATGCTCAAACCACACTGCCGAGGTGCGCCCTGGGTCGATCCTTCTTCGGCATCGACTCCCCCCCTTGGCCGGTGATTGTCAGCGTGCTGCTCCTGCTGACTGGATGCGCCAGTCAGCACCAACTGGTCGACGGCGACGAGATCCCTCCGGAGATCGCGCGTGTACCGGACGCGGTCCCAAAGGTCGAGCCGCTGTCGAGATCCGGCAATCCCGACTCCTATGTCGTCTTCGGCAAGCGCTATTACCCGAAGAAGAACAGCAGCGGCCATGTCGAACGCGGGCTGGCCTCTTGGTATGGCGAGCCCTTCCACGGCCGCAAGACCAGCTCCGGCGAGATCTATGACATGCACGCCATGACGGCCGCGCACAAGACGCTGCCGCTGCCGACCTTCGCGCGCGTCACCAATCTGGAGAACGGTCGCAGCGTCGTCGTCCGCGTCAACGACCGCGGTCCCTTCCACGGCCCACGCATCATCGACCTGTCCTACACCGCAGCCGTCAAGCTTGGCGTCTACAAGACTGGAACCGCAAAGGTCGAGGTTCGCGCGATCGACCCAAGACGGCGCGGCTCCGACCCCGGTCCCTTCATGGCCGACAGCCGCTCGGGTCCGTCAAACCCAACCGACGCCATGCCAAAGTCCGCCGCAAAGACATCTGCCCCAAGCCGAGCATCGATCGCAAGCCGCGAGCCCGAGCGCGAGGCGACCCAGCGGCCGGCGTCGTCAGGGCGCACGCTCTATCTCCAAATCGGCGCCTTTGGCGATCAGACCAACGCCGAGCGGCTGCGTGAGCGCCTCAGCCAGCGGATTCAGCAAGGGGAAGTGAGTATCCTTGAGCCCGACGGCGATGCCGCAGCACCGCCACTTTATAAGGTGCGCGTGGGCCCGCTTGCTTCGGATCAGGATGCCGAACGCATCTCCCAGGAGATCGCCAGTTTAGGTGTGGGTACCCCTCGTCGCGTCTGGAACTGAGATTCGCTGCCAAATCCAAAACGGGAGGGTTAGAATGACGGCAAATCATGATCCCGTCATCTTGACATCCTGGACCCCCCTCATGAAGTCTGCATTGAAGCTGTCGCTCCTGTGGTTCCTACTCTGCGCCGTCCCGCTCGTTTCGATGGGGGCGCAACCGATCCCGGCCGCGCCGGAGCTTGCCGCAAAGGGATTCTTGCTGGTCGATTTCAACAGCGGCAGGGTTTTGGCGGAAAAGAATGCCAACGAACCCCTCGAGCCCGCGAGTCTCACCAAGATCATGACCGCCTACGTGGTCTTTCGCGAGCTGGCCGCCGGTCACATTGCGCTCGGCGACATGGTCACCGTGAGCGAAAAGGCCTGGCGAACGGGCGGGTCGCGCATGTTCATTGAGGTCGGCAGCCAGGTCAGCGTCGAGGATCTGCTCAAGGGCATGATCATCCAGTCCGGGAACGACGCCAGCGTCGCCCTGGCCGAGTACGTTGCGGGCAGCGTGGATTCATTCGCCAACATGATGAACGACAACGCCAAGCGGCTCGGCATGTCGAGCACCCATTTCACCAACCCCAACGGCTTGCCCGATCCGGAGCTGCACACCACGGCGCAGGATATGGCGCGCCTCACCGTCGCCCTCATTCAAGAGTTCCCCGAATACTACAAGTGGTACAAAGAGACGGAATTCACCTACAACGACATCACCCAGGGCAATCGCAACCCCTTGCTCAAGCGTGATGCGACGGCGGACGGCGTCAAGACGGGCCACACCAAGGCGGCTGGCTATTGTCTCGTCGGCTCGGCCAAGCGCGATGAGATGCGCCTCATTTCGGTGGTCATGGGCGCGGAGAGTCCCAGCGCCCGAGCGTCGGCCAGCCTCGCCCTTCTCAACTGGGGATTCCGCTTCTACGAAAGCCATGAGCTGTTCGCCGCCGGACAGCCCATCGAGAGCCTGCGCGTTTGGTACGGAGAGCAGGAGACCCTGCCGGTCGGCCCGAGCATCGACGTCGTCGCGACCATCCCACGCGGAACTTACGACAAACTGAGCGCTCGATTAGAGAAGACCTCCGATCTGACGGCCCCCATCACCAAGGGCGCGCGCCTTGGTGACGTTATCGTCACCATGGGCGATGAAGAGGTCACCCGCGTTCCACTCGTCGCCCTGCAGGAAGTGCCCGAGGGCGGCCTTTGGCGGAAGGCGAAAGACAGTGTTCTACAGATGTTCTAGAATCCTTGAGGGCGCAAAATGCTTGCAGATGAGTCAAATTTCGATGCAGCGTCCGACCATCCAAGGCCGTTGGCATGACGCGTCGGTCTGAGGCGAAGCCTCGCTAGTGCTGCCTGGTATTAGCGGCACCTTTACCGATCGGCCCAGGAGTCCGCATTGAGCAAGGTCTATCTCAACGGCGCCTTCCTACCCGTGACTGAAGCCAAGGTCTCGGTCATGGATCGGGGCTTTATCTTTGGTGACGGCGTCTATGAGGTCATCCCCAGCTACGGGGGCTACTTTCTGAGACTCGAGCAGCATCTCAACCGGCTTGACGCCAGCCTCGCGTCGATCAGATTGGACAACCCGCTGTCCCGCCAGGAATGGCGCAGCGTGCTGCGGCACCTCGTTGGCGCACCACCAACGCCTGATCAGTCCGTCTATCTTCAGATCACTCGGGGCGCCCCGCCGCGCCGCGACCACCTCTGCCCGGACGGCGTCTCACCGACAGTCTTTGCAAGCGCGAGCCCCATCAAGCCACGAGACCCCAAGATTGCCACCCATGGTGTCGCCTGCATCACCCGGCCGGACATTCGCTGGCAGCGCTGCGAGGTCAAGTCGACGTCGCTCGTGGCTGCGGTGATGATGCGCAGAGAGGCCGAGGACGCTGGCGCCCTAGAGACCATCATGCATCGCGATGGCATGGTGACCGAAGGCGCCGTATCCAATGTGCTCGTCATCGAATCCGACACCATCATGACCCCGCCGATCAGTCATCTGTTGCTGCCCGGAATCACCCGCGAGCTGGCCCTGCTGCTCGCCGAGGAGCATGGCATTCGCTATCTGGAGGAGCCGATTCCGCTGGCGACCCTGAGAAACGCCGACGAGATCTGGCTCAGCAGCTCGACACGCGAGGTGCTCCCAGTGACGCGTCTGGACGGCGAGCCTGTCGGAGATGGCCAACCAGGTCAACTCTGGCAGCGCATGGACAGACTCTATCAGGCCTATAAGGAGCAGGTGAGAAACGGCGATGTCTGACGAGCAAGAGACCTTATTCGAATTCCCGTGCCGTTATCCCATCAAGGCCATGGGGCGCGCGGACAGCGGGCTCGAGACTCTCGTCGTCGAGATCGTCGAGCGTCACGCACCAGGCATCGATGAGACCGCCGTCAGCGTCCAACCAAGCAGCGGCGGCAAGTGGATCTCCGTCACTGTCGTGATCGAAGCGCAGAGCAAGCCCCAGTTAGACGCCATCTATCGAGACCTCAGCGCCCACGAGCTGATCGCCTGGGCGCTGTGAGCACCGAGCGCGCAGCCCAGATGCAGCCCTTTCGATTGCGACGGCTCCCAGGACTGCAGGACTATTTGCCCACCTTGGAGGCCATGCGATCCTTCACGGATGGGCGCGATGAGGACACGCCCGACGAGCTTTGGCTGCTCGAGCACCCGCCGGTCTTCACCCTCGGGCAGGCGGGACGACGCGAGCACCTGCTGGATCCGGGAGACATCCCGGTGGTTCAAGTCGATCGTGGCGGCCAAGTGACCTACCACGGCCCTGGTCAGCTCATCGCCTATCTGATGCTCGACCTGCGACGCTTTGGCGTCGGCGTGAAGCGGCTCGTCAGCCTGCTCGAGCAATCCGTCATTGAACTTCTCGCAAGCTATGGCATTGAGGCAGCGCGACGCACGGACGCCCCGGGCGTCTATGTGAGTGGCGCCAAGATCGCCTCACTTGGGCTGCGCGTGCGCAACGGCTGCTGCTATCACGGCCTCGCCCTAAACGTCTCAATGGACCTCGAACCCTTTCGCCGCATCAATCCCTGTGGTTACGCCGGCCTTCCAATGACGCAAGTCTCCAACTTCGTCTCTGGAATCTCGGTCACGGAAGCCGGCGGCGCCTTGGCCAATGCCATGGGCCTTGCCCTCAACCGGCAGCCCGCGCAACAACCTGGTCGACCACATGCGTCTTGAGCGGGCTCAGCCAAACCAGATCAACAGCACTCATCCTCAATCTTATCAAGCAGTTCCAGGCCATCATCATGGTCATAGTGCTCGAAGAGTTCACGAATGTAGTTGACCTGGCTGCCAACGAAGAAAAGCGCGTCTTGACCCATCCCGGCGATCTCCACGAGCTTCCGCTCGAAGTAGGGCTGCCAATCTGAGGGGTTCTCGGCATCGTCAATACAAGCCCGAATGTAGCCGAGGATACGCTCAGCATAGGCGTCGCAGTCGATGCCGTCGAAACTGATATAGCGATCGGTTTTCGCGGCAGTGCAGGGCACGTCTCATACCTCATTTCAAAATCTAGTTTGTCAGGGAGCCGACAGTCGCGTCCAGGCCGCACGCATCTCGACAGAGACACAGTCCGGAACAGTCACCTATCCTCATGATTAAAAAGAGACTTTATAAATCAAGAACCGGGAACGCCGATCGGCACAGCCCTTAAGCAAAATACAGGCCACAAATTCTGCGTTCCCGAACAGGCGGTGCTCGGTAGCGCGCTCGTCACCGGAACTCACCCTGCAGCACGCATTCTCTGAGACGAGACCTCCCCCAAGACTCCGGACCATACTCACGAAGCAGATCCACCGGAAGACGGGCCTCGAGACCAATCGTCGGCTGGCATGAGATTCGAGGGAAATCGCCTAAGCAAGTGTCCATCAATTGTTTCCCGATGCGAGCGATGCCGCCCGAAATCCCCCCTAGCCCCCCTTTGCGAAAGGGGGGAAGGTGTTGGTGGACGCTTTCTAACTAAAGTGTCCACCAATTGTTTCCCGATACGAGCGATGCAGCCCGAAATCCCTCCTGGCCCCCTTTGCGAAAGGGGGGAAGGTGTTGGTGGACGCTTTCTAACCAAAGTGTCCACCAATTGTTTCCCGATGCGAGCGATGCAGCCCGCCCCTCTCTCACCACCTATCGGTTTTATGTAGCCAGGGCTTCCAGCCCTGGCAAACCAGGCCAGGATGGCCTGGCTACGCAGGCTTGGAGCGGCTGTTCAGGTTGATGTCGGGAAACCGATAGGTGTTGAGCCGCCCCCCTATTCCCCGTTTGCGAAAAAAGGGGGGGAAAAGTGTTGATGGACACTTTCTAAGCTCAGGGCACCCGCGCAACCGGCCGCATCTCCTTGTCACAGGTCCCGCCGACGCTGACTGAGCGTTTCGAGCCACCGCCGCGACAAGACTCTCCACGATCGACCACACGGCAGTTGATCTCGACCGGCTTGCCGGCGCTCAACCAGCTCGGCACCTTGCGATAGCGCCCCGTGCCCGCGGATCGACAGCCGCTCGGAATGCCATAAGCGGGACAAGAACTCGGTTTGCGCAAGGAGACCTTGCGCGCGTCGATGAGGAAGCCAGGATAGTTGTCGCGGATACTGACAATGTCCCGATCGGGCGCCTCTTCGAACAGGAACTCCTTGAACGAATAGCCGCTCCCGGACTTGGAGCCCACCTGCACCCGGGTGTTCGCGATGAGCGCATAGTCACCGCCGCTGCTCGCCACGGCACCCGTCATATATTCAACCCGGTCGTGCTTGGGAAAACACTTGCCCATGGCGGGCGCATGGTAGTAGTGACGCATGGTCGTCAAGTCGGACAGGCTGTTGCCGGGAAAGACGGCGCGCAGGCCTTGGTCGCCACCGTAGAGAATCTGCTCGGCATCCGGGACCGTCTGCGCGTACATCGTCTGGATTTTGGCGTAGTAGTCGTTGCTCGCAAGGTCAGGGCGCAGAAAACAGGAGGTCAGACCAGAGATCTGCGTCAAGTACTCGTCCCAGATGTTGTACTGAGAGACCGAGGAAGAGGCACCTTGGAAATCGCCCGGAAAGCCGCAGCCCTGACCACGCTGACACTGCCCAACGGCACGATTGCGGATGGAGAGCACCACGATATTGCGCTCGCAAGCACCGTAGGCGCTGCATCCACGCCCCAGGTGGCCTTCATAGAGCGCCGTGCGCATGGCGTAGTCCAGATGCTTGGCTCGCGCCAGCGTCGTCGGCGAGCCGAGATCGGAGCGCTGACGAATGAAAGCGTCCCAAGCCCGCTCCAGCGCCTGCCGACGGCCTGTCAGCCGACGATTGACATCAGCACAGTCGCTGGACGCATGAAAGGCACGCACGATCCCGTCGAGCTGACTTTGGCCGGCATCCGGTGAGCGCCGACCCGAGGCCTGCGGGTCGAAGAAGGGCGCCTTCTCCAAGGCGTAGAGTTCGCGCACATTGATGACGTTCCGAACACCGGCCGGACAATGGTGATTTCGGACCTTCAAACCCTTACGCTCGGCCACGGCACGCTTGAAGGCCTCTGTCGAGGCCGGCGTTGCCCGCCGGGGATCGACGACGACCTCGAACCCAACGTAGGGCGTCCCCTGCGAATCCGTCAGCGGCTTACCGTTGCGAATGACCAAACAGGGAATGACAGAGGTCCCCTGGGTCAGCGTCCCCGCAGGCGCTGTCTTTCCGGAGCGGGCGAACCGGTCAGCATCGTAATAGGGGACGTCCATGGGTCCGTTGAACTGATAGACCGTCATCACCGGAGTCGCGGGAATCGCGCTCCAGGCATTTGCGGAGACGAGCAGCGCGAACGCGCCCAACACTTTACGCATGAAGAAAGATCCTTATTGGCTGGCGTTTCTTGGCGCCTCTAGGCTAGGACAAGTGAGGCGACGAATCCACTCGGCCGAGGGACTCCCCGCCTCAGCTGGTTGATGCACGGGCAAGGATATTTTCGCAAGCTTCAATGCGGGCGACCGGAAGACGACCGGCAGAGCGGGCCAACAGCGCGAAGCCGCTTTGCGGCCTCGTACTCATCGTCCGTCATCTGCATGCCCACGACCTCACGCAGTCGCTCCGCATCCCGATCACCCTGCTCGATCGCAAGCGAAAGCCAGTAGTGGGCCAGCGCGAGATCGATGGGAACGCCCCGACCCTCGGCACACACCAAGCCCATGGCGTATTGGGCATCGACCTCACCGCGCTCGGCAGCCTCTTGAATGCGAGCCACCTTGGCGGGGTCATTGCGGAGAAGGACGAGATCTTTCAGGTAGGAGCTGTTACTCATGGGATCTTCCTACAGGAACGCGACAAAGGGGGCTTGCCAGCTTCGATGCGCCAGCGCAGGCGATCAGACAACCGGGCAAGGCTTGGGGCTTCACACTCAACCTAAAGCGTCGGGCCGACAGCGACAGGGTGCTGCGGAGCACCACGGATCAGAAGGGCACCGACAAGCTCGGGAAGCATCTGCTGCAGCTCGGTGAGAAAGCGCGACGGCGGCCCCGCCTCCGCCATCAAATGCACCTCAGAACCGCGCGCGCCTCAGGGCGACATAGAACGGGGGCTGATAAGGATAGGTGCAAATTTCTGCAAGCTCGGTCAGCGTTCACCTACTCACCAACCTCGCGCAGGAGTCTTTGCACGATCTCGCCGGAGGCTTAGAAAGCACCATGAATCTCGCCGGCGAGTTCGTCTTCCGTGACTTGGCAGGCCGGGACCTTGCGGCGGCGGAGTTCCTCCAAGAAGTCCGCTCGGGTCAGCTCGGCAAGCTCGGCCGCCTTCCCCTGCGAGACGATCCCTTGCGCGTAGCACTGAACCGCCGCGGCGATGCGCATCTCTTGCGCAAACTCTCCGGGCGCTAGCTTCATCATGGCCCTGAGCATATACGAAAAACACTTGGTTTTGGCGTCCTGAGGCAGCCGCAACCGCTTGGTGCTCGGGCAAGAAGCGACCGAGGAGAAACCCAACGAGATCACCGCGATTCCCAAGCTGCTGGAACTCAAAGGCTGCATCGTCACCACCTGCCAACGCCAAGCGTTTTGCCCACGCCGTCCGCGGCCACTGAGGGGTGGAGAACCGCCTGCACTGGCGTCTGGATGTCATCTTCCGCGAAGACGCCAGCCGCATCCGCAAAGGCAACGCGCCTGCGATCCTGACGCCGCAAGGCTACTTGGAATGATGACTACCGCGTTAAGGTCCTCTTTGGCTGAGGACTTATAGGCGCTCGCCCTGGCAGCGACAGCCGAAGTTTCTCGGTCCTTAGACCGAGCTGGTAACATTGACCTAAATGAAGCAGGCGGCCTCCAGCGGAACCAAATCAGACACTTGTCTGTAGATGAGTCAAATTTCGATGAAGCGTCCGACCATCCAAGGCCATCGGGATCGGGATCGGGATCGGGATCGGGATCGAACCGAGGATAGCGATCCCGATTCCGATGGCGATCCCGATGGCATGACTCGTCGGTCTGAGGCGAAGCCTCGCTAGAGTTCGGCAAATTGCACCACCTCGGGACGCTTCCAAGAACCTGGACGCCCCCCGATCGCGCTCAAGGCACCGACTTGAGGAGCAAACGCATTGAGGAGCAAACGCATTGAAGAGCAGACCCATTGAGGAGTAACCCTCCGATGACTCTGATCAAACCCTTCGCCGGCCTGCGCCCGGCAACTGGTCGCGCGGGCGATGTCGCAGCACCACCCTATGACGTCATGAACGCGGCCGAAGCGAGACAGATGGTCGAAGGACGGCCTTGGAGCTTTCTGCATATTTCACGGCCCGAGGTCGACCTGCCCCTTGGAACCGACCCCTACGCGCCAGAGGTCTATGCCAAGGCGCGCCAGAACCTGGAGCGAATGATCGAGGCCCAGGTGCTGATTCGTGATCCGAGCCCAAGCTACTACGTCTACCGGTTGACCATGGGCGATCATCGACAAACCGGGCTGGTTGGCGCGGCCTCGATCGCCGCCTACGATCGCAACCGGATCAAGAAGCACGAGCTTACCCGCCCGGTCAAGGAAGATGACCGCGTGCGCCAAATCGAGGCACTCGATGCCCAAACCGGGCCAGTCTTCCTGGTCTATCGCGCGCACGCCGAGGTCGATGCGCGCCTCGCCCACATCAGCGGCGGCGTCCCGGATGTCGATATCACCGCGCCGAACGGCGTCCGTCACGAGCTTTGGTGCATCACCGACGCGCAAGACATCGACTTCCTGACTCAGGCCTTCAGCGCATTGGATGCCCTCTATGTGGCCGACGGCCATCACCGCTCCGCGGCGGCCTCACGGGTCGCGGCGCGCAGGCGCCAGCCCAGTCAATCCTCGAGTCAAGACGAAGGCTTCCTCGCCGTCATCTTCCCGCACGACCAGATGCAGATCCTCGACTACAACCGCGTCGTTCGTGACCTCAATGGTCAGGATCCGGCGGCATTCCTGGAAAGGATCAGGAGCAGCTTCAATGTCGCGCCCTCGGACGAACCGCTGAAGCCATCGGCACCCGCCGAATACGGCATGTACCTTGAGGGGCAGTGGTACCAGCTGACACTGGATCCGCAACTCATCCCGCGCGACGACCCTGTCGCGCGACTGGACGTCAGCCTGCTGCAGGACCACCTCATCAAGCCCATTCTCGGCATCAGCGACCCCAGACGCGACGACCGCATCGACTTCGTCGGTGGCATCCGCGGGTTGGCGGGGCTCGCCGAGCGGGTCGATTCCGGTGAGATGGCCGTGGCCTTCTCACTCTATCCCACAGGCATGGAGGACCTGATGGCAGTCGCCGACGCCGGCGAGGTCATGCCGCCGAAGTCCACCTGGTTCGAACCCAAGCTCGCGGATGGTCTCGTCAGCTTGGTCCTCGACGAGCACTGAGCATCACTCAGACCCTCGCGAATCCAGGCCGGCCTCGGTATGGAATCGTCGGTCACCAAGGCCCTCAACATGGTCAAGCCCACCTATAACCTCCCTGATCAAGACACGGACGACCGCACGGCCATTCAGCACTGGCTGCAGAGTATCGACGCGCACTACAGCAAGGAGGAGGTCGCGAAGATCGCGGACGCCTGCTACGCCATGGCCGAGTGTCACGGTGACCGCCATATCGATACGGGCGAGACCCATGTGCGCCATGCCATCTCAACGGCGGACATCCTCTTCAGTCTGCGCATGGACGAGGCTACCCTGATCGCCGCCCTGCTCAACGGCTGCTTGGCACATGGCGACATTAGCGAAGCGCAACTCTGCGAGCGCTTCGGATCCGCCATTGCCGGCATGGTTGGCGACCTCGCGCGCATCGGTCAGATCGCGACCGTCGATGCCGTCATCGCCGAGAAGGATCAGCCCGAGCATGAAGAGAACCTGCGCCGACTCCTGCTAGGGATCGCCGAGGACGTGCGCGTCGTGCTCGTCGTTCTCGCCGAGCGCGTGCACCTGATGCGCGCCATCAAGGATCTGGAGCCAGGCCGACGGACCAAGATCGCGCGCGATACCCAGCGCGTCTATGCCCCGCTCGCCAATCGGCTGGGCATCTGGCAGGTCAAATGGGAGCTGGAGGACTTGACCCTGCGCTACCTTCAGCCAGGGGAGTACAAGCGGATCGCCGAACTGCTCGCCGAGCGCCGCGAGGAGCGCGAGCATTACATCACGGAGGTCATCCAAACCCTGCGCGAGAAGTTCGCGGAGGCGGACATCCCAGTCGAGATCACGGGGCGTCCCAAGCACATCTTCAGTATCTGGAAGAAGATGCAGCGCAAGGCGGTCGACATCGCCGAGATCTTCGATCTGCGCGCTGTGCGCATCATGGTCCGCACAGTCGCCGACTGTTATGCCGCGCTCGGCGTCGTACACGGACTCTGGAAGCACATCCCCAAGGAGTTCGACGACTACATCGCCACGCCCAAGGGAAATATGTACCAATCGCTGCACACCGCGGTGATCGGGCCAGAGGACAAGTCGCTCGAGGTGCAGATCCGCACCTACGACATGCATCGACATGCCGAGTATGGTGTCGCCGCGCACTGGGCCTACAAGGAAGCAAAGGGCCATGACGCCGAATTCCAGCGCCGCGTCGTCTGGATGCGCAATTGGCTGGAGCTCAAGAACGAGAGCGACGACCCCACGAACTTCGTGGAGCGTTTCCAGGCGGAACTCGAGCCCGTCCACATCTATGTTTTGACGCCGCAGTCCAAGGTGGTCGAGCTTGCAAAGGGCTCAACGCCGCTCGATTTCGCCTACACCATCCACTCGGAGGTGGGCAACCGTTGCCGCGGCGCCCGCGTCAATGATCGCATCGTCCCGCTGAACTACAGACTCAACAGCGGCGATACGGTCGAGATCCTGACCCAGAAGAACGCCGCCCCCAGCCGCGACTGGCTCAGCCCCCACCACGGCTATCTCACGACCGCGCGGGCGCGCAACCGGGTGCGTCAGTGGTTCAAGCAGCAGAGCTTCGACCAGAACCTGCACGAGGGCCGCACCGCCCTCGAACGCGAGATCGCGCGGCTCGGCATTGTCGAGAAGCCCCACTTCGACGAGCTTGCACCACGCTTCAACTTCAAGCGCGGCGAGGACATGCTCGCGGCCATCGGGCGCGGCGATCTGGCCGTGGGCCTGGTCGCGCGCAAGGTCGGCGACCCCAAGGCGGAAGAGGCGAAAGCGAAGCAACCTGATCCTAAGCCCCGCGCGCCGACCAAGCACAAGACGTCACCGACCGGAGACGTCATCGTCGAAGGCGTCGACGACCTCATGACCCACATGGCGCAATGCTGCAAGCCGGTGCCGCACGACGCCATCGTGGGCTTCGTGACCCGCGGCCGCGGCGTCAGCATTCACCGCAAGAGCTGCAGCAATGTGCGCCACCTGCCGCCGGAGGAGGCCGAGCGCTTGATGGATGTGCGCTGGGCGGATCAGCCGGTGGAATCGATCTACCCTGTCGACCTGCTCGTCGTCGCCTCCGACCGCAAGGGCTTGCTGCGCGATATCACCTCCATCTTTTCCGACGACAATGTCGATGTGGTGGGCGTCAACACCCATTCAGAGCGCAGCACGGACACCGCCTCCATGCGTTTCACCATCGAGGTCAGAGACATGCGACAGGTCGAGCGCCTCACGGGCAAGCTTCAGCAGCTCCCGGATGTTCTGAGCGTTAGACGTTCGCTATAGGAGGGCGTACACCATGAGCGCATCGAGACGACCGCCGACACCCGCGCTCGAGACGATCGCGGGTCGGTTCGACCTCGACGCCCAGGTGGTCGGGATTCGACCCTTGGGACGTGGCCTGATCAACGACACCTTCGCCGTCTCGACTGCGGCTCGAGGCTACGTCCTGCAGCGCATCAACAGCCACGTCTTTCCGCGCCCCGAGCAGATCATGGCGAATCTGCTCGTCCTGACCGAACTCTTGAAGCAGGACGAGACCGATGTGCGTATTCCCCGCATCATCCTGACCCAGGATGGCGCCGCCTTAACGCGCGACGACAGCGGCGAGGTCTGGCGGATGATGGAACTCATCCCCAACACCAAGACGCTGACCCGATTGGAGAGCGCCGGCGAGGCCCGAGAGGTCGGGCACGTCTTGGGGACCTTTCATCGGACGGCGGCCAAGCTGCCCTTGGAGCGCTTCGGACGCTCACTCCCCGAGTTGCATGAGACTGGCACCTATTTGGAGCGACTGCACCAAGTCGTCGTGACCCAGGCTGGCAGGCGCTCCAGTGCCGTCGAGGCGCTGGTCGAGCAAATCACCCGGCGCGCGCATCGCGTTGGGGCCTTGGAGGCGGCGAAGCGCGACGGCCGCACCAAGACGCGGATCACCCACGGCGATCCCAAACTGGACAATATCCTCTTCGCGCAAGACGGCTCCAAGGCCGTGGCGCTCATCGACCTAGACACGGTCCAGCCAGGGCTCGTCCAGCACGATCTGGGCGACTGCCTGCGCTCCTGCTGCAACAGGCGTGGCGAAGCGGGCGCAGCTCCAGACGCGACGCGCTTCGATCTCGCGAGTTGCGAGGCCATCCTCAGCGGATATGCCACAGAGATGAGAGGGCTGCTGTCCCACGCGGAGATCGAAACGCTCTTTGAGGCGATCGCCCTCATCCCACTCGAACTGGGAATCAGGTTCTTGACGGATTACCTCGAGGGAAACCGCTACTTTCGTGTCGAGTTTCCCGAGCAGAATCTCATCAAGGCACAGATTCAACTTGCCTTGGTAGCGGATATTGAGCGCAAAGAATCAAGGCTCAGGCAGATGATTGCGCGCGTCTTCGACTAAGAAAGTGACCATCAACAACTTCCCCCCTTTCGCAAAGGGGGGCCAGGGGGGATTTCGGGCGGCATCGCTCGCATCGGGAAACAATTGATGGGCGCTTTCTAAGAGTGCGGCGATCATCGGATCGCCCACTCAACCGGCCGGGCGACCCCATGCCCTATGCCGACCTTGCTATCGCGCGGACTCCTGCAGCTCCTTGTGCCGACGCAGGATGTAGCGGCCGAGCATGTCTCGGGGCTCGCCTTCCAGTGGCTCGAAACGGATCCCTAACCGCACCCGCTTTTCGTCGAGCGGGGTGTGTCTCACGACATGGCCGAGGAGACGCACGTACTCCGCCTCACCGGGCAAGACCAGGCGCAGATCCATGAGGGCCTGATCCAGCTCTGGCGCCTGATCTGCGGCCTGCTCGACCGCCATTCCGGTATAGGAGAGATTGATCACACGCGGACGCTCGAGGCGCCCGCTCTGATCGACGAGCCGCATCTCTTGGTCACTGTCCAAGGGCACCCGCCAGCTGCGCGAGCGCTCACCACCTTCCAAGACCTCAGGGACGCCGACCTCAAGCGTCATCTCGCCGGTATCCAGACGTGCACGCGGCTTCAGCGGGAAGCGCAGCCTGTGGCCCTGCCAGCCCGCTTGCAGTTCGATACGCGGGCTCTCGGAGAATGCCTCGAGCAGTCCGGCGGCATCCTCGGAGACACGAAGCCAGCCGCCGGCCTCGTCCTCGGACGCGTGCTCGGGCTGAGTGAAGAGCTTTTGGATGTAATCCAGCTCCTCAGAGGAAAGGATGTTGTTGCCGCGCGATGCCACTTAATCAATCACCATCTCGTCGTCGGAAGACAGATCAACTTGCCCGGCTCGCGGGTACCCATCGACCGGCCGCGAGATCCTTCACATCGCCGAGACTCAAACCGATCCAAAGTATCGGGACTGAGGTCTAAGTATCAAGTATGGCTGATGTTTCAGACAAGTCATGGATGAATGAACTCCCGCTGAGCGCGCGTCTTAGGCACGGAGCCCGCGACAGGCCATTGCCGAGACGACTGCGCAGGATCACGGACAGCGCGCGAATCCCGAACTAAGATGCGGAATTAGCCGATTGAGTTGTGAGAGATGGCTGCGTTGTGAGAGATGGCTGAGTCGATCGAAAATTC
Organism: Thiorhodococcus mannitoliphagus; assembly: GCF_010915725.1. Classification (GTDB taxonomy): domain Bacteria; phylum Pseudomonadota; class Gammaproteobacteria; order Chromatiales; family Chromatiaceae; genus Thiorhodococcus; species Thiorhodococcus mannitoliphagus. The sequence continues at coordinate 42,331 of NZ_JAAIJR010000029.1, forward strand.
GCATTTTTTGCTGCGCAGGCTGCATTCGCTGCTTGGTCTGGTGCCGGTCGGCGCCTTCCTGGTCTTTCATCTCTGGGAGAACTCACAGTCCAGGTTCGGGGCATCGCACTACAACGGCGAGGTCGTTGCCTTTCTCCAGGGCATGAACTATCTGTCGATCATCGAGATCGCCGTCATCGCATTGCCGCTGACCCTCCATGCCGGATATGGACTCCTGATCTCGACCCAAATGCGCTGGGAGCCAAGGCGCTATTCCTACCTCAGAAACCTGCTCTATGGGCTGCAGCGCATCTCCGGAATCGGCATCCTGGGCTTTCTCGTCCTGCACATCGGCATGACGCGGATCCAGGGGCTGTGGGAGCCGGCGATTCGCGCCGACCTCTATGCTCACATGCAGCACCTCCTGATCCAGCCCCTGATCTTCTGGCTCTATCTGATCGGACTGCTGTTGTCCGTATTCCATCTCGCGAATGGTCTAGCCACCATGGGAATCGTCTGGGGACTGACCGCATCGGCTGCGGCCCAAAGGCGCTTCGGCTATGTCTGCGGCGGATTTGGCGTCCTCCTCGCGCTCATCGGCATCCAAGGCATGCTAGGGTTCCTGCCATGACCGGCAGCGGGGGAGCCATCGTGATTGGCGGCGGGCTCGGCGGGCTCTGGGCAACCCTCACCCTCGCCAACGCCGGCTTTCCGGTGCAACTCTTCTCGCTATTCGAGGTGCGCCGCAGCCATTCGGTCTGCGCCCAGGGCGGCATCAACGCCGTGCTCGACACCAAGGGCCAGCATGACTCGGTCCGGCAGCACATCATCGATACCATCAAGGGCGGCGAGTACCTCGCCAATCAGCCCCCGATCAAGAGCATGTGCGAGAGTGCGCCCGGACTCATCCGCACCTTCGACCGCATGGGCGTGACCTTTTCGCGCACTGCCGAGGGTCTCTTGGACCAGCGCCTCTTCGGCGGGGTCAAGAACAAGCGCACCTGTTTCGCCGGTGCCAGCACGGGTCAGCAATTGCTCTATGGCGTCGACCAGCAGGTCCGCCGGCTGGAGTCCCTGGGCCAGGTCACCAAGCACGAGTGGTGGGAGTTTCTCGAGTTGCTCAAGGACGAGGCGGGCAACTGCCGCGGCATCCTGGCCATGGGCCTGAACAGTCTGGAGGTGCGCGCCTTCCCGGCTGAGGTCGTCGTGCTCGCGACAGGGGGCTTCGGCCAGATCTATGCCCCCAATACGACGACATCCACGAACTGCACGGGCGCGGCCGCGAGCCGCTGCTATCGGCAAGGCGCGCGCTTTGCCAATGCCGAATTCTTCCAGTTCCACCCAACCACTATGATCGGGCGTGACAAGACACGCCTCATGAGCGAGGCCGCACGCGGGGAAGGCGGGCGCATCTGGGTGCCACGCACTCCGGACGATCGACGCGCTCCCAAGTCCATCCCAGAAGCCGAACGCCTCTATATCCTCGAGGAGATGTTCCCGTCCTACGGCAACACGGTGGCGCGTGACGAGGCCTCGCGCGCCATCTGGCGTGTCACCCGACAGATGGGACTCGGCCTGCGCGGCACCGACCGCGTCTACCTCGACCTGACGCATCTGGACCGCAGCTTCGTCGCGACGCGGCTGGGCGCCATCTTGGACATCTATCGCAAGTTCGCCGGCGTTGACCCACTCGATGAGCCCATGGAGATCTTCCCGGCCGCGCATTACCCCATGGGCGGACTCTGGGTCGACTTCGAGCGCGACGCGAACGGCGGCATGGTCTCGGAGAGTCCGCGCAACCATGCGACCAGCATCCCCGGTCTTTACGCCTGCGGCGAGTGCGACTACGCCTATCACGGCGCCAATCGCCTGGGCGCCAACTCGCTGCTCTCCGCCAGCTTTTCCGGGCGTGTCGCAGGCGCGTCCGCGGCCTGCTATCTGCGCGGGCTTGGGTCCGATCGACCGAGGCTGCGCCAGCACGACATCGACAGCCTCATCGCGCGTCAGGAGTCGCTGAATCAGCACATGATGCGCAGCGATGGGCCTGAGAGCCCCTTCCAAATCCATCGCGAGCTTGGCGAACTGATGACGGCCAAGGTCGGTGTCGTGCGCGCCAATCCGGAGCTGGAGGTCGCCCTGGAAGAGCTGCGCGAACTCGACGCGCGCCTGGACCGGATTCGGCTCGGAGACGCCAAGCAGTGGGCGAATCAATCCCTCTCCTTCGCACGGCAGCTGCGCGACATGCTCCAGCTCGCAATGGTGGTGACGCAGAGCGCGCTCGCCCGCGACGAGTGTCGCGGCGCGCACTACAAGCCCGAATTCAAGCTCGCCATCCCCGAGGGCAAATTCCCGGGCGACCCTGAGTTCGAGGACTACCGCGCGCGCTGGCAGGCGAACAACGCCCGCTGGCTCAAGACGACCATCGCCGAGCATCGCCCCGATGGCCCGAAGATCGACTTCGAGCCCGTGGACACCAGCCTCTATCCTCCCGTCAATCCACGCGACTATCGATGACCCCAGCCCAAGACACCGCAGCGGATGGCTCCGCGTCCCAAGACGACAGCCTGTCCGTGGAAGCCATCCATCTGAGGATCCGGCGACAGGACCGGCCAGACAGCCCAGCCTACTGGCAGGACTTCAGGCTGCCCTACGAAGCGGACCACAACGTCGTCTCGGCGCTCCTGGCGCTGCGCAGCAACCCCGTCACGACCTCGGGTCAGCGGGTCGAACCCGTCGCCTGGGAGCGCAACTGCATGGAGGAGGTCTGCGGCTCCTGCGCCATGCTCATCAACGGCGTGCCACGGCCCGCTTGCTCGGCGCTGGTCGATCAACTCGAGCAGCCCATCGTGCTCGCGCCCTTGCCGAAATTCCCGGTCGTGCGGGACCTGGTGGTGGATCGATCACGCATCGATACCGGCTTCCAGCACGTCAAGGCCTGGATCGACATCGACGGCGCTTGGGACACCCACGAAGGCGCGCCCCGGATCTCACCGCGTCAGTGGTCGGACAATTACCTCTACAGCCGCTGTATGAGCTGCGGCTGCTGCATGGCCGCCTGCCCGCAATTCGGCCCGCACGCGAACTTCATCGGGCCGGCGCCCTTGGCCCAGGTCAGATTGATGAACTCCCACCCAACCGGCCGTTACGACAAGACCGAGCGACTGCACGCCATCATGGGCGAGGGAGGGCTGAGCGACTGCGGAAACGCCCAGAATTGCGTCAGGGTCTGCCCAAAAGCCATCCCGCTGACGACCGCCATTGGTGAGCTTGGCCGCGAGACGACACTGCAGGCGTTGAAAGACTTGTTTGGATAGGTTGGCCCTTGCCGGCTCGCTGTCGCGATGGTGGTCGGTGGGCGGTGTTTCGTGGCTGGCAGCGCTTTCTAGGATCGACGCCTCAGGCCAAGGGCGGCCCGCGATTCACTCACCCGATCACGAAATCGCGGGCAGTCTCTGGACGACGCGTTAAGCAGGCGTCAGCGGCGGACCAGCGAGGTGCGATAGCTGGATTGATAGACAGACATGGTTCGCTGGTAGTCCGCATCATCCTCGCGACCACAGAGGCGCGAGTAAGCCTCGGCGAAGCTGCGGTCCGCGCCCAGGATGTGCGCCAGGAGCCAATCGCGCACCAAGCCTTGGGCCAGCCCGTCGAACACCTGCATCCCTTCGGCGCGCCACTCGCGCAACATCGCGGTGAACTCAGCCATCAAGAGGGCATGCTCGCTCTGATGCTCGCCAATGCCCTCGTAGTCGAAGCCTCTCATGAAGTCTTCTTCGCGACGGAAATGCTCACGCATCGACTCCCCGAGGTAGGTCAGGGCGTCCATGAGGGCGTTGGCATCTCCGCATCGACCGCTCGACGCCTCCGGGCAAAACCGGATGCAAATGTCAGCGAAGAGGTCGATCAGAGCGCGGTGATCTCGATCCAATGCTTCGATATGGAGAGACCAATCCTCGCGCCAGGTTAAGAGTTTCGGCATCAAATCCTCCGTCTCCCGGACTCTTGCGGTCCGATGATTTTTGGTTAGGTTATTGCACCCAGGGGTGCCGGGTTGACTCGGTCAGATGAGAAGGCGCAGCCTTGCGCTCGATAATTTTATGGGTCCCGCACGGCTTGGGCACGAGTGGCAGCCGCCTTCGGAGCCTGCGGGCGAGATGCGCTATCTCAACCCTGGCGGTTGCCGGAAGGGCAGCACGCGCCCCTCCCAAGCTTGGATGCCTTGATCGCGCTGGCATTCCAGCATGCGGTCCAGTGCCGGCCCAATCTCCGCAAGGAGCCGTAATTGGACCTCACGCAACCCTCTAAAATAATAGACCATCTCACAGGGAACGGGGGCGCTGATGGAATCCCGGCCGACTGCCGGCTGCCAGGCAAGGCGGATCAGTCGTCCGCCCTCGCCATCTTGATGGGCATAACCGCCTTGCGCGTCGACGAAGACGATCTCATCGCGCTCCACCACCGCGAGGTACTGCATGGGGCGGATGGGGAGGAAGACACAGGCGGCATCGGCGGCGCGCAGCAAGCGCTGCAGCCGATTGCAGAGACCCGCAGGGATGCTGCTCGACTCGCGCGCCGCTTCCTGATCGGGTCGGAAGAAGGTCTCTCTGACGTAGTAACTGCCCATGGCGCACCCACAGCCTCATTAAACAATGCAGCTAGGCTAGGAGCGCCTGAAGCTGCGGGCTGAAGCCCGAAGGCCGAACCCGGATGGATCCTAGCCCTCAGTCGTCGTCGCCAAGCTCGGGGTTCCAGCCCTCGGCGCGCGCCCGCTCGACGGCTGCGGCATAGATGCGCGCATGGCGCTCACGCAGCTCGGGCGGAAGATTCGATGCCAGGTGCCCATAGGGCTCCCAGGCCGCGCTGACCTTGTCATAGAGGGCGTCGATGCCCTGCAGCACCCAGCCCTCGCAGGTCTCGTCCTCAGGCAGAATGCCGAACACCCAGGCATCTCTGATGACGTTGGCGGTCGGCGTCATGGCGCCATCTTCCTGCTTGTGAATACCCTCGTATATCTTGGATTTCATACTGATGACCTGCTCCAGACGAGCGCTGACTTGACCAAGGTTGTGCTTAGGGGAAAGCACACATTAAGTGCCATCCTGGCATCTGATGATCGGCTCGCGATGCGAAAACAGGGTGCGCGAGCCGCCCCACTCTCAAACACCTGCGGCGCGTGAAAATACCCGGCCATCCCTGGGGCGGAGGGGAAACGCGACACATCAGCCGTTCCTCGGACCACCTAAATACAGGTGTTTCCACAGAGGCTCAAGAAGAAGAGACGCATGAAAACAACGCAAGTCGATCTCATCCGACACGGCGAGCCCGTCGGCGGCCGTCGCTACCGGGGCAATGGTGCCGACGACCCGCTTTCCGAGACCGGCTGGCGACAGATGTGGACCGCCGTCGGCGATCAGGCCAGCTGGGACCAGATCATCAGCTCGCCGATGCAGCGCTGCTTCGCCTTCGCGCGCGAACTCGCCAGTCGGCACGCACTGCCACTGGCGGTGGAGCCCGGCTTCATGGAGGTCGGCTTGGGTGCTTGGGAAGGGCGCTCGCATGCGGAGGTCGCGGCCACCGAGCCAGACGCCGTCGCCGCCTTCCACCGTGACCCCGTTGGCCACCGGCCGCCAGGCGCGGAGCCCCTTGAGGTCTTCTTGAACCGCATCACCGCTGCCTACGCCCGGCAGACCATGACCTATCCGGGGCGCCGCCTGCTCATCGTCTGCCACGCTGGCGTGACTCGCGCATTGATCGGCCATGCCCTGGCAGCGGATCCGAGCGCCTGGTACCGCCTGCGGGTCGACTATGCCGGCCTGAGCCGGGTCTGCACGGATGACTTAGGTCCGCGCGTCGAGTTCGTCAACCGCCGACGCCTGCCGTGAATACTGGCAGGCCCAGTGTCACGACGCATCTCCAGCCGACCAGAACGCTTGGTAATTCGTTTATACTTTTGGGTTTTCCGACACGCTGCGGCGCCACTCCATGCATCGAACCGACGATCTGCGCATTCGCGAAATCACCGAAGTGCGCTCTCCCGAAGAACTCCATCGCGAATACCCGCTGTCCGAGACTGCGGCCAACACCGTCTACGACACCCGCCACGAGATCCAGCGCATCCTGCACGGCAGCGATGATCGGCTGCTGGTCGTCGTCGGACCCTGCTCGGTGCATGATCCCGAGGCAGCGCTCGAATATGCCAAACGTCTCCAGCCGCTGCGCGAGGAACTCGGTCGGGATCTGCTCCTGGTTATGCGGGTCTATTTCGAGAAACCACGGACCACGGTCGGCTGGAAGGGACTCATCAATGATCCCAACCTGGACGGCAGCTTCGAGATCAACAAGGGTCTGAGCATCGCCCGCAAGCTCTTGCTGGATCTCAATGAAATGGGCATGCCCTCGGGCACCGAGTTCCTCGACCTCATCAGCCCGCAATACATCGCCGACCAGGTCAGCTGGGGCGCGATCGGCGCCCGCACAACGGAAAGCCAGGGCCACCGCGAGCTGGCATCCGGCCTGTCGTGCCCGATCGGGTTCAAGAACGCGACCAACGGCGACGTCAAGGTCGCCATTGACGCCATCCACGCGGCCGCAAGACCCCACGTGTTCATGTCGGTGACCAAGGCGGGACGGTCCGCGATCTTCAGCACCACCGGCAACGTGGACGCGCACGTCATCCTGCGCGGCGGTCAGCGCCCCAACTACGATACGGAGAGCGTGAACATCGCGGCGGAGCAAATCGCCGATTCCGGCCTGACACCCAAGATCATGATCGACTTCAGCCACGCCAACAGCGGCAAGAAGCCCGAGAAGCAGGTCCGCATTTCGCAAGATGTCTCGGGCCAGATCGCCCGCGGTGACCGCCGCATCATCGGCACCATGATCGAAAGCCACTTGGTCGGTGGCCGCCAAAATGCCGGGGCCGCGGACGACCTCATCTTCGGCCAGAGCATTACCGACGCCTGCCTGGGCTGGGATGACACCGAGCCCATGCTCCGTGAGCTCGCCCAAGCCTGCGCAAGGCGCCGCGACTGCTGCTGACAGCACAGCCGCTTGAGCACTGATCGTGTTTCGCGCTATGGTCTGATCCTTCTCAAGAAGCCTATTGGAGCTTGCTCCAAGGGACCTCCGCTCGAAACTCGAGCACGAGAAGGAGACAGACCATGGATGCTTCACGTCCGCTTCAGGCCCAGGGGTCAGCCATTGCGCTGGGCCTCGCACTGCTGATCGCCGCAGACGCTCGCGCCGGGCTCTACAAGTGCCGACAGCCGGATGGCCACATGGTCTATCAGCAAACGGCCTGCGGCGGTCGCGCCGATGTAGACCCCTTTGAGATCGATATCCGCGGACCGAACGGCTCTGAAGCAGGGGCATCCGCGCGGGATTATTCGATCGGCACCCAAGCCAAGCAGATGCGCACCGAGCGCGAGCGCTTGGATCGCAGCCGTCGCAGCGCTAGGAGGCAAGCCGCGGCCGCCACCAAGCGCGCGACTGGACAGTCACCCAAGACACCAGACCGCGCCAAATGCGCCAAGCATCGCGCCGAAGCGGCCAAGTGGAAGCAGAAAGTCATGCAGGGCTACCGCAAGCGCACGGAAAAGGACTACAACGAAGGCAAGCTCGAGCACCACCAAGCCCTGGTCGACCAATACTGCGACTGAGCGCCGAGATGCCGCCGGCTCGAGGCTGCTGTCGAGGTTTGTGAGCGAGGACGACGCCCTTTGAGGGGTGCGTGGATGGCGAAAGGCACCCGTCGCATTTCTAGACCATACTTGGGCATCAGTGCCATCCACGGAGCGCGATGGCTGCGCTCTCGATCGGCGCCGGGCGTCCAACAGCTTCCCCAATCCACTGGGCCGGCCGGCGGCCGATCCCTGGGTCAAGCGTCGGGGCCCTTTTTCAACAACCATAGGCTTGATGCAAATGAGCAGATTCAAGAAGAGATGGCCATCTCCGCATGGACCATGGCTCTCGCGGTCTCTAGGTGTGGTGCTGACCCTAGGTGCGTGCGCGACCTATGGCCAGGATCACTGGCTTCCCGTCGAGGGCAGCGGCTGCACAGTTTGGGCAGATGAGCCCCTGAAGGCGGGGCGGGTCATCCACTGGACTGGCGAATGTGAGGACGGAAAGCTGTCCGGTAACGGTGTCCTCGATGTCGTCGCCGAAGGGCAGGTCCTGCTGCACTTCGAGGGCACCTTCGTGGCCGGTAAGGCGGAGGGCGAGGGGGAATTGGAAAGGCTCGACGAGAAAGGGGCGACACGCTATCAGGGCGGATTCGTCGCGAGCCTCAAGGAGGGTGAAGGGCTCTACGAGCTGGCTGACGGCGGGCGCTATTGGGGCAGCTTCAAGGCGGACGCGGCCGAAGGCGCCGGCGTCTATCAGGGGGCCGACGGTTCCCTCTATCTCGGTGAGGTTCAAGCCAATCAGCCTAACGGTGAAGGGCTCATGGTCACCGCCGATGGCGAATCCTATCAAGGCGGCTACGTCGACGGAGAGCGTCAAGGGCAGGGCGTGCTCATGTTCCCCAACGGCTCGGTGTTTCGGGGCGACTTCCAAGCCGGCAAGGCCAATGGCCAGGGTGTCTTCCTCGCGGTCGATGGCTCCGTCTACCAAGGCGTTTGGCGCCAGGGAAAGGCTGACGGCGTCTTCAGGGTAACGCGCCCGAATGGCGATCAAGAGCAGCAGACCTGGACGGACGACGTCAGAGTCGACAATCAGCAATCGGGTGAGCAAGCCGCTTCGGGAGGCGCCCAATGAGCCAACAGCAATCCAGTGACCGCAGCGACTTCCGCAAGCGAGTGCCCACCCTCGCCGCGTCCGTCTCTGCCCTTCTCCTGATGGCGGCCGCCTTGATGCCAAGCACCGCTCCAGAGGCCGGCGTCTTGGCCGGCGCCGCCGTTGGCGGCATCGTCGGAGGAGCCTTTGGTGGACAAGAAGGCGCCGCGGCCGGCGCTGTCATCGGTGGTATCGCCGGCGCTGCGGCAGCCAATAATCGCCGCGACGACTACCATCGCCTGCCGCCGCCTCGGCATCCGCCTGCTCAACATGGTCCGCCCCCAGGGCGTCGGCCGCCTCCCGGCGGGCACCCGCCTCCTCACCGCTAGTGCGCGGCTCCGTCTCAGCTTGCGAGACGGAACGACCCTGGGAGTCCTGACCTCCAGATCAACAGCTGTCGGCCTGGAAGCCAACAATCCCAGGCACTGGCGGCGCCCTTGAAATGGGGCCGCTGAGAGCCTTGCTTGTGTGACCGATGGGCGGAGCGCGATGCTTGCGACCGTCGTCCGATAGGGCGCTAGACGAGGTTTTCGTGTGGGGCCAGTTTACCAAAGGGAGGAGGCGAGGACGGCTTCCCGCCGCACATCTTTCACGCAGAGCGACGTGGGGGCGGGGGGCCCCCCCCCCCGGCGCCCCCCCGCCCCGGGGGGGGCCCCCCCCCCCCCCGCCCCCGGGGGGGCCAAGGGGTGGGGGGGGCCCCCCCGGCGGGCCCCGAA
>NZ_JAAIJR010000002.1 GCF_010915725.1 Thiorhodococcus mannitoliphagus
ACATGGTCGGACTCGATAGGGTCAGTCTGTTGAGTAAATCCCATCTTAACCGGGTAAACTGTTATTCGGAAATCACCCTATCGCCTGGAGTCCGTGCGGAGCTAATTCAGTTCAGATGTACACTTTCGATTCAACCCAGTCATCGATTCAAACCGACCTCAAGGCGGCGCTGCCGCCCGCTGAGGTCATCGCCGCTCAGGTGAGCGCGGCGCTTGCCGAAGACCTTGGGGACGGCGACTTGACCGCCCAGCTGTTGCCGGTGGGTCAGCGCTCGCGCGCCGAACTCATCACGCGCGAGGATGCTGTCCTTGCCGGCTGCGCTTGGGCTGAGGCGGTGTGTTACGCCTTGGATCCAGATGCCCGGATCCGCTGGGAGGCCTGCGACGGTGAGCCTGTCGCCGCGGGTCAGCGGCTCTGCGTCATCGAGGGGCGGTCGCGAGCCCTATTGAGTGCCGAGCGCACGGCGATGAATTATCTGCAGACGCTCTCAGGGACGGCGACGCGCGCGCGGCGCTACGCCGACGCGGTCGCCGGCTTGCCGGTGGAGGTGCTGGATACGCGCAAGACGCTGCCCGGACTGCGGCTGCAGCAGAAGTACGCCGTGCTTTGCGGCGGCTGCCACAATCACCGCCAGGGGCTCTTCGACGCCATCCTCATCAAGGAGAATCATATCCTTGCGGCTGGCTCCATTCCCGCGGCGCTGCAGGCGGCCCGGGAGATCGGCGGCGGGGTTCCGGTCGAGATCGAGGTGGAATCGCTCGCAGAGCTTAAGACCGCCTTGGATGCCGGGGCGCGCGTGGTCCTGCTCGACAATTTCTCGCTCGAGCGCCTGCGTGAGGCCGTGGCCGCGAACGCGGGCCGCGCCCGTCTCGAGGCTTCCGGCGGCGTGACCCTGGAGACGATCCGGCCGATCGCGGAGACCGGAGTCGACCGGATCTCTGTGGGCGATTTGACCAAGGACGTGATCGCCGTCGACCTCTCGATGCGCTTCGTCGTGGTTTGAGCTGGGTCGCCTCGAGCCGCTGGCGGCGCGGATTAGATGCCGAGGTGCGCGCGGGGGTTGAATGCTAGCTTCTCGGCCATTTGCCGATAGAACTCCCGCGCCGTCTCCGTGTTGGCGGGCGGTGCGACGATCTCCAGCACCACGATCTCGTCGCCCGCTGGGGAGCCGGGCAGGCCTCTGCCCTTGAGGCGCAGCTTCTTTCCGGATTGGGAGCCAGACGGGACCTTCACGCTCACCGAGCCGCCGAGGGTAGGGACCCTGATGGTCGCGCCCAGCGCGGCCTCCCAGGGCGCGATGGGAAGTCGGAGCTGGATGTCCTTACCCTCGGGCGTGAAGTGGGCGTGTGGTTCGAGGTCGATCTCCAGATAGAGGTCGCCCGCAGGGCCACTGTGACGCCCTGGCGAACCTTGCCCGGTCAGTCGGATCTGGCGCCCCTGGGTGACGCCGGCCGGGATGCGTACGTTCAGGGTCTTGGAGCGCTGCGACGGTTGTCCCTGTGCGCCATGCTCCGGAACCTCTACCTTGATCTGGCGCGTCGCGCCTTGGAAGGCGTCTTCGAGGCTGATGGTCAGCTTGATGCTATGGTCGCCGCCGCGCTGCCGCTTCGCTTCTCGGCCCTCGCCACCAAAGGCTCGGCCGAAGATGCTGGAGAAGAAGTCGCTGAAATCGCCCGCCTGGCCGCTATTGAAGTTGAAGTCTCGATAGGCGTCAGCCCCAGGCGGCGGGCGAAAGTCGTCACCGGCGCGCCAGTTGCTGCCGAGCGCGTCGTAGGCGGAACGCTTTTGAGGGTCACGCAGGACTTCGTTTGCCTCGTTGATCTCCTTGAAGCGGACTTCGGCGTTGGGCTCTTTGCTGACGTCTGGATGATACTTGCGCGCGAGCTTGCGATAGGCGCGCTTGATCTGCTCCTGGCTCGCGTCGCGCGCCACGCCGAGCATCTTGTAGTAGTCCTTGTATTGCATTGATGTGTCTTGGGTCCTGCCCTTTGAGCATGCGGATCTGGTTGTGCGTGCGACATTTGGGGGCGCAAGTGCTGGATTGCATGCGCCGCTCTGCCGCCATGGTCATGCGATTGTATTGGAAGTGCGGCTTGCAGGGGTGGTCGGCGGCCGTAGCGTGAGCGGGTGCCGTCGCCGTGGGAGCTTTGACAGATCCCGTAGGATGGGCAAAGCCCTGGCGATGCGCTTCTTTCGGAGTGCCGAGGGTCGCGGGGCGTGCCCATCATCCCCGCTCAGCGCTTTGAAAGTGTCCATCAATTGTTTCCCGATGCGAGCGATGCCGCCCGAAATCCCCCTAGCCCCCCTTTGCGAAAGGGGGGAAGTTGTTGATGGACAGTTCCTTTGCAGGATGGGCACGTCCGCCCAGCGCCGAGGTGACGCTCAAGCCCCGAGTGCGGACTTTGCCCATCCTACTGACCCGCGCCTTTTGGGTAGGGTCATTTCCGGAGTTCGCCTTATAGCGTCGCGCCGCTCGACGCGGTGGCATGCGCCGGGACGGTGCGCTCGCTCGCCCAGGCGCGGAGTCTCTGGATCTGAGCGTCCATGACGACGGAGAGTGGCTGCGTGCTCGCCATCTCGGCGAGCAGTGTCTCGGTGGAGACTGTGCTGTTCTCGCCGGAGTCGGCAAAGAGCGCGGAGACCACGGCTTGCTCGATGCCGGCCCCGGTGAAGCCGTCGCTCGCCTCGGCGAGGGCGTCCAGATCGAAGGCTTGGGTGTCGAGATTGCGCTGCCGTAGATGAATGGCGAAGATATCACGCCGTACGGCCTTGGGGGGCAGGTCGACGAAGAAGAGTTCGTCGATGCGGCCCTTGCGGATCAACTCTGGCGGCAGCCGCGAGATGTCGTTTGCGGTTGCGGCCAGGAAGACGCGCGTCTTGCGCTCCGCCATCCAGGTCAGCAGTGTGCCGAGGACGCGTCGGCCGACACCGTCGTCCTCTGAGCCCGTGGCAATGCCTTTCTCGATCTCGTCGACCCAGAGCACGCAAGGGGACATGAGATCTGCGGTCTCGAGTGCCTTGCGCAGGTTCTTCTCGGTCTCGCCAATGTACTTGTCGTAGAGGGCGCCGAAGTCGAGCCTGAGCAGCGGTACGCCGAGTCGGCCCGCGACCGCCTTGGCTGCGAGACTCTTGCCGCCGCCTTGGACCCCGAGCAAGAGGATGCCGCGCGGATGGTCGCGGTCGCGCTGCGGGTCGAGAAAGGCGTCGCGGCGACGGTCGATCCAGGCCTTGAGGTTCGAGAGGCCGGCGACGTCGGCAAAGGAGCGGGTGTCGTATTCGAAGCTGATGACGCCTTCCGGGCTCAGCAGCTCGTACTTGGCGCGCTTGACGGACTCGACGTCGTTCTTGGTAATGGCGCCATCGTTGCGGATGGCGTTGCGAATCAGGCGCCGCGCGTCCGACTCGGTGATGCCGAGGAGATTGTCCGCGAGCTGGTTGAGCGAGTCGCGACTTGTGCGCACACTGCCCTGTCCGCCGACCTGCTGCCACAGTTTGGCCTCCTCGCGGATGAGCGCCATGAGACGAGTGCGGTCTGGCATGCGCAGGGAGAAGCGCACGCTGAGATGACGTAGCTCAGGGGGGACCTCAAGCGCATGGCTGACGAAGATGAGGGTGCGGGGAAGACCGACGTAGCTCTGGGCAATCTCCTTGATGAGTCGCACGTGCAGCGGCTTATCCAAGTAAGGATGGAAGTCGAGCATGAGGTAGATGCCGCGCTGCGTCGTCAGGCGGATATGGCGCAGCACCTCGGTTGGCTCCGCCAGCATGCTCTGGGGCTCCGTGTCATACTCGATGCGAGCAAGCCCGTCCGTGACCGTCCAGCGAAAGGCGGGCTCGGTGAGCCGCAGGGCGAGTCGAGAAAAGAGTTCGATGACACGCATCTCCTCGATCGACTCGATGAGGACGATCGGCGTGTCAGAGCGTAGCAGCAGCTCGAGGTCGTGGAGGTCCGGTGTCATCGCCTGGGCATCTTGTCCTGCAGTGCGACCAGGAGTATCAAGAATCGATGACCGGCTCAAGGAGCGGCGGGCGATTCTGTGAACGCCATTGTCAATTGCCTTGTCCGCTCAGCCAGGGTCTGGATCGCCTAGAATCCTCGAGGGCGCAAAATGCTTGCAGATGAGTCAAATTTCGATGAAGCGTCCGACTATCCAAGGCCGTCGGTATCGGTATCGGTATCGGTATCGGTATCGGTATCGAGCCGACGATGGCGATACCGATTCCGATAGCGATCCCGATGGCATGACGTGTCGGTCTGAGGCGAAGCCTCGCTAGAATAACGCGCGGGATTCTATCGGCACTCAACTGCGCGCGCGCGCCCCGGGCGCTCGGCCAGCAAAGTCCGGCTCGTGCGGTGAAATCCTGTCCATTCCGTCCCTTTATACTTGGGGTGCCGCGCACGGCCCCAGATCGAGGCGGGGCGATCCCCGCGCCTGTCCAGCGTCCCGATTCGCTTACACGAGATCATCCATGACTGTAAAAGACCACCTCATCATCTTCGACACCACACTGCGCGATGGCGAACAGAGCCCGGGCGCCTCCATGACGCGCGACGAGAAGGTTCGCATCGCCAAGGCGCTGGAGCGGATGCGTGTGGATGTGATCGAGGCCGGGTTCCCCATCGCCAGCCCAGGCGACTTCGAGGCCGTCAAGGCCGTGGCGGCGGCGGTGAAAGAGAGCAGGGTCTGCGGCCTGGCCCGCGCGCTCGACAAAGACCTGGACCGCGCCGGCGAGGCGCTCAAGGGCGCGAATGCGGGGCGCATTCACACCTTCATCGCGACCTCTCCCATTCATATGGAGAAGAAGCTGCGCATGTCGCCCGACCAGGTGCTGGAGCAGGCCGTCTATGCCGTGAAGCGCGCCCGTCGGTACACGGACGACGTCGAGTTCTCGCCGGAGGACGCGGGACGCTCCGACCTGGACTTTCTCTGCCGTGTGCTGGAGGCGGTGATCGATGCCGGCGCCAGCACGCTCAATATCCCGGACACGGTCGGCTACAACATCCCGGATCAGTTCGGCAGCCTCATTGCCAACCTGCGCGAGCGCATTCCGAATTCGGACAAGGCCATCTTCTCTGTCCACTGTCACAACGATCTGGGCTTGGCGGTCGCGAACTCCCTGGCTGCGGTGCGCAATGGCGCGCGTCAGGTCGAGTGCACCATCAACGGCCTGGGTGAGCGCGCCGGCAACGCCGCGCTGGAGGAGATCGTGATGACGGTGCGCACGCGCCAGGATCTCTTCGAGTGTGAGACGACGCTCGACACCACGCAGATCATGAATTGCTCGCGCCTGGTCTCCGGGATCACGGGCTTCGCCGTTCAGCCCAACAAGGCCGTGGTCGGCGCCAATGCCTTTGCGCACGAGTCCGGCATTCACCAGGACGGCGTGCTCAAGAACCGCGAGACCTACGAGATCATGCGCGCCCAGGATGTCGGCTGGAGCGAGAACCGCATGGTCTTGGGTAAGCACTCCGGCCGCAATGCCTTCAGGGCGCGGCTGCAGGAGCTGGGCATCGAGCTGGGCTCGGAGGAAGAACTCAACTCAACCTTCTCGCGTTTCAAGGACCTGGCGGACAAGAAGCACGAGATCTTCGACGAGGATCTGCAGGCGCTGGTGACGGATACGACGCTGGATGCGGCCAACGAGCGGGTCAAGTTGATCTCGATGCAGGTGTGCTCGGAGACGGGTGAGACACCGACCGCCAATCTGGTGCTCTCTCTCGACGGTTCCGAGCGCAGCGGCACGGCGACCGGCGGTGGTCCGGTGGATGCGACCTTCAAGGCCATCGAGACCATCGTGCAGAGCGATACCACGCTCAAGCTCTACTCGGTCAATGCCATCACCAGCGGAACGGACGCCCAGGGTGAGGTGACCGTACGCCTGGAGAAGGGCGGGCGCATCGTCAATGGCCAAGGCGCGGATACCGACATCCTCATCGCCTCGGCCAAGGCCTATATCAACGCCTGCAACAAGGTCATGCACCCGGCAGAGCGCGCGCACCCGCAGACCAGCGACGTCTGAGGGCGTGCAGATGCAGGAATGGCGCCGCCGCGCCTATCTCGAGGCCATGGGCGTCAGCCTCTGGGAGCCGCGGGACAGCGAGGCCAAGGGGGGCGAGGCAGCCGCAGAGCGCCCTTCCGTCCCTGAATTGGCGATGGCATCCACGCAGACCGAGCCCGTCGCTCCCGATCCGAGCGCTTCGCGAAAGGCCAAGGTCCCGGCAGCTGGCGCGCCGCAGCCTGCGGTTGCGCGCGATGAACGTCCTCCGCTCGACGACTTGCTGGACTCCGACCCGACCACGGGTGACTGGGTGATGGAGCGTCATGACGTGGGGGCGGTTGACCTGGTTCCGCCCAGCGCCGTCGCGCCGCAGCCGGCCCAGGACGTATCGAACGAGGTGGCGCAGATGGACTGGGCGGCGCTCGCGCGTGCCGTCGTCGAATGCCGCGCCTGCGGCCTCTGCGAGACACGCACCCAGACTGTCTTCGGCGTCGGGGATCGGCAGGCGGAACTGATGATCGTCGGCGAAGCGCCCGGAGCTGACGAGGATCGCCTTGGCGAGCCCTTTGTGGGGCGTGCCGGCCAGTTGCTGACGCGCATGCTGGCGGCCATCGGCCTCGCGCGCGAGCAGGTCTATATTGCCAATGTGCTCAAGTGTCGGCCGCCAGGGAATCGCAATCCCACGTCGGAAGAGGCCTTGCAGTGCGAGCCCTTCCTGCTGCGGCAGATGGCGCTGATCCAGCCCAAGCTGATCTTGTCGGTCGGGAGTGTCTCCGCGCAACATCTGCTGCGAACGGACACCAGCGTGGGCCGGCTGCGCGGGCGCTGGCTGGATTTTGGGGAGCCTGGCATTCCATTGCGAGTCACCTATCATCCCGCCTACTTGCTGCGCTCGCCAGCGCAGAAGGCCAAGGCTTGGGAGGATCTGACGGAGGTACGCCGCCGCCTTGACGCCCTCCGCGCGCGCCGCTAGACAGTGGCGCAGATGCCCGAATTGAGTGGTTTTACGGATTCTTGGGGTAAGGTCGGTTTGGTTAGCTTTAGGGGCGAAACAGGTCATGACGCTGTTTGAACCTGAATCCGGAAGGTGGAACCGCAAAGGCTCGAGCGGCGCGAAGAAAAGCCAAGGGCCTGTTCCGCATGGGCGCTTCACCCAGTGGGCGAGCCCCCGAGTGCCGGGATTCGACATCGAGAGCCTTCGTGCGCTTGGCGGTTCAACGGGTCTTTTTGGTTGAAGGCTTTTGACGCACATCCTCTCAATCGGCTCCGTGGCAGCCGCGTCCAGATTGAGATGGCGTCTGGGTGAATCAGTCGCCGATAGGGAGGGGCGATTGGTCAGAGGGTAATGATAGCTAGCTTTAGTTTGCTATTTAATTATTTTCTAATATAATCCTCCCCGTGGTCGCAAGAAACGGCCACGCTTGCTGCCAACAATACAAACGATCTGGAGAAAACAGATGAAGAAACTTGCTACTGCTGCCGCTGTTGCCGCGCTTCTGGGTGCTTCCGCTACCGCTTCCGCATGGTGGGGTCCGGGCTGGGGTGGTCCTGGCTACGGCTCCGGCATGGGCGATTTCATGGATGACTTCTTCGGCGACGGCTACGGCGACTTCAACATGAGCATGAGCGGTGGTGGTCGCGGTTACGGTCGTGGCTATGGCCGCGGCTATGGTAACGGCTACGGCTATGGCTACCCCTACGGCGGTTACGGCTACCCCTACGGCGGCTACGGCTACCCCTACGGCGGTTACGGTGCCATGCCTTACGCCATGCCTTATGGTGCTCCTTACGGCGCGATGCCAGCGGCTCCGGCAGCTCCTGCGCAGTCCGAGTCCAAGTAAGATCGGATCTCTTTCCGATAAAAAAGCCAGGCCCAGTGCCTGGCTTTTTTTATGCGTGGATTTCGGCCATGTTGCCGTCAACCGACCAAAGCCCGGTTCTGAGATTCGGCGTTGGACGCAATCGCAATGGCTATTGTGCCGAATGCCAGCTGGTCGTTCTCTGGAGCCTGTGGCAGGAGGTTACCGCTTAATCGCTACAAGGCCGAGCAACCACTGTGCAACCTGTGTTACCCCCCGCTCATTAAGAAAGCGTCCATCAACAACTTCCCCCCTTTCGCAAAGGGGGGCTAGGGGGGATTTCTGGCGGCATCGCTCGCATCGGGAAACAATTGATGGACACTTGCTAAGGTCACAAGAGACCTTGATATCCGGCCTTGATCATCGTGGCCCAGCTGCTGGCCATCCCTGCGTAGTCAGGGCTTCCAGCCCTGATTCTGTCAGGCCAAGATGGCCTGACTACAGCGGTCCCCGCTAACTTTAAAATACTTTTATTATCAGTTGCTTGGAAATTATATTTTCGCAGGCCCTTAGGATTAATATAATTTAAAATTCAATGGTTTATCTGTTTTCTGAGCGGGAATAGTACGGTTGATTGCAAATGGTCGAACCATTGATGCCCTCTAAGCCGAAGTTCCAGAACCGATTTTCGGAAAACCAAGCCATGAATCAGCATTTAACGCTAGGTTTTGCTGCATCCGTCTGGCTAATGTCGCCATAAATCGGTCGATTTCTGACCAACGCTGGGTTTATGGTTTGAAACGCGGATCAACGACTTACATGGTGCCCAGGCGAATAGGCGATATAATTTTCTAAATCTTCTGATTCGGATGTGCTTTTCTTGATTACACCCTGGGCCTTCGGTTTAAGGCGTTGATGACGGCCGAGCCCAGCGTCGTCGAGCGGTGTCTGCGCGAGGAAGACGCTAAGTTGGGGGGCGTGGATCATGGTTGATCTGAGCCGAACAGAACCTCAGCTTCGCTCAAAGCCAGCCGCTTGAGCCTCGGCTTCAACCCATGCAGAGTGATTTGCCGTGCGCTGCTTGGCTGTTGGGGGAGTCGGATTTCCCTCGAGCCTGTGTCGGGGGCATCCATGCCCGCCGCCGCTTGGCAAGATCAGCCGTCGTCTCTGGGCTTGGTGCAAGATGCCGCGATCTGCTTTTTCGGCAATGACGTTTTTTCGTAGTAATTGACGATTTCCGCCTTCATCACCCGAGCTGGTGATGTGCCGCAAACCTCCGCCGCTTGCTTGTCGAACAGCTCGCAGCTGAACATTTGTTTCTTGTCACCTGGATTGGCGGCAGATGGTACCGGATAGTAGTTGAAGCTCTTGCACCGAGTGATGTCGATCGCCTGACAGGCGAAGGCGCAGGCTCCGATGGTGGTGTTGTAGAGCGTCTTGTAGGGCGAGGCGTTGCGCAGCGCTGCGTTATTGGTCATACGAAAGAACTGGTCTGGAAACGCCTTGGAGCCCGGAATGTCGAACATCGTCGCCGGCTCGCCCTCCTCGTAGGTCGGCCCCCAGACCGTGCCTCCAAGCTCGAGCTTGCGGTAGTGAGAGGGTGCGCCAACGTAGAACACCTCTTTCACGTCTGGGATTGCGAGCGTTGGGGCTCCACCGGCCGCAGCGCCAGCCGTTCCGGCGATGGCGCTGGCGATGACCCCGCACCCGGTCCCCGCGGTGCCGACACAGATTGCAGCTCCCGCCACTGCACCGACGCCGGCCGCGGCGATCTTCGTCGTCCAGTCAGCGATATCACCACCGACGACGCGGACGAGGGCCGTCCGCGTCACGGTCGCATCATCACCACAACTCTCTTGGCCGACCGCGATCTTTTCGCTCTTGACCGGGGCTTTGGTGCTCCCCTCAACCTCGAAATCTCCAGTCACATTGTTGATGCCACCGACCACGCTCCCGTACTCGTACCAATCAACCTTGGCCACATAGCCGATTCCGAATGCCGCCTTGACGCACTGTCTCGCTTGTGCGTCATTGCTGCTCAGGTCGGCCCCAAGTACAACGCCAAGACCGACGAACGCCGTCCACAGATGTCTCTCTCGCTTCGTCATCGCTTACCCCCCCAGTGCGCAAAGTGCGCGTGAGTTGAATTCGGCCAAGCTTCGGATGGCCAGGCAGCAACGCTGAATCAGCGCTTGCCCTTTTCAACGGCCGCTGCGATTGCACGGCCAGCGAAACACCGAACAGAGAGCCTGGGCGACGTGATCGGCGATCGCATACAAGACTGCTCTGAATGCCCCCCGCGATGGTGGGCGTCGCAACTCAACCAAGTAAACCCGATGGCTAAGGGCCCAGAAGAAGGGGTCATCGTCCGCAATGCAGCCGCGAGCGGCGCGGCATTTCAGTGCGGGGCGAACTCCCTTTTACCTGACTCTGTTGGTATGTTATTCGAGCCTTCCCGGGAAATCAAAGTCCTTCGGCATCAGGTCAGGGGGCTCGATTGCCAGAGCAGGTTGCTAGAAAGGCCGCAATCGCCTTGGATTCAGAGGGGGGAAGCGCGATGCTCGGGCCGCCGGCGGCGCGCAAGTAAACCTCGTCGCCACGCTGTAGCGTCCACCAAATGGGATGGCCGAGGCCGACCTGCGAACGGACACCCGGATAGGTCTCGCGCCCCCTCGACACTTCACCCGAAATCCGCAGATTGATCGCGCCGCTTTCGACCAGGAGATCGATCGTCTCGGCTTCTGCGCGGTCGCCGATATCCACGACAGCGACCAGCGTGACGGACTGCTCTGGGCGATCTTCCTCGCACGTCGCTTGCAGGGCGACGGCATCGGTCTCGGGGATTCCGAACGTCAAGCGCGTCAAGCGATCGGGGCTGTCTCGGTCCGCGGGCGGTGTGACGTACCATTGCGCACCGTCATCCCTGGGGAGCACTTGTGGCCCCGACTTTGGCTTGGGGGCGGCATCGTTGATCGCTAGGTTTCGTTCGCCATCATCTGACTGGGCTTGATGCGGATGCCAGTGGCATGCGCGATCGAAGCCCTCCAAGGCCGCTGCGAACCCTTGTAGGCCGATCGTCGTGATGATATCGCCGAAAGTCACCTTGACCGCCGTCCCTCGCCGAAGGGCGGCAAGCAATGGGTCTCCAGGCCCTAGCTCGAGCTGGGGGACTTGGCCGAACTGACCGAAATACATGGTCTCGGCCATGCGCGAAAAGACTTGACCCGAGACCTCGAAGACGACTGGTCCAGCAATGCGCTGGTCTGAGTCGACAGCAGCCCAGTAAAGGCTGGCGAGTGCGGGCTTGCCGCGCGCTTGGCATTCCAGCAGCAGGCCGATGTCGTCGCCGCAGTCCTCGCAGTCCAGCAGCGCGATGAAGTCGCTGTGCCGGGACAGACTCCACTGGCGTCCTGGCTCCGCAGGTGGTGCGGGAACGGGCGAAGCGGCATCCGCCTGTGGAGCTTGAGCGATGTCGATAGCCAGCTGTGCGTCGGCGGTCGCCGCATGGGGCGCCGCAACGATCGCCGCTAAGAGTAAGGCTCGAATGCTTGCTGAGCGATGCTGTGAAGCACTGTCAAGGCGGAGTGCGTTGGACATAAGCAGTGAGACCTCAAGCGTTGCGAAAGATATGTTTCGACGGGGTCGACTTTATCATCGCAGGATCATTCACCGTGGTGGACCCGCGTCAACAGTGATCAAGCGCGATCTCACCACCTATCGGTTTCCCGAAATCAACCGGAACAGCCGCTCCAAGCCTGCGTAGCCAGGCCATCCTGGCCTGGTTTGCCAGGGCTGGAAGCCCTGGCTACATAAAACCGATAGGTGTTGAGAAGCGCGACAGTTCGGGTTGACAGGTGAGCGACCGAGGATGGCGGGCCATCAAGCCGCCGTTGCCCGAGTCGCCGCTGGCTCAATCGCTCACCGCGTCTCAGCAAGGGTTGTCGAGCGTCTGATGCCGACTACCCAAACCTGAACACCTCTGGCGATGCTCAAGCTGATGGCCAACCGACTGCTTTGAATTCCAGGGTTTCAAGCCGCTTCTTAGGTGATTTCAGGGAACGAACAGACCCGCAGTTCCGATCCCGATGGGCAAAGCCCTGGCGATGCGCATCTTTCGGAGTGCCGAGGGTCGCGGGGCGTGCCCATCATCCCAGCGCAGCGCTTGGCAGGATGGGCACGTCCGTCCAGCGCCGCGGTGACGCTCAAGCCCCGAGTGCGGACTTTGCCCATCCTACCGCCCCGCGCCTCTTGGGTAAGGGGATGTCCGGAGTTCGCCTTAGACGAGGACTGAGATCCCGGCGTAGGCGAGGCCCAGGCCGATGAGGATGGCGACGAGCACGTCGCTGGGATAGTGCAGGCCGAGAACGATTCTGGAGCTGGCGACCAGGGTCGTGAAGGGTACGAGCAGCCAGGCTAGCTCGGGAAAGTAGTGGATGGCCACGGTCGAGAAACTGACCGCATGGAGGGTGTGTCCGGATGGGAAACTGTAGTGGTCCAGCGGCGGTACCAGCGCAGGCAGGTCTTGGGCGTGGTGACAAGGCCGCTCGCGTCGCGTGAAGCCCTTGAGCGATTTGTAGAGGATAAGTGCCGCCCCGCCCGTGGCGAGCATGTGCAGACCGGCCTTGAGTCCGGTGACGCCGTAGATCAAGGGTAGAAGCGCGATCAGGCTATACCAGAAGACCCCGTCTCCAAGCCGGCTGACGATGGCGAAGCCGCGCTGGATCCAGTGTCTTTCGCGGGAAAGCCGGCCCCAAGCGTGGCAGATGGATACCTCGAACTCATTTAGATGATGTAGCCATGGCTGCATGACAAGCCTCCGTTCCGCGCCGTCGCGCGATCACTTCGAAGAGACGCTGTTCGACTTTGCCTAGAACCCGCTCCCAACTGATGCCCTCTGCGGTTGACCTCGCCGCGGCGCCCATGCGCCGCAGAGACTCAATGTCCGACGCGGCGTTGCGGGTTGCCTCAATGTAGCCGTTGCGGTCGTCTAGCGGAATGGCGATTCCATTGACCCCTGATTCTACGTGCGTGTGGGCAGCTGCGTAATCAAAGGCGATGACCGGAAGTCCGCTCGCCATCGCTTCGGTGACGACATTGCCAAAGGTCTCGGTCAGGCTCGGAAAAAGGAATAGATCCCCTGAAGCATAGTGCGCGGACAGTTCCGCGCCGACTTTTGCGCCCGTAAAGATAAAGTCGGGCCGCTCACGGTGCATCTGGGTGAGTTCGGGGCCATCGCCAACCAGGACGAGCTTTGCCCTGATGCCTAGGCTTTCGATGGCCTCGAAGGCATCACGTGCGAGGTCGAGGTTCTTCTCTGCGGCGATGCGTCCAACATAGAGTGCGACCAAGTCAGTCTCATGGCAGCCCCAGCTCCGTCGCAGGTCCGGGCTGCGCCATCGCGGCGAGAAGCGCTCGACGTCGACGCCGCGTCCAAAGACATGCAGGTTTTCGAAGCCATCGGCGGAGAGCTGGGACTTGAGGTCTGCGGTGGGCACCAGGGTCGCATCTGACCTGTTATGGAAGTGGCGCAGCGTCTCGGCAATCTTGTGCGAGAGGATACCGAGCCCGTAATGCTGACAGTACTGATGGAACTGCGTGTGGAAACCAGTGACCGTCGGGATCTTCAAGGCGCGGGCAGCGGAGAGCGCGGCATGGCCGAGTGGTCCCTGAGTCGCGATATAGATCAGATCCGGCTTGCTGCGATGCCAAATGCGTCGCAGCCGCCAATACACGGGAAGTCCAAACCTCAGTCCACGGTACCCCGGAATTGGTAGTCCAGGCACCAAGCAAAGGTCGATCGGGCCGGCTTGGATGTCGCCTTGGTCGGCCTGCTGCCGAGGTCTGACCAGCTGAACCTCATGGCCTCTGTCTTGAAGCCCTTCGGTTAGGTGGATCATGGTGTTAGCGACACCATTGATCTCCGGAGGATAGGTTTCAGTGACGATCGCGATCTTGATCGCCGCGCGCGCGTCCTGCGCGGGCGCTGCGTCTTTGTGCAGATTGCTCATGATGCGCGGGCCGGGTTTGGATCAGGTTGCGGCGCGTTGCGCCGGGTCTGCTTTGCCGCCAAGGGTGGTTCCTTGGTGGAGACGCACTGCGGCTCGGGCGGCAGGTCGAGCGCTGCGAGCACGGCGGCGCGCGCCCGCTCGGCGAGGACGCGACGCTGCTCGCCTTCCCTGTGCCGGATGGGCGGCAGAAAGCGGATTCTTGCGACCAGCGCCGGATGGCGCATGAGACGCCAAAGATTGGCGATCAGGGTGTCTTCGCCGATGTAGGGGACGTCTTGGTCCGGGCGTGGATCCGTGCCCTTGTGGTAGCTGATGGCGATGGGCTGGAGATCAGCCCCGGCTCCTTGTGCGGCGGCCAGCAACCTGGGATGGAAGCGCTTCACGGCGCGTCCGTCGGTGGTCGTGCCCTCGGGGAAGATCATGATGGCGCGGCCCTGCGCGAGTTCAGTGCGCAGATTCTCGAGCACCTGATCGGATTGATTGCCGCCGCGCTCGATGAAGCAGGTTCCGGCCACTGCTGCCATCCAGCCGATCAAGGGCCACTTGCGCACCTCGGCCTTGGAGAGGAAGCCGATCTCTGCCTGAGCGCCGATTGCCGGGATGTCCAGCCAGGAAATGTGGTTGCCGACGAGCAGGCATCTTGGGGCGAGGCTGCCTTGGACCTCGAGCCTGACGCCCAAGGCGCGACAGAGGCGTGCATGCCACCAGCGCACCAAGGCCGACCGCCATTCAGGCGCCGCCCCACTGCCATATCTGGCGCGGATGTAAAGCGCGACCACGGCGCCTGTCATCAAGTGCTCCGCGACCCTCAAGCCACGGTAAATCACAGCTGCGGTCATGGGTGCGCAGTCAGCTCGAGATGCGATCGAGAAAATGCCGCGAATAGGCGGGGCTGAGCGCGTCGACATCCAGCAGCATGAGCACGTCGGCGACGCCGAAATCCGGGTCTCGACACGGCTCACCGCACGCCTTGGCGCCGAGGCGCACATAGGCGCGTACCAAGGGCGGCAGCGGTGCATCCAAGACGTCACCGGACAGCTGTGCGGTCAGCAGGGGTGCCCGAGGCGTCACGCGCAGCGACTGCGGTGCCATGGCCTGTCGTCTGAGCCGGTTCATGATGGCCGCAGCCTGAAGGTCTTGCTCGCCGAGTGGGACGCTCGCGCAGCCGAAGAGGTAGTCGAAGCCATGTATCTGGACGAAGCCGGCCAGTCCGGACCAAAGCACCGCGATGGCGGAGCCGGAGCGGAATTCCGGTGCGATGCAGGTGCGCCCGACCTCAAGGCGGCGGCCCGGGAGTTGCTTGATGGCGGCAAGCTCGAACTCGCCCTCCGAATAGAAGCGACCGAGCCGCGCGGCGCTGTCATCGGTGAGGATGCGGGTGCACCCGACGACCTGGCCTGACTTCGACTCACGGACCAAGAGGTGATGGCAGTGGTCGTCGAGTTCGTCGCTGTCCAAGCCTTCGGCGCCTTCGAGCTTGGCTCCCATCTCCAGGCCAAAGACGCGGTACCTGAGTCGTTGGGCCTCGCGCACTTCCTGCGCGGATGTTGCGATCTCGACGAACAGGCGCTCGCCGCGCTTGGCGGTCGAGGCAGAAGCAGACGCGACCATTGCATTCCCTCTGAGCGAGTTGGTGTGTAGAGGGCTATGGTATTTCGCGTGTGTTGCGGGCTAATGTGGACATGATGACGGCACCATGACCGTCTCTGGCTGGTGCCGCTAATCGCGCAGCGAGATGACTGGCCAACCGCGCGCATCGGCGGTCTGGCGCAGCCGGCTGTCGGGGTCGACCGCGACTGGGCGATCGACGCGCTCAAGCAGCGGAATATCGTTGTGAGAGTCGCTGTAGAAGGTGCTGTCGTCAAGGGTCATGCCTTGGTTCGTGAGCCATGCCTCCAGCCGAATCACCTTGCCCTCGCGGAACGAAGGTACGCCCGATACCTCTCCCGTGTAGACGCCATCCCGCTCCTCCGGCAAGGTCGCGATCAGGTGCGGGACTCCAAAGCGCGCCGCGATGGGGGCGGTGACGAAGGCGTTCGTGGCGGTGATGATGAGCAGCGTCTCTCCGCACGCCTTGTGCCTTGCGATCAGGTCACGCGCGGCTGGCAGCATGATGGGCTCGATCTGCTCCGCAAGGAACCGCTCGCGGAGCGCTTCCATTTGGCTGCGCGGATGCTCACGCAAGGGTGCCAGTGAAAAGCGCAGGAACTCATTGATATCCAAGGTTCCTGCCTGATACTCGCGATAGAAACGCTCATTCTCGCGCTCGTAGACTGCGCCATCGACGATGCCGCAGCTCGCGAGGAACCGCCCCCACAAGTGGTCGGAGTCCCCATCCAGTAGGGTGTTGTCGAGATCGAAAATTGCGAGTGCCATGCGGGGCTCCGGGGAGTGGGGCTTGGGGTGAACGACGGGTAGCGGCTTGTCGCGCCGACTGCAACGAAAATGGTCTGGTATTGTAGCGAGGCTTTCAAGTCAGGCTTTCAAGTCGACCGCCTGTCAGCGAGGGCGCGCAGGCCCGTCATGCTTCCTGAGCTTCAGGTGTTGTGACCAAGCTGTTGATTGGAAATCCCTTATGGACTGAGGCTGGCTTGCCGCAAACGCGTAGTCTATGGAAAAATGCCGCAGGCCACGCCAATGGGATGAGTATCCTTGATCGACCGTGACGGTTTTCGACCCAATGTCGGCATTATCCTGAGCAATCAGAATCGTCGCCTATTCTGGGGGCGCCGCGTTGGTCAGAACGCATGGCAGTTTCCGCAGGGCGGTATCAATCCCAGCGAGACACCGGAAGAGGCGATGTATCGGGAGCTCGAGGAAGAGGTTGGCCTCAAAGCGTGCCAAGTAACCATCCTCGGCTCGACACGCGGTTGGCTACGCTACCATCTTCCCAAACGCTATATCCGCCGCCATTGCGGCCCGACCTGCATCGGTCAAAAGCAGATCTGGTTCATGCTGCGCGTGGATTGCGGCGAAGACGCCTTCTGCCTCGACCACACGGATAAGCCGGAGTTCGACGCCTGGCGCTGGGTGCTTTATTGGCAGCCCTTGCACGAGGTCGTCTATTTCAAGCGCCATGTCTATCAGCAGGCCCTGGAGGAGCTGGCTCCGGTGCTTTATCCGGAAGGCGTCCCGGAGCGCGTGCAGCCCTACCGGGATTCCTCACGGATGTTGCGTCAGCGCTACCCATGAAGGCCGCACGCCTTCGTTGGGATGCGGGCGCCACTGGCGGCGATGACAATGTGCGCTCGTCGCCGCAAGCATGAGTCGCCGGCATGCCGATCGACGGGCCTGCGTCGGAGCGCTGCTCACTGGCGCATCGGCGCGCCAGCGTGCCGCGCGCAAAGCCGCGTCTCTCATTGTCGTTCTGACGACGCCGTTCCGAGCAGGTGGCCCAGATCAAAGATCGAAAGCTCGAAAGACAAGTTTCAGGCGCGCGAGTGTCGGACCTTCCTCCCAACCCCGTCGAGGTCCCCTCCTTGGATATGCTTGATGCGCTGAGGCGCATCGTCCAAGAGGTCAACAACGCTTCTGACCTGGAGCAGGCGCTGACGATTATCGTACGGCGTGTCAAGCAGGCGGTCGGCGCGGACGTCTGCTCGGTCTACCTCAATGATTTCGACAATCGTCGGCACGTCCTCCATGCCACCGAGGGATTGCGCAAGGAGGCCGTGGGGCGGGTTCGTCTGGAGCTTGGTCGCGGCCTAATCGGATTGGTGAGCGAGCGGGCCGAGCCGATCAACCTCGACAACGCCTCCGCGCATCCGCGCTACGAATGCATCATCGATAGCGGCGAGGAGCTCTTTCAGGGCTTTCTCGGCGCGCCCATCATCCAGAATCGCACTGTGCTTGGCGTGCTGGTGCTGCGGCAGCGCCAACGGCGTCACTTCGGGGAAGATGAAGTCACCTTCGTGATGACGCTGGCCTCGCAGCTGGCGGGTGCAATCACCTTCGCGCGCACCAGCGGCGAGCTGGCGCGCCTTCAGCACGACGGGATCCCGCAGCGCTTTTTGCCCGGCTTGGCGGCCTCGCCGGGTATCGGGATCGGGACGGCGGTTGTGGTTTATCCGCCGGCGGATCTGGATGCGGTCCCGGACCGCCAGCCGGAAGACCTTGACGCTGAGGTCGCGGACTTCAAACGCGCAGTCAAGAATGTTGCGAACGATCTGGGGCGTTTCGCCGCGCGCACTCAGGCCCATTTGAGCGCCGAGGACATGGCGCTCTTCGATGCTTGGCGGTTGATGCTCGAGAGTGACACCCTGATCGACGGGACGCTGTCGCGAATACGCGCGGGGAACTGGTCGCAGGGGGCCTTGCGCGACACCATCGCCGAGCACGCCAAGGTCTTCGACAACATGGACGATGCCTATCTGCGCGAGCGCGCCTCGGACGTGCGCGACCTCGGGCGCTGCATCCTCATGCATTTGCAGAATCAGTCCGCAGCGCCCATCCAATACCCGGCTGATACCATCCTGGTGGGTGAGGAGATCAGCGCGATGCAGATTGCCGATGTGCCGCGCGAGAGCCTCATGGGCCTGGTCTCGACGACCGGGTCCGGATCCTCGCATGTGGGTATTTTGGCGCGTGGCATGGGGGTTCCTGCCGCCATGGGCGTTTCTGATCTGCCGGTCAGCCGCGTTGAGGGTCGCGAGATTGTCGTCGATGGCTACCGGGGCCGCGTCTACGTCTCGCCGGGCCCTGCGGTGCGCTCCGAGTATCAGCGGCTCGCGGCGGATGATGCGGCGCTGACCAGTGAGCTTCAGGCCCTGCGCCATTTGCCCGCCGAGACCACGGACGGCTATCTGATTCCGCTCTATCTCAATACAGGCTTGGTCTCGGAGACCCGGCCGCTCGGCATCGAGGAGTCAGCGGGCGTTGGTCTCTATCGGACAGAGCTGCCGTTCATCGTGCGTGACAGCTTTCCGGGCGAGGGCGCGCAGATGGCGAATTACCGGCGTGTGCTGGAGCTTTTCGCGCCGCGTCCGGTGACCATCCGCACGCTTGACATCGGTGGGGATAAGCCCCTGCCGTATTTTCCGATGCACGAGGCCAACCCCTTTCTTGGATGGCGCGGTATCCGCATCACCCTGGACCATCCCGAGATCTTCCTGACCCAGGTTCGCGCCATTCTGCGCGCCGCCATTGGGCTCGACAATTTGCAATTGCTGCTGCCCATGATCAGCACGGTCAGCGAGGTCGATGACGCCATACAGCTGATCCAGCGGGCTCATGACGAGCTGCTCGAGGAAGGTTATCAGGTTCGTATGCCTCCTATTGGCGCGATGATCGAGGTCCCGGCCGCCGTCTATCAGGCGGAGGCGCTGGCGCGACGGGTCGATTTTCTCTCCGTCGGGACGAACGACCTCACGCAGTACCTGCTCGCCGTCGATCGCAACAATCCCCACGTGGCCAAGCTCTACAACGAGTATCACCCGGCGGTGCTGCGGGCCCTGTTGCAGATCCTCACGGGTGCCAGGCTGCATGGCAAGGAGGTCAGTGTCTGTGGCGAGATGGCCGGCGATCCCTTGGCGACCTTCTTGCTGCTTGGCATGGGTGTTCACAGTCTGAGCATGGGCGCGGGTAGCCTGCTGCGCGTGAAGAAGGTCATTCGCAGCATTAGCCGGGCGCGGGCCCGCGAGGTGCTCAAGGTCGCGCTGCAATGCGAGGAGGCCGATGCCGTGCGGCGCTTGCTGCTAGATGCGCTCGAGGCCGTGGGGCTTGGTGCCCTGGTGCGTCCTGGGCGCTAGATGGGCCTCAGCGCGGCATTGGCAAGGATTTTCCTGGGCTCAGGATGCCTTTGGGGTCGAAGCGGCCTCTGATCTCGTGCATGAGTCTGAGTGCCACCGGGTCCAGCTCGCGATCCACGAAGTCCCGTTTCTCGAGGCCGACACCGTGCTCGCCCGAGAGGCTTCCATCCAGCCGCAGCACCAGCGAAAAGACTGCATCCAGGCACTCGGCCGCCCGCGCCACCTCTGCGGCGTCGTCTGGGTTGATCAGCAGATTGACGTGGATGTTGCCATTGCCGGCGTGGCCGAAGTTGACGATGCGGATGCCGGTTTCCCGCGAGAGGCCCTCGAGTGCATTGATGAACTCGCCCATCCGTGAGACGGGCACTACGACATCCTCGTTGATCTTCTTGGGCGCAATATGGCGCAGTGCGGGAGAGAGCGCCTTGCGGGTCTTCCAGAGGGCTGCGACTTCTGCGGCGCTTTGGGCGAGCCGAAGCTCGAGCAAGCCCTCTCCGCGCGCGGCTTCGCCCACGGCGGCCTGCGCCTCATGGATACAGGCCGCTGGGCCGTCGACCTCGATCATCAGCAGTGCGCCAGCGCCCTTGGGCAGGTCGAGCCCGGCATAGCGGCTCACCATGTCGATCGCCGAGCTGTCCATGAACTCCAAGGCGCAGGGCGTGACCGGCTGGGCCATGATCGCGGAGACCGCCTTGGCGGCGGCGTGGATGTCGGCGTAGGTCGCGCGCAGGGTGCGTTTGGCCTCGGGGAGCGGTGTGAGCTTGAGCGTGGCCTCGGTGACCAGCGCGAGGGTGCCTTCCGAGCCGATGATGAGCCGTGTGAGATCGTAGCCGACGACGCCCTTGGTGGTTTGCACGCCGGTTTTGAAGATCTCGCCAGTGCCGCTGACCGCCCGCAGACCGAGCGTGTTGTCGCGCGGCGTTCCATACTTCACCGCACGTGGGCCAGCGGAGTTGTAGGCGAGATTGCCGCCGATGGTGCAGGTTGCGGCGCTGGTGGGATCGGGCGGCCAGAAGAAGCCGGCTGTCTGGGCCGCCTTTTGCAGTGTCGCGTTGATGACACCCGGCTGGACCACCGCGAGCCGATCACCGGGGGCGACGCGGAGGATGCGATCCATGCGCTCGAAGGAGAGGACAATCCCACCGCGGTCCGGGACAGTGGCGCCCGTGGTCCCGGTGCCGAGGCCGCGTGCCGTGAGCGGGACCTCGGCGTCGGCGCAGAGGCGCACCAGGGCGCTGACCTGCTCCTCGCTCGTCGCGAAGACGACGGCTTGGGGCAGCGCCTGACGTCTCGAGTTGTCGTAGCCGTATGGCCAGCAGTCACCGGGATCGGTCAAGAGACTGCCGTTGCCCGCGACCTTTGTCAGGCGCTTCAGAAAGCCCTTGTTGAGCTCAGGTGCTTGCGGGATCGTATTCAAAGAGTTTGACCACTTGCTGGACGCCCGGGACATAGCTGATCTGCTCGGCGGCCGCGGCGGCCTCTGCGGGGGTGACGAGCCCCATGAGATAGACAGTGGCGTCTTCCGTGACCACTTTGACCCGAGTTGGGTTGAAGCCTGGGAGTTCAACCTTGGTCAGCGCGAGCTTTGCGCGTGAGGTAATGAGCGCGTCCTCGGATTCCTGGCCGAGCGAAATCGGTGGGCCAATGCGGATCTCGTCAACGACACGCTCAACCTTGGGAAGGCGGCTGACCAGATCCGCCGCGCGGGCCGCGACTGCCTCGGGGTCTGCCTGACCGGTCAAGAGCAGGGTGCGGTTGTAGCTGGTCGCCGAGATCCGCGAGCTCGGCCCGACGATCGCGTCTTGCGCCAAGGTGTGCATGGCTGCCAGCTCGATCTGCTGATCATCAATGACGGTCTCATAGTGGCGGCGGTCGTAGGCCGCCGATGCGCCAGCAATGGTGCCGCCGACGAGGATGGGCACACAGCCGCTGAGGCCGCTGGTTCCCATGATCGCGAGTCCGAGCAGGATCGTCAGGCTCGTGCGATTTGAGTCGGCAGGGCGTGGTGATAGGTCCCGGCGGATTTCGCAGCGGTGCTGATCAGAACGTCTCAAGAGCGAAGGCATGACGAATCCAATTGATGTGATCCTCTCCATTGATGGCGACCACGTCGAACCGGCAGGGTAGCATGGTGGGGGTGCGCTGCAGATAGTGGCGGGCGGTCTTGATGAGTCGTTGCTGTTTTCGTGCATCGACTGTCTCCGCCGCCGTGCCGAATCTCTCGTTGCGGCGGTAGCGGACCTCGATAAAGACCAGGGTGTCGCCGTCGAACATGACGAGATCGATCTCGCCGAATCGGCAGCGATGGTTGCGCGCCTGAAGCTTGAGTCCCTGGCTGACCAAGAACTTCTCGGCGAGACGCTCCTTGTCTCGGCCGATCGCGGTAGTCTCTTTGGTGGTCGCTGGGGTTTTCACCTTAGGTGTTCGTCCGTCCATGGATAGAAGCGGCCCGTCTTAGCGGCTCTTGGCCTCCACTGCGAATGGATCGGCGAGACGGGGACCATCCGCGGTGAACTGGCCGAGATTCAGCTGGCGCGTCACGCGACCCAGCGAGTCGATCGCAAGACCCCCGGTCTGGCCGGGATAGTAGGCGCCTGGGTTTTTCGCCAGCGTGCTCAAACGGGGTGCCAATCGATAAGCGTCGATTCCCATGGCGTAGAGTCGCCCCAAGGGGCTGGATGCGGATGCACCCTTCATGGCGCGCCGTGATAATGGGCCCGAGCTGTCAGCATCCAGTATCCAGGGGATGTCGACAAAATAGAGGCCCTCCAGGACTTTGTCCGCGGGCTTGAAACTGCCCGCGTAGACATGGGAGGTCGAGATGATGGGCGCTGGCTTGGATGCCGTGCTCGTGATCTGCGGATAGATCTTCCTTGCCATGGTGTTGGTCGCGACAAAGAACACCAGGTCGTAGTCGGCGCCACCGAAGAGTTCATTGAGCGTCTTGTCGTAGGTTGACCAGGCTGGATCGAAGGTTGCCTGTCCGGCGACGGTGCCGCCGAGATTGCGCCACTGACGCTGGAATGCTTTTGCGAGGCGATCACCCCAAGCGCCTTTGGGAGAGAGGATGAGGGCGCGCTTCGCGCCCATTGCCGCGCCCTTGCTCGCGACCTCTGCGGCCTCGTTCTCAGGCGAGAGCGAGAATTGGTAGAGGTTGACCGCGCGATTGTCCCGCGTTGCTTCGTTTAGGGCCAAGGTTGGGATTGGCAGGCTCCCCGCTGAGACCAGCTTGTCGACCGCAGGCTTTTCCAGGGGTCCGATGGCGTACATGGCTCCATTTTTTGCTGCCGTGGAATGCAGGGTGCGCACGCGTCCCGCATTGGTGCTGTCCACGAAGCTCAGCCTTGGCCGCTTGTCGCCGGAGTCCACGCGGCTGGCTGCTTCGATGCCATCTCGGATAACCTTGGCGGCCGCGGCAAAGCGTCCGCTGCGTGGGAGTAGGACTGCAAGCTTGTCGCCCGCGGCATAGCCGCCGGAGAGGGTTTCGGCATAGGCGCGGCCGAGATCGGGAAGCGCTGGGTGTCCGCCATGGCCTTGTTTCCATTGGCGGTAGCGACCCTCGAGCTGTGTGGGGTCGGCGCCGAGAGACTGCGTCAGCAGTGTGACCTCGGCCCAGCCTTTCATGTCGCTTCGGCCTTGGCGGGATAGCTGCTGGAGCTGGGATTGGCTGACCAGACTCAGGGTGGAGATGAGCGAGACCTGGTTGTCGAGACGGGCCTCAGGATCGCTCAGTAGACGATCCAGCTCGCTGAGCGTCTCGGCGGCGGCGATCGGGTCGCTTTCGAGGCGCTGCGCCGAGGCTAGCATACCAAGGCGCTGTGCCTTGAGATCCTGCGTTAGGCCGCCCGCGCGCATGCGCTCGAGGTAATCGATGGCGGCCTTGGGGCGATTCGTCGCCAGCGCCAGCTCGGCTTGCGTCAACAGAAGTAGCTGCTGTTGACCAGAGGTTAGACTTGGCTGCGCGATGGCGCCAATGCTGCGATTCGCCTCTGCTGGTTGGCCTGCAGCCAGGTAGGCTTGTGCGGCCTTCATTTGAAGCTGCGCCTTTGCGGGAGGCTGCGCCTGAGTGGCGAGTGTCGTATAGATCTTCGCAGCGTCAGCCGGTTTGCCCTTGCTTTCCAAGTCCTTGGCGCGAGCGAGTTCGGTGCTCGAAACGGGCGCGAGAATGACGGACTCGTCTTGGATCTGAGTGACCGCGCACCCGGATAGGCCAATGGCTATCAAGAGTGGCGCGAGGATCAACCGCTTGAGCGAGCGGCGAAGGTGTCTGTGAGGCTTAATCATGATTCCGTTCCCTAGCTGCGGGCTGACGGGGGAGAAGATGCTGAGCGAAGCCGGGATACTATACGTGGTCGCCACGCCGATCGGCAATCTAGGCGATATCACTGAGCGCGCGCGTAAGCTGTTGACTGAGGTTGACTTGATCGCTGCCGAAGACACGCGTGAGACGCTCAAGCTGCTCAGGCACTTCGGCATAACGGCCAAGCTTGTTGCTTACCATGATCACAACGAAGAGGCCATGGCAGCGCGGCTGGTCGGCGATCTGGAGGCCGGGCGTAGCATTGCGCTGGTGTCGGATGCCGGTACCCCCTTGATTAGCGATCCGGGCTACAGGCTGGTCGCAGCGGCGCGCGCGCATGGGCTGGCTGTGGTCCCGATTCCAGGTGTCAGTGCCCTCATCTGCGCGCTCTCCGCGTCGGGTCTCCCGAGTGATCGCTTCCTCTTTCTGGGCTTTCCTCCACGCGGCGGAAAGCAGCGTCGCGCCCTGCTCGAATCCATTGCCCATGAGCCCGGGACCCTGGGCTTCTACGAGAGCGGCAAGCGCATCATCGCGACCCTCAATGATCTTCGCGACACCCTCGGTGCCGGGCGGCGTGCTGTCATCGCGCGCGAGCTGACCAAGCGCTTCGAGACCTTTCTTAGCGGATCTGCGGGCGAGCTGATCGAGCGGTTGGAAGCGGATGCGGCTCAGCGCCTGGGCGAGATGGTGCTTCTGGTCGAGGGTCATCAAGCAGCTGTCGACTTGGATGGGCGTGTCGAATCGGAGCGGGTGCTGGGCATTCTGTGCGACGCACTGCCGTTGAGTCAGGCGGCGGCGGTTGCAGCCCGCCTGACTGGCGCCAAGAAAAATCAGCTCTACCGGCTTGGTCTCGAGCTGGGGTTGGGACAGATTCGTGAGAATGACAATCGCCTCGAGTAGGGGCCTGTCCGACTTGGGGGGATCGAAGCGAGGAAGTGGGAGAGCGAGGCCATTTCGTTCCGGTTTTGAGGCGCATAGTGGTTATATGTAACGAAAAAGCGGGGCGAAAGGGACCCTTCTCCCGATTCCGCAGCCGATTCATCCTAAGAAAGTGTCCATCAATTGTTTCCCGATGCGAGCGATGCCGCCCGAAATCCCCCCTAGCCCCCCTTTGCGAAAGGGGGGAAGTTGTTGATGGACGCTTTCTAAGTCGGACAGGCTCCTAGGGGATTACGCGAGACAGAGGCCCCTCTTCTTAGTATGATCCCCAATCAGGAGTCAGCCAGGCAGTCGCTTCTTCTCGAACGGGAAGAGGAGGAAAGTCCGGGCTCCATCGGGCAGGGTGCCAGGTAACGCCTGGGGGACGCGAGTCCACGGAAAGTGCCACAGAAAAGATACCGCCAACCCCGTCCTCGTGACGGGCGGTAAGGGTGAAATGGTGTGGTAAGAGCGCACCGCGCTGGTGGCAACATCAGTGGCAGGGTAAACCCCACCCGGAGCAAGACCAAGTAGGGGGCTTGCGGTCTCGACCGCAGCGCGCGGCCCGCGCGTGTCCCTGGGTAGGTCGCTTGAGTCGCGCGGCGACGCGCGACCTAGATGAATGACTGTCCTCGACAGAACCCGGCTTATCGGCTGACTCCTTCCTATCCCGCCGCGTTTTCTAGGCCCCTCTCGGGCCACCTCTGATTCAATATATTTTTTGTCGACTTACGGTACTTTCCTAAGCTGGCTTGTGAGCTTTTGCTCTGACCGGGCTGATTGAGCTTGTCTTTTTGCCAGCTTTCCCGTTAGGCCAACTTTGGTCTGTAAGTTGCTGACTATCAAGAATAAAGCGCGAGGATTTCTTGACGTTGGCGTAAGCTCTCTCTAACATGAGGCTCAAGTGGGGAAGAGTGGGGAGTCAGGGGGCTTTTTGCCAAAGGCGGGCGGCAGAGGGGTGCGCCGGTGTTTCGGGGGGTTTCCATTGTCAATCTGGATGCCAAGGGGCGGCTCGCGATTCCATCCAAGCATCGCGAGCGCTTGCAGGAGATGTGCGACTCCCATTTGGTCGTAACCGTCGACCGGGACCGTTGTCTGCTTCTGTATCCAGAGCCTGAGTGGGAAATCATCGAGCGCAAGTTCTCTGCGCTCCCCTCTCTCGATCCCACCGCGCGTGCGCTGCAGCGTCTCTACGTCGGGAACGCACAAGAAGTGGACGTCGACGCTCAGGGCCGAATCCTTCTGCCGCAGTATCTGCGCGAATTCGCTTCACTGGAAAAACGTGTCGCTTGTGTTGGGCAGGGCATCAAGTTCGAGCTCTGGGACGAGGACGCCTGGCATGCCCGTAACGAAGCGGCCTTGAATGATGCGGCGATTGGTGAATTGGCGCTTGAGGCGGGGCTTGGGTCTCTCACCCTCTAGCGTCGATGGACGTCTGGGGTTCGTGCCCTGCCTTATTGGTCCCTGGGTTGAGATGCGGCAAGTCTTTCCGGAAGCCTTCGGAGTGGCCCGGTTTGCTGCGAAATCATAAATAGAGAGCACTTGCTTGCAGCATCGGTCAGTTCTTCTGGAGGAAAGCGTGTCTGCCTTAGTGGTCCGTCCCAACGGAATCTATGTCGATGGCACCTTCGGCCGAGGTGGGCATAGTCGCGCCATCCTGGCGCGCTTGGGTGCTGGCGGGCGCTTGATTGGCATGGATCGGGATCCACAAGCCGTCACCCTGGGCGCTGCCCTTGAAGGGGAGGATGCGCGCTTCTCCGTCTTGCACACCTCCTTCGAGGCGATCGGTGATGTGCTGCTCAAGGCTGGTGTCCTTGGCCGGGTCAACGGGATCTTGCTGGACCTCGGGGTTTCTTCGCCTCAGCTGGATCAGCCTGAGCGTGGATTCAGCTTCAACGCCGACGGGCCCTTGGACATGCGCATGAATCCTCGAGCAGGCATGACTGCGGCGGCCTGGCTCGCATCGGCAAGTCAGGAAGAGATCGAGGTCGTGCTGCGCGATTATGGCGAAGAACGCTTCGCCAAGCGCATCGCTCGGGCGATCGTCAAGGCGAGGGCCGAGCGGCCCCTTGAGACGACATCTCAGCTTGCCGAGCTGGTATCACGTGCCATCCCGACCCGCGAGCCGGGCAAGCATCCGGCTACCCGGACGTTTCAAGCCGTGCGGATCCAGGTCAACGATGAGTTGGGCTCCTTGCGCCGCTGCCTCGATCAAGTCTGTGGGTTGTTGGATACCGCCGGGCGTTTGGTGGTCATCAGCTTCCACTCTTTGGAAGATCGCATCGTCAAACGCTTCATCCGTGACGAGGCGCGCGGGCCTCTCCTGCCGAAGGGCCTGCCTGTCCAGGCGTCGCAGACCCAAGGGCGCTTGCGGGCTCTGGGCAAGGCGCTGCGACCGGCAGCCGACGAGATTCGCAGCAATCCGAGGTCGCGGAGCGCCGTGATGCGCGTGGCGGAGAGGCTGCCATGACACGCAGCAATATCGTGACGCTCGCCGGACTCACCTGCGCCGTTCTGCTCACGGCGATTGGTGTCGTGCACACCAAGTACCTGACGAGAATCCATTTCGCTCAACTGCAGGACCTGAGGTCTCAGCGTGACGCCATTGATGTCGAATGGAATCGCTTGCGCCTCGAAGAGGCTGCTCTTTCCACGCATGCGCGCGTCGAGCGTAAGGCTCGGCGCGAGCTCGGTATGTTCGCTCCGAGGGTCGGTGACGTACTGCTGATTGAGGAGACTGGTCATGGCCACCCATAGCCGTCGCGGACGACGAGTCGCGAGTCGGAGGTCGAAGCCAAACCTGGTGCTGAGGCGCAGGGTTCTGACGGCCGCGTTGTCATTGGCCTTCGTGTCCTTGTCTGCCGGAGTCTTCTACCGCCAGATCATCGAGACCGATTTCCTCCAGGAGCAAGGTGCGCTGCGCTATCTCC
This sequence comes from Thiorhodococcus mannitoliphagus, assembly GCF_010915725.1. GTDB lineage: Bacteria > Pseudomonadota > Gammaproteobacteria > Chromatiales > Chromatiaceae > Thiorhodococcus > Thiorhodococcus mannitoliphagus. Next base: position 27,703 of record NZ_JAAIJR010000002.1, read on the forward strand.
GGGCCGCGGAGATCGCCGCCCGGCGCGGCATGATCACGGACCGCAATGGCGAGCCCCTGGCTGTCAGCACGCCTGTCGAGACGGTGTCGGCGAATCCAGGCAAGCTGCTCGATGATTCGGCCGCTGTTTCTGCCTTGGCGGGAGCCTTGGACATGGATGCCGAGAGGCTTCGGGCTAAGGTGATCGCCAACAAAGATCGTCAGTTCATCTATGTAAAACGCCGCGTGACCCTCAGTGAGGCGGAGGCCGTGAAGGCGGTCGTCGCTGAGCGGAAGTTGGAAGGAATCGGTTTCGAGAAGGAGTATCGCCGCTACTATCCGGGGGCCGAGTTCTTCGCGCATGTCATTGGCTTTACTGACATTGAGGATCGCGGTCAGGAAGGCATCGAGCTTGCCTATGATGACGCCCTCAAGGCTGAGCCCGGTCTCCATCATGTGATCCGTGATGGCCGCGGCCGCGTTGTCCAAGAGGTGGAGCAGATTCGGCCGCCGCGTCCGGGCACTGACTTGACCCTCAGTCTGGATCGACGCCTGCAATTCCTTGCGCATCGGGAGCTTGCGGCGGCCGTGAAGGAGCACCGCGCGAAGGCGGGCACTGCCGTGGTGCTGGACGTTGCCACCGGCGAAGTGCTCGCCATGGTCAATCAGCCGAGCTTCAATCCCAACATGGACCGCAGCGGCGGCAGTGAGCAGCGGCGAAATCGTGCCCTGACCGACGTCATGGAACCCGGCTCGACCATGAAGCCCCTGGTTGTTGCCGCAGCGCTTGAAAAGCGCCTGATCTCACCCCGCACGCCTATCGCGACCGCGCCTGGCTACTACAAGGTCGGTCGGAATACGGTGCGCGATGTCCACAACTACGGCTCGCTGGATGTCACCGGTGTCATTACCAAGTCCAGTAACGTGGGGGTCGTCAAGATCGCGCAGCGCATGGCTTACAGCGACCTTTGGCACATCTATGACCAGGTGGGATTCGGTCATCCGACCGGTGTTGGCTTTCCCGGCGAGAGCGGTGGTTTGTTGCGGCACTACAGCAACTGGCGGCCATTCGAGCATGCCACCATGGCCTTTGGCTACGGTCTCTCCGTCACGGCGCTCCAGTTGGCACAAGCCTATAGCGTGATCGCCGCAGATGGCGTCAAACGGCCTGTAACGCTCGTCAAGCGCGACGCAGCGTCCTTGGCTGCACTGAAAGGCACTTCTGTGTTGAGTCCGGCAACCGCGCGCAAGGTGCGTGCGATGATGGAGACGGTGGTGTCCGATAAGGGCACTGCGGCCAAGGCCCAGATCACCGGCTACCGGGCTGCCGGCAAGACAGGGACGGCCAAGAAAGCGGGCAAGTCGGGTTATCGCGGTCGGCGCTACCAGTCCGTATTCGCCGGTTTTGTCCCTGCCGGCCAGCCGCGCCTGGTTATGGTCGTGATGATCGACGAGCCGGGCGGCAAGTCCTACTACGGCGGCACGGTGGCAGCACCGGTTTTTCAGAAGGTGATGCAGGGGGCGTTGCGGCTCTTCAATATCCCACCGGATGATCCCATGCCTTCCATGCTGCTGGCGCATCGGGAGTCTGCCCAATGACGGCAGTGGCTCATCTCAGCCATGCCTGGAAGCTCGGCGATTTACTCGCCGGGCTGGTGGATCCTCAGATTGCGGAAGGGGATCTCGCCGACCGTCAGGTTTCCGGTCTCGCCTTTGATCGGGACGATCTCGCGCCTGGCTGGCTCTTCATCGATCGGGGCGATTCAGCTGAGTCCAGGGCGGTCGTTGCGGCCGAGGCCAAGCGCCGCGGCGCTGTCGCAATGATGGTGGATGATGCTCAAGGATGGCGTCTGGACAAGCCTAAAGAGCCGCAGGGCCGCATTGGACTGCCGGTGATTCCGGTGGCCAATTTCAGTCAAAGCCTTGTCACCATTGCAGACCGCTTTTATGGGGCGCCAAGTCTTCAGCTCGAGGTGTTCGGCGTTAGCGGTCGCCTCGGCAAGACAACGCTTTGCCACCTCGCGTCCAGAGGGTTAGAGGCCGAGCTTCCTTGCGGCGTTATCGACGCCTCCGTCGGGATCGACCTCTTCGCCGCCCATCGCCGCCTCGATGCCCTGCGTGCCCAAGGTCTACGCGCCGTCTTGGTTGAGCTTGCGCCAGATCGCTTTGCGGACGTGGGCGCTGGGGCTCTGCGGCTGAGTCACTTGCTGTTGACGCATTTGGGTCCGGGGCCTTCGGCGGGCGGACTGGCGCAATCGATCGCGCAGCGTCTTGCCTCCCCGCCAACTCCCGGTTGGGTGATCGCCAATCTCGACGACCCCGCTCAGCTCGGCCTTATAGAGTCGCTTCCGGCGTCGATCTGCGTGGCAGGCTACGCGCTTGGCTCAAAGGCGCCGCGCCCCTCGCGGTGCGACCTGCTGCTGGAGGCAGTGCGCGTCGAGACCATGCCGCGCGGCTTGCGGATTCAGGTCAGGTGCCTCGGCGGGGAAGGTGCGCAAGCGGCGGAGCTGGAGGTTGGTCTGATCGGCGAATTCAATGCGGCCAACCTGCTCGCCGTGCTGGCGCTCAAGTGCTCGCGTGGCTTGCCGCTCGAGCGTGCCGCGCAGGAGCTTGCCTCGGTCCGTGGTGTCGCAGGGCGCATGGAGTGCTTTGGCGGTGAGAACGCGCCCCTGATCGTGGTTGATTCCGCCCAGACGCCGGCCGAATTGGAGCGGGCGCTGTCGAGTCTGAGACGACACGGGTTTCGTCGCATCATGACCGTCGTCGGTTGTGACGGCAGGATGGCAGCGGATCAGCGTGCCTTGGTCGGTGGCCTTGTCGAGCGTCTCAGCGACAAGGTCATCCTCACAGACAACAATCCGCGCGGTGTTGCCGGGGAGCGCATCGTCGCCGATATCCTGGCGGGCATGACGCGGGCCGATAGGGTCAGCGTCGAGCGTCAGCGTGGACTTGCCATCCGTATCGCCGTCGCGCGAGCCGCTGTCGGCGATGCCGTCCTCATCGTCGGAAAGGGGCAGGAGAGGGTCCAGGACATGGGCGAACTCAAGGTCCATTTCAGCGATCGGGCCCAGGTGGTCGAGGCGCTTCGCGAATGGCGGGAGGGCCACCACTGATGTGGACGCTGAACCAGGCAGTCGATGCGGTGGGCGGTGCCATGCAAGGTGGCGATGCTGCCTTCACCTCTGTGGGCACGGACTCCCGCGCCGATTGCAGCGGGCAGTTGTTCATCGCGCTTCGAGGCGAGCGTTTCGATGGGCACGCCTACGTCGCTGCGGCGCAGGCTGCCGGCGCGGTCGCCGCCATGGTGGATCACGCGCTGCCCTTGGATATTCCCCAGTGGGTCGTCGCAGACACGCGCCTCGCGCTTGGGCGCTTGGCCGCGGCCTGGCGCGATCGCTTTGCCGGTAAGGTGGTGGCGATCACGGGCAGCAATGGCAAGACCACGGCCAAGGAGATGGTTGCAGCCATCCTCGCGCGCTGCGGGACGGTTCGGGCCACCAAAGGCAATCTCAATAACGACATCGGTATGCCGCTGACGCTGCTGAGTGCCCGCGGCGAAGACTACCTCGTGCTGGAGATGGGCGCGAATCATGCCGGCGAGATCGGCTATATGACAGAGATCGCCCGCCCGGATCTGGCGCTCATTACGAATGCTGGGCGCGCCCATTTGGAAGGTTTTGGCAGTGTCGAAGGGGTGGCCCATGCGAAGGGCGAGATTGCCCGAGGTCTGGATCATGAGGGTGTCTTCGTAGTCGATGGTGATTCCCGCTTCTTGCCTGTTTGGCGTGAGCTGGCGGCTGGGTGCCGGCTCGTCACCTTCGGTCTCAATGACGCGGCCAATGTCAACGCAGATCCCGCACAAGTGAGCGTTGACTGGGGTGCCGAAGGCTTTCGGAGCACCTTCATCGTGCATCGGCAAGGCGGCGACTTGCCTCTGTCCCTCCGTCTGGCCGGTCAGCACAACGTGCGTAATGCGCTTGCTGCGGTCGCGGTTGCGACCTTCCTTGGTGTCGAGGATTCCGCCATCCAGGACGGCTTGGCCGCCTTGACGCCGGTGAAAGGGCGTTTGTGCCCGCGCCCATGCGGTGGACGCGGCGTGATCGACGATACCTACAATGCCAACCCCGACTCCATTGCTGCGGCCATCGAGGTGCTGGTCGGGCTTGGCGGCCTGCGTTGGCTGGTCATTGGTGATCTTGGTGAACTCGGCGCGGACGCAGAACGGCTGCACGCAGAGATCGGGGAGCGGGCGCGTGCCGCAGGCGTGGACCGTCTTGCGAGCGTTGGGGAGCTGAGCGAGGCGACGACAAGTGCTTTTGGCGAGGGTGCCGCGCATTTCGCCGATCAGCCCGCGCTCGTCGCGCATTTGCGCGCGGAGCTGGGGCCGGCGGACTCGGTGTTGGTCAAGGGATCGCGCTTGGCGCGGATGGAGAATGTTGTAGAGGCGCTTTGCGCCGGGGTAGAAGCTTAATGCTGCTTTATCTGACCGAGTGGTTGGCCGAGACCTATAGCGGATTCGACGTCTTCCGCTATCTCACCCTGCGTGCAATCTTGGGTGTGCTCACGGCGTTGTCGATTGCTCTGCTCGTCGGCCGCCCGATGATTCGTCGGCTGCGCTCCTACAAGATTGGCCAAACCGTGCGCGACGACGGTCCGCAAAGCCATTTGTCGAAGTCGGGTACGCCAACCATGGGGGGCGCCCTGATCCTGGTCGCGGTCGGGATTGCGACCCTGCTCTGGTCCGACTTGAGCAATCACTATGTTTGGATCGTCTTGCTGACGACCCTGGGCTTCGGCCTCATCGGACTGGTCGACGACTACAAAAAGCTGGTCATGCGAGACCCGCGCGGGCTCATCGCACGCTGGAAGTACTTCTGGCAGACCGTCTTCGGTTTCGCGGCGGCCTTCGCCTTTTACAGTGTCGCCAGCTCGCCGGCCGAGACGGCTCTGCTCATTCCCTACACCAAGAATCTAGCCATTCAGCTCGGCCCCTGGTTCATCCTGCTGACCTATTTCGTCATCGTCGGGGCCAGTAACGCGGTGAATTTGACCGACGGATTGGACGGGCTGGCCATCATGCCGACGGTCCTGGTCGCTGGGGCCTTGGCGATCTTCATCTATGCGGCCGGTCATGCGCAGATCGCCAACTATCTCCTGATTCCGCACAATCCGGCGGTTGGTGAGCTGGTCATCTTCTGCGGCGCGCTCGTCGGCGCAGGTCTTGGCTTCCTCTGGTTCAACGCCTATCCGGCACAGGTCTTCATGGGGGACGTCGGCGCGCTGGCGCTCGGGGCAGCCCTTGGTGCCGTTGCGGTCGCGGCGCGTCAAGAGCTGGTGCTCTTTATCATGGGCGGCGTCTTCGTCATGGAGACGGTCTCCGTCATGCTTCAGGTGCTGTCTTTCAAGCTCACTGGTAAGCGAATCTTCCGCATGGCCCCGTTGCACCATCACTTCGAACTCAAGGGGTGGCCCGAGCCGCGCGTGATCGTGCGCTTTTGGATCGTCACCGTGATCCTGGTGCTCATTGGGCTCGCGAGCCTGAAGATTAGGTAACTGGCAATGACGCCTCCAATGAGCGCACTGCAAACGCCACCCTCTGTCGCGCCCCAAGGCAAGATCCTCGTGGTCGGCCTGGGTAAGACCGGCCTCTCGTGTCTGCGCTATTTGCAGTCCAAGGGCGTGGTCGCCGCAGTGACCGACAGTCGTGAGCGGCCGCCGGGCTTGGACACCTTGCAGACCCAGATGCCGGAGGTTGCCGCCTTCATCGGGGGGTTCGAGCCGGATGTCTTCGCCTCCGCGTCGGAGCTGGTCGTGAGTCCGGGCGTTGCGGTTGCGGAGCCTCTGATTCAGCAGGCCGTCGCGCGCGGTGTGCCGGTTGTTGGCGATGTCGAACTCTTCGCGCGCGACGCGCAGGCTCCTCTCTGCGCCATCACTGGGTCCAATGGCAAGAGCACTGTGACCTCGCTCGTGGGGCTCATGGCGCGATTGGCGGGGCGTGCTGTCGCCGTCGGCGGCAATCTCGGGGAGCCCGTCCTAGACCTTATCGATGACGCGGTTGACCTCTATGTCGTCGAACTCTCGAGCTTTCAGCTCGAGACCGCACCCGGCCTGCGGCCCGATGTCGCCGTCGTTTTGAACGTCTCGGCCGATCATCTCGACCGCTATTCCGACTTGGCCGCATACGCGGCGACCAAGGCGCAGATCTATCGCGGCGCGCGCGTGGCGGTGGTGAATCGAGATGATCCCATGGTCTCTGACATGCCCCGCGCGGCCAAGCAGGAGATCGGCTTTACGCTCGGTGAGCCAAAGCTTGGCGACTTCGGCCTGTGCGTCTTCGAGGGCGCGTCTTGGATCTGCCGTGGCGGCGAGCGCCTGATGCGGGCCGACGAGGTGCTGATCCCTGGGCGTCATAACCTTGCCAACGCCTTGGCGGCGCTTGCCCTGGCAAGCGCCAGCGGCATTCCCATGACAGCGGGCTGCGAGGCGCTCAGGCGCTTTACCGGGCTTCCCCATCGCAGCCAAGTGGTCGCGGATCACGGCGGCGTACGCTGGTACGACGATTCCAAGGGGACCAATCCCGGCGCAACCATTGCTGCGCTGGACGGCTTGGTCCCGGAGGGTGCCAGCGGTCGAGTGGTCCTCATTGCCGGTGGTGATGGCAAAGGTGCGGACTTCGCTCCCTTGCGCCCTGCGATGGCGCGCGCGGCGCGGGCTGTGGTCCTGATTGGCCGCGACGCGCCCTTGATCGAAGCTGCGATCGAGGGCACGACACGCATTGCTCGCGCAACGGATATGGCCGATGCGGTCTCTCAGGCCGCGACACTGGCCGAGCCTGGGGACGCTGTCCTCCTGTCGCCTGCATGTGCCAGCTTCGACATGTTCGACAACTATGAGCATCGTGGTCAGGTTTTCGCAGATGCCGTCAGGAGGCTGAGCGCATGACCGCCGCTGTTCGCTCGAGGAATCCCGGCAAGCGTCGGCGGGAGAACCGCGCCGCCCTGGACTATCCGTTGTTGGTGTGCGCGCTCGGACTGCTCGCCTTCGGCTTGGTGATGGTGTCCTCGGCCTCGATGTCCATTGCGGAGCGGTGTTGCGGAGACCCCTTCTTTTACACCATGCGTCACGTCATGGCGCTGACCTTGGCCCTGACGGCCGGCTTCGTGGCCTACAAGGTTCCAACGGCATGGTGGGAGCGTTATGGCTCCTGGATCTTCCTCGCGAGTATCGGCATTCTCGTCCTGGTGCTGATTCCCGGCATCGGCCGCGAGGTGAATGGCGCGATCCGCTGGATTCCGCTCGGGCCGCTGAATTTGCAGCCATCGGAGCTGGTCAAGCTCTTTGCGATCATCTATGTGGCAAGCTACATGGTGCGTCACGCGGACAAGATGACCAGTCAGATCTCGGGCTTCATCCGGCCGATGGTGCTCATCGGCATTGCTGCGGCGCTGATTCTCATGCAGCCGGACTTCGGGACGACGGCCGTCATGATCGCGACCGTGATGGCTTTGCTCTATCTGGGCGGCGCCAGCTTGATGCCCTTCGTTTTCCTCCTGGGCGTGATCGCAACGGGGCTAGTCGCCTTGGTCGTGCTGTCGCCCTACCGCTGGGCGCGGGTCACGGCCTTCCTCGATCCCTGGCAGGATCCTTATGCCTCCGGCTATCAGCTCAGCCAGGGGCTCATCGCCTTCGGTCGCGGTGAGTGGCTCGGCGTCGGGCTGGGCAACGGGATCCAGAAGCAATTCTTTCTTCCCGAGGCGCACACGGACTTTCTCGCTGCGGTGATCGGTGAAGAGCTTGGACTGCTTGGCATGATGCTCCTGATCGGGGCCTTCGCCTTCGTGACCTGGCGAGCCATCTCCATCGGGATGCGCGCGGAGGCGGTCAAGCGTCCCTTCGAGTCCTACGTCGCCCAAGGAATCGGCATTTGGCTGGGACTTCAGTCCGTCGTCAATATCGGCGTCAATGTCGGCATCCTGCCCACGAAAGGCTTGACACTGCCCTTCCTGAGCTATGGCAGCAATAGTCTGATCGTCGGCTGTATGGCGATCGCCATTCTGCTGCGGATCGACGCCTTGGTGCGTCAGCTCGAGCGCGAGGCCGGACCAAAACGGGGGCTGCGATGGGCACGCGCATAGCCATCATGGCCGGCGGGACCGGCGGTCACGTCTTTCCAGCGCTCGCGGTGGCGGAGCAACTGCGCCAGCAGGGGGCGGAGGTGTTTTGGATCGGCACGCGCGCCGGGATGGAGTCGCGGTTGGTGCCGGAGCACGGCATCGACATGGAGTGGGTGAGCATTGAGGGTGTGCGTGGCAAGGGTCTGGCGCAAGTGCTCAAGGCGCCGGCCAAGCTGCTGGCTGCGCTCTCCCAGGCGCGTGGGATCTTCCGGCGTCGGCGTCCTGATCTGGTGCTCGGCATGGGGGGCTTCGTCTCGGGTCCAGGCGGCTTGGCGGCGCGCACGCTGGGTTTGCCGCTGGTGATTCACGAGCAGAACTTCGTTCCCGGCATGACGAACCAATGGCTCGCAAGGATGGCCACGCGCGTGTTCGAGGCCTTTCCCGGTAGTTTCCCGGCCGCGCGGTGTGCCGTCGTGAGCGGTAATCCGGTGCGACAAGCCATCGCGGCGCTGCCTGCTCCGGCTGAGCGTTTTGCCGCGCGAGCGGCCCCGGCGCGTTTGCTCGTGCTGGGCGGCTCTCTGGGGGCGAAGGTCTTGAACGAGATGCTTCCGCCCGCGATTGCGGCCTTATCCGCGACGCAACGTCCGCAGATTCGTCATCAGGCTGGCGAGCGCACGCTGGAGGTGGCGAAAGCGGCCTATGCAGCTGCAGGCGTGGATGCCGAGGTCATGCCCTTCATCCGCGACATGGCAGAGGCCTACGCCTGGGCGGATTTGGTGGTCTGTCGCGCCGGTGCTCTAACGGTGTCTGAGCTGGCTGCGGCCGGGGTTGGCTCCGTGCTCGTGCCCTATCCCTTCGCGGTGGACGATCACCAAGTCGGCAACGCGCGCTATCTCACGGATGTGGATGCCGCACGTCTGGTCATTCAGCGCGATCTAACCCTGGAGGGCTTGAGGGCCCTGCTCGCCGAGTTGCTCGAGGATCGTTCGCGTCTCGTCACCATGGCCGAGGCCGCGCGGTCGCGCGCGCAGCCCGAGGCGACGGCACGAATCGCCGCTGCCTGTCTGGAGCTTGCCAAAGGCAGTGGGGCGCGTGCCAAAGAATCGCTGCAAGAGGTGCAAGACTCATGAGCGCGCACCGCCAACATACGGCGGCCAGGATGGGTCGGGTGCGCCGTCTGCACTTCGTCGGAATCGGCGGCGCAGGCATGAGCGGGATCGCCGAGCTGATGGCCAACCTGGACTATGAAGTTGCGGGCTCTGATCTGCGTGAGAGCAATGCGACGCGGCGTTTGCGAGACCTTGGGGTCGAGGTCTTCATCGGACATCGTGCCGATCAGGTGAGTGGTGCAGACGCCGTTGTGGTTTCGACCGCGATCGACGAATCCAACCCAGAGATCCAGGAGGCCCGTGCCTCCCGGATTCCGATCGTTCGTCGCGCCGAGATGCTCGCGGAGCTGATGCGGTTCTACTACGGCGTTGCGATCGCCGGCACGCACGGCAAGACGACCACGACCAGTCTGGTCGCTAGCGTGCTCGCCGAGGGCGGCTTGGACCCGACCTTCGTGATCGGTGGTCAGCTCAACAGCGCGGGCGCCAATGCCAAGCTGGGGACGACCAAGTATCTGGTGGCGGAGGCCGACGAGAGCGATGCCTCCTTCCTCTACCTCCAGCCCATGATGTCGATCTTGACCAATATCGACGCAGACCACATGGGCACTTATGAGAACGATTTCAGTCGCTTGCGCGGCTCCTTCATGGAGTTCCTTCACCACCTGCCGTTCTATGGCCTGGCGGTGCTCTGCATCGATGATGACGAGACACGCGCCCTCGTACCTCAGGTCCCCCGTCCGGTGCGGACCTATGGTACGCGGCCCGAGGCGGATGTCCGTGCCTCCAGCATCCGCCAGGTGGGTATGCAGACCTCATTCCTGGTGCATTGCGAGGATCTCGATAAGCCGCTCCCGGTGACCCTCAATCTGCCCGGTCGTCACAATGTCTTGAACGCATTGGCTGCCGTGTGCGTTGCCTTGGAACTCGGCGTTGACGGGGAGGCCATCCGGCGCGCGCTGTCGGAATTCCAGGGAGTCGGCCGACGCTTCGTTGCGACGGAGATCACGGACGCTGCGGGGCGTCGCTTACTCGTCGTCGATGATTATGGGCACCATCCGCGCGAGCTGGCGGCGACTCTGCTGGCCGCGCGCGAGGGTTGGCCTGGACGTCGGGTCGTCCTGGTGTTTCAGCCGCATCGCTACAGCCGCACGCAAGAGCAGTTCGAGGATTTTGTCGAAATCTTGTCGACGGCGGATGCGCTGGTGCTTTGCGAGGTCTATCCGGCGGGTGAGACCCCGATTACTGGCGCCGACGGGCGTGCCCTGAGTCGGGCCATTCGTACCCGAGGTGCGGTCGATCCAGTCTTCGCTCAGGAGCTTGAGGTCGTGCCAGGGCTGGTTGCGAATCTCGTTCAAGACGGCGACATCGTCATCGTCTCCGGGGCTGGAGACATCGGCGGGCTCGCCGCACGATTGCCGACGCTGCTGCAGGAGGGTGCCCGATGACCAGGCTGGTCTGCACTCATGCTGCTCGTGCGGTTGTCGAGGCATCCTTGATTCGACGCTTGTCGATGGGGTGCGGGGAGTCGCTGAGGGTCTTTAGTGGGGGCGCGACCTTGTCTGCGGCAGCGGTTCTTCAACAGCTGCGGGGCACGGCTGAGCGTCCGCAGGAGCACGCCTCCGCACAGCCTCTTGAGTCGTCTGTGAGGCGCTGAATGACGACTAGCCGCGTGAAAGACCTGAGGGGCGAACTGCTGGAGCAAGTGCCTTTGTCACGCTACACCAGCTGGCGGGTAGGTGGTCCTGCGCGGCAGCTGTATCGCCCCGCGGATCTTGAGGACCTTGCCACCTTTTTGCGTCAGCTGGATACGGCTGAGCCGCTGCTCTGGATTGGCTTGGGGAGCAATCTATTGATTGGCGATGAGGGTTTTCCGGGAACCGTCATCCTGACCCAGGGTTGCCTGACGACAATGAAGCGAGTTGACAGGGGACGCGTCTATGCAGAAGCGGGAGTGAGCTGCGCGAAGCTCGCGCGATTCGCGGCCCGCCATGATTTGGTTGGCGTGGAATTCCTGGCGGGGATTCCTGGCACCTTCGGTGGAGCGCTGGCGATGAATGCCGGTGCCTGGGGCGGAGAGACTTGGCCGCACGTGCGGCGTCTGTGGACCATTGACCGCTCGGGCACCGTCCGGGAGCGGGATGCCGCCGAGTTCTCGTCGGGCTATCGCGAGGTTTCGGGGCCGGAGGGCGAATGCTTTGTTGCCGGCGAACTCGGGCTGGCTCAGGGCGACGGAGCGGCCGGCATGGCGCGGATGCGCGCGCTGCTGGACGAGCGCGCGGAGAAGCAGCCGATCGGCTTGCCGAGCTGCGGCTCCGTATTCCGAAATCCACCCGGTGACCACGCGGCTAGGCTCATCGAGTCCCTGGGGTTGAAGGGGCATCGGATCGGTGGGGCTCAGGTCTCCGAGAAACATGCCAACTTTATTATCAACACGGGTGACGCGACCGCATCGGACATCAACGCACTCATCACCCATGTCCGCGACGCCGTGGAGCGTGGCACGGGTATTCGGTTGATCCCAGAGGTCAAGCGGGTTACGGGAGAGATTTCATGACGATAGAGACGGCTGAGCAGGCGCGGAGGCTCGGCAAGGTGGCGGTGCTGCTCGGCGGTCGTGCGGCCGAGCGTGAGGTTTCGCTCAAGAGCGGCACAGCGGTGCTCGAGGCCCTGCTACGCTGTGGTGTGAGCGCTCAGCCCCTAGATCCGGCAGAGCACGGGCTCGAAACATTGATCTCGGAAGGGTTTGACCGGGCCTTTATCGTTCTGCATGGGCGAGGCGGTGAGGACGGTCAGATTCAGGGTGCTCTCGAGACCATGGGTATCCCTTATACGGGCTCTGGGGTGATGGGGTCCGCGATCGGTATGGATAAATTCCGCACCAAGCTGGTCTGGACCGGCGCTGGTCTGCCGACGGCGGATTCTGTTGTCTTGAAAGTGCCTGAGGATTTAGCGGCGGCTGAGGCCTTGGGCTTTCCGCTTATGATCAAACCCGTCCACGAGGGGTCGAGCATCGGCATGGCGCGGGTCGAAACGGCCGACGGGCTCGAGCAGGCTTGGCGCGCGGCCGCCGAATTCGATGCCTTGGTGCTGGCCGAGCGCTGGATTCAGGGCGCTGAGTTGACCTGTGCGGTCCTCGGGCGCGAGGCCCTGCCGATGATTCGCCTCGAGACACCAAACAGTTTCTATGACTACGACGCCAAGTATCAGGCGGCGACGACGCGCTATCACTGCCCGAGCGGCCTTGATGAGTCGCTGGAACAGAAGCTCCGTCAACTGGCAGTCGATGCCTTCGAGGTCGTGGGTGCATCCGGTTGGGGGCGCGTCGATATGATGCTGGACGCATCCGACCGGCCGTACTTGTTGGAGGTCAACACGGTGCCTGGCATGACGGATCACAGTCTGGTTCCTATGGCTGCGCGTGCGGCGGGCATCGACTTCGACGCCCTTGTGATGCGGATCCTAGAAACGAGCTTGTAACGTGACTGAGCGCAAGCGCAAAGAAAAGCTCGAGAAACGCGCGTTCAGCCCTGCCCGGCTGCGCGCGGTGGTTGGGGTGCTCGCCTTCTTGGCGATGGGGGCTGCACTCTGGCTTGTCGGCGAATGGGAGCCTCGACTCTTGCCCATCCGTTTGATCGAGGTGGAGGGCGAGTTGCATCATCATTCCTCCCGTCTGCTGCAAGAGCGCCTGAGCGAGCGTCTGAGTGGGGGCATCCTGACGGCAGACCTCGAGGAGCTGCAAAGCGTCGCCGAGGACCTTCCCTGGGTAGGGCGCGCGAGTCTACAGCGGGTGTGGCCGGACACGATCAAGGTGCGCGTCGAGGAGCACCGTCCCATTGCGCGCTGGAACGCCGATGGGCTTGTGACCTCCGAGGGCGTGGTTTTTCGCCCGACCGGTGGTGCCGTTCCGGCCGGGTTGCCACTGCTGGAAGGTGATGACCAGCGCGCGCCCGATGTCACATCGCGCTATCTCAAATGGCGTGACGATCTCATGCTGGTGGGCCATCTGATTCAGACCCTGTCCGTGGATCCGCGCGGTGATTGGCGCGTCGACTTAGTGATGGGGACAGAGCTGCGGCTTGGGACCGGACCTGTTGAAGAGCGCCTCGCCCGCTTCATTGCGAGCGCGCGGCAGATCGAGGCAGCCGGGCAGCCCCAAGTCGTTGACTTGCGCTACAGCAATGGCTTCTCGGTGAAATGGACATCGCGCACGGACTCCGAGCGTCGTGCGCAAAGCGATCGCCTCGCGCGATCCGGTAATCGAGGTTGAATTTGGATGTCGCGACGAAATGACAAGAATCTGCTGGTCGGTTTGGATATCGGCACGTCGAAGATTGCCGCCCTGGTCGGCGAGCTGAAAGACGACGACCAGATCGAGATCATCGGCTTCGGCACACATCCTTCACGCGGGCTTAAGAAGGGCGTCGTCGTGGACATCGAGTCCACCGTCCAGTCGATCCAGCGCGCTGTAGAAGAGGCTGAGCTGATGGCTGGGTGCGAGATCCACTCGGTGCATGCAGGGATCGCGGGCAGCCATGTGCGTAGTCTCAACTCGCACGGCATCACGGCGATCAAGGAAGTCGAAGTCTCGCAGTCCGATGTCGACCGCGTCATCGACGCGGCGCGGGCCGTGGCCATCCCGGCCGACCAGAAGATCCTGCACATCCTCCCTCAGGAGTTCATCATTGACGAGCAGGAGGGGATTCGCGAGCCCATCGGCATGTGCGGTGTGCGTTTGGAGGCACGCGTCCACATGGTGACGGGGGCCGTGAGTGCGGCGCAGAACATCATCAAGTGCATCAGGCGCTGCGGCCTCGAAGTCGATGATTTGGTACTGGCCCAGCTCAGCTCAAGCTATTCGGTCCTCGGCGAGGACGAGAAAGAGCTTGGTGTCTGCGTGGTCGATATCGGTGGTGGAACCACGGATTTGGCGGTGTTTACGGACGGTGCCATTCGGCATACCGCGGTCATTCCGATCGCGGGCGACCAGGTCACCAACGACATTGCCGTCGCGCTGCGAACGCCGACCCAGCACGCCGAGCAGATCAAGGTGAAACATGCCTGCGCGCTGACGCAGCTCGCGGCCAACGGCGACACCATTGAGGTGCCGAGTATCGGGGATCGCCCCCCGCGCCGCCTGTCGCGTCAGACGCTGGCCGAGGTCGTCGAGCCGAGATACGAGGAGTTGCTGACGCTCCTACACAACGAACTGCGGCGCAGTGGGTTCGAGGACCTCGTTGCCGGCGGCGTCGTGCTGACCGGGGGCAGCGCCAAGATGCAGGGGCTGATCGAGCTTGCCGAAGAGGTGTTCCATATGCCGGTGAGACTGGGCGTGCCGAGTCACGTGATTGGCATGGAGGATATCGTCAATAATCCAATCCACTCAACGGGTGTGGGTTTATTGATGTATGCGCGCCAGCATCGTTTCGCGCAGCGACCTGAGCTGACTGAAAATCTGAGTTTGAAGGAAATGCTGGCGCGCTTAAAGCGCTGGTTTCAAGGGAATTTTTAAATGTAGTCAACGGCGCCTCCCATGCAAGACCTAATGGAGGGCCGATGAATCTTTTGATGCTGGAGGCGCAGTAACTGCTTCCGGTTGCCAGCAAGAGATGGGGCATCTGCTTGTGGGGTCCCATCGAAAACAGAGGTCGCTGCAAGCGGTTTCGGGTCGAGGTTGGCTGGCACCTCGGTCAAAGTCGGGGGCGGCTGCACGGATAGCCTATGCAGCCGAGGGCGTTAAGTTTTCAAGGTGGCGCACCAAGTGCGCTCGAGGAGAGAAATCAATGTTCGAACTGATGGATACCCACAGCCAGAATGCCGTTATCAAGGTCATCGGTGTCGGTGGCGGTGGCAGCAACGCGGTCAATCATATGGTCGCGTCGACCATTGAGGGCGTCGATTTCATCTGTGCCAACACGGATGCCCAGGCGCTCAAGAGCTCGAACGTCAAGACCATCCTTCAGCTGGGTGCGGGGATCACCAAAGGCCTGGGCGCTGGCGCTGATCCCGAGGTCGGTCGCAACGCCGCGGTTGAGGACAAGGATCGCATTCAGGAGGCACTGGAAGGCGCCGACATGGTCTTCATCACCGCCGGTATGGGTGGTGGTACTGGAACCGGTGCGGCACCCGTGGTCGCGCAGGTCGCCAAGGAGCTTGGCATCTTGACCGTCGCGGTCGTGACCAAGCCCTTCCCGTTCGAGGGCGCCAAGCGTCGCCGGATCGCGGAGGAAGGCATCTCCGAGCTGGCTAATCACGTCGATTCGCTGATTACCATCCCTAACGAGAAGCTTCTTGCCGTGTTGGGCAAGGACATGAGTCTGCTCGATGCCTTCAAGGCGGCCAACGACGTGTTGTTCAACGCGACTCAGGGGATTGCGGAACTCATCACCTGCCGCGGCTTGATCAACGTCGACTTTGCCGACGTCAAGACCGTCATGTCCAACATGGGTGTCGCCATGATGGGGACAGGCTCGGCCAGTGGGGAGAATCGTGCCCGTGAAGCTGCGGAAGCCGCAATCAAAAGCCCCTTGCTCGAGGATATCGATCTTGCCGGTGCCAAGGGCATCTTGGTCAACATCACCGCCGGTCTCAGTCTTACGATCGGTGAGTTCGACGAGGTGGGCAATACGGTTCGGGACTTCGCCGATGATGATGCGACGGTCGTCGTCGGTACTGTTGTGGACCCAGAACTCGACGAAGAGTTGCGTGTCACCGTGGTGGCGACCGGGCTTGGTGAGCGTCGTGTCTCGGTCAAACGCCCAAGCAGCGAGCCGGCGATGCGCCTGGTGAGCGGCGACAGCGACGACAGCGCCCCGGACTATCGTGAGATGGATCGGCGGCCCGCCATCTACCGCAAGAGCGGTGCGTCGACTCCGGCTGAGTCATCCGAGGAAAGCGACCTCGACTATCTGGATATCCCCGCATTTCTGCGTCGCCAAGCCGATTGATGAGGGCTTTCCCTCTCCCATAGAATCTTTTAAAAACAAGGAGATCGTGCTTGATTTAAAGTAAAGCTTGAAAAAATTTCGGGAAAACCCTAGGCTATCACTGTCGCGCGGCGTCACTGTAGCGCGCAGCACGCGTGCAACAGATGATGATCGCCTGTCCTGGCTCAGCATGATTCGGCCGTGACGGCGGCAGATGTTGATTCAGCAGGCTGATATTCCAAATTCAGCCGCCAGGGATTGCTAGGGGGTCCCGACCGATGCTCAAGCAGCGTACCTTGAAGAATGTGATCCGGGCCACCGGTGTGGGCTTGCATACGGGCGAGAAGGTCGAGATGACGCTTCGCCCAGCGGCACCTGATACCGGGATCCGGTTTCGTCGCCTCGACTTGGACGCAGCGGTTGAGGTCAAGGCTACGCCTTTCACTGTGGGTGATACGCGACTCTCGACCACGCTCATTGAGAATGGCGTGAGGATATCCACGGTCGAGCATCTCTTGGCGGCCTTCGCTGGGCTTGGTATCGACAATGCCTATGTCGATCTGAGTGCGGCGGAAGTGCCCATCATGGACGGTAGCGCCGCGCCCTTCGTCTTTCTCTTGCAGTCAGCGGGCGTGGAAGAGCAAAGTCAGGCGAAACGCTTTATTCGTATCAAGCGTCCGATCGAGGTGCGTGATGGGGATAAGATCGCGAGATTTGCACCTTATGACGGCTTTAAGGTGGCATTCGCGATCGATTTCGATCATCCTGCGTTCAGCTCGGAGACCAATCAGGCGCAAATCGACTTTTCAACCGCGTCCTTCGTGCGCGAGCTGAGTCGGGCGCGAACCTTTGGCTTTTTGCGCGAAATCGAGGCGCTCCGCCAGCAGAATCTAGCGCTTGGCGGAAGCTTGGACAACGCCGTTGTCGTCGACGAATACCGGGTTTTGAACGAAGAAGGGCTCAGGTACGAGGACGAGTTCGTCAGGCACAAGATCTTGGATGCGATCGGTGATCTCTATTTGCTAGGCCATACGCTGATCGGGTCCTTCTATGGGTACAAGTCCGGGCACGCCCTGAACAATGAGTTGCTACGGCAACTGGCGTTGGAAGCGTCGGCGTGGGAAGAAGTGGTTTACGAGGATTCTTCTGCGGCGCCGATTTGCTACGCTCAGCCTGTGCCTGCAATCTAGGGCTCTGTAGTTGACTTATGGCGCGCATTGCGGCGAGCGAGGCGTCGATAGGCATCGCTGAGTCGCGGATCCATCTGGTGCGCTGCGGCCTCGTAGAGGTGCTGAACGACTTGCTCTGAGAGTCGCGGCCGCTGATCGCAATTTAGCTGAGCAGGCGGTGCTGGCAGCTTAGGTCGTGTCTTGAAAACAGCTTCTTTGATTCCTCGAGTACGCAAGGCGGCGAGAATCTGATCGGAGAAGAATCTGGCCTTGGTCTGCCAAGCCGGAGAATCGAGGAAGATGGTTAGCGTGTTTCCGCTCACGACCCCTTCGACAACGTGTGGGCTTATTGCCGCGGGCAGGGATTCTCGTATCGCGCCGTCTATTTCCAAGTCTTCGCGGGCCTGATTCAGTAGAGGGCGGGCGAGCTTGCTGGCCTTCAAGACATCCCGAACGTGTGAGAAACGCGTGCGCACAAGCGGGGGACTCCTCATTGTTTGCCGTTTCTGAAGCGATGATACTCCCCAAAACGACAACGAACTCGTGATCTGGCTGGCGCACTCTATGTGACGCAATGGATCCATTGCCCAATGGATATATTGGTGACTGTGCGTGCATTTTCGATAATCGAGCAGCAGAGATACCACATGTTTCACACCCACAAGGCTCGAAGGAGTCGCGGCCATGCCGTGGTCATCATTCTAGCCGTTTTGGCTTTTTCCCTCGCTGGTGCCGGGCTTGGTTTCTGGGTCGGGCAGCAGGCCGTCACTCCCAATGTTGCCAGCATCACGATCGACCGATCTGACCTCGTCAAGCTCGTGACTCAGTTTGACTCAGCGTCGCAGACATCCAGTGACATGGATGCCATCGTCGTTCGTTTAGGGGAGATGCAGGCGCAGTTGATGCGTATCAACGCCCTGGGCGAGCGGCTGGTCGAAATGTCTGGGCTCAACGCCGATGAGTTCGACTTCGAGAATCCACCGCCTCAAGGTGGACCTGAGCAAGGCCCGGTGAAGGACTACACCATCAAGGAACTGGCGAGTGAGCTGACCAGCGTGGTGAGCTTGATTCAGGACCGTGAGCGCAAGCTCGACCTGATTCAGGACTTCATTATGGAGAAGGATCTTGCGACCAAGGCCCTTCCTGCCGGCTGGCCTGTTCGCTCGGGCTACGTCTCCTCGAAGTATGGTTTCCGGATCCACCCCGTGAAGAAGGTGCGCCTCTTCCACGACGGTGTCGACTTCGCGAGTCCACGGGGTTCTCCGATATTTGCGGTTGCGGACGGCGTCGTCACATTCAGTGGTCGTAAGGGCGGCTACGGGAAAGTCGTCGACATTCGTCACATTGACGGTCTTGTTACCCGCTACGCCCACAATTCGCGCAATCTGGTCAAGGTGGGGCAGATGGTTCACCAGGGACAGAAGATCGCGAGCGTGGGTTCGACGGGGACCGCCACCGGCCCCCACGTCCATTTTGAGGTCCGGCGGGGCGACAAGGCCATCAACCCCATGCCCTACCTGCGCTCCAAGCCGAGACAGACGCTTGCCGCCAGCGGGGCCGATCTAGACAGCTGAGCGTCGCGCACCAAGCGCTGATTCTGCAACAGGGGTGTTTCGACTGATGAAACGCCCTCCCACCTTCGTCAGCGAAATCCGGTATCATCCGCCGATTTCTCCGACAGCTTTATTCTCATTCGATGGTTACAAGCATCTTTCGGAAGATCTTCGGCAGCCGTAACGAACGGCTCGTCAAGACACTCATGAAGACAGTTGCGCGGATCAACGCGCTCGAGCCAGCGCTGGCGCAGCTGTCGGACCAGGACCTTGCCGGCAAGACGGCCGAATTCCGCCAAAGGCTTAGCGCCGGCGCCGATCTCGATAGCTTGCTTCCCGAAGCCTTCGCTGTGGTTCGCGAAGCCAGTAAGCGGGTGCTGGAGATGCGCCACTTCGACGTCCAGATGGTCGGCGGCATGGTGCTGAACGACGGTAAGATCGCCGAGATGCGCACCGGCGAGGGCAAGACCCTAGTCGCAACCCTAGCCGCCTATCTGAATGCGCTGCCGGGCAAGGGCGTGCACGTCATCACGGTCAACGATTATCTGGCACGCCGCGACGCTGCTTGGATGGGGCGCCTCTATTCATTTCTGGGGTTGTCGGTCGGCGTCATCAACTCGTCCGGTGGCATGGGGCCAGATTCTGCCTCCTACCTCTACGATCCAGATTTCGAGCCGAACGGCAGTGGCGGCTACCGTCACCTCAAGCCGGCGACTCGGCGCGAGACCTACGCGGCCGACATCACCTACGGCACCAATAACGAGTACGGCTTCGACTACCTGCGCGACAACATGGCGTTTACGCCGGAGCAGCGTGCTCAGCGTGACCCCTTTTACGCGATCGTCGACGAGGTGGACTCCATCCTGATCGATGAGGCGCGCACGCCGCTCATCATCTCCGGGCCTTCCGAGGGAAGCACGGAACTCTACAAGCAGATCAACGGCTTGATCCCCCGTCTCAGCCGGCAGGCACCCATCACGAACGAAGAGGGGCAGCCGGATTTCGGCCCCGGTGACTACTCGGTCGACGAGAAGCTTCGCCAGGTTTATCTCAGCGAAGAGGGGCACGAGCAGGTTGAGCAGATGCTGGTCGAGATTGGGCTCCTTGATGAAGGGGCCGGGCTCTACGATCCCAGCAATATCGTTCTGATGCATCATGTGTATGCGGCGCTCAGGGCCCATGTGCTCTTCCAGAAGAACGTCGAGTACATCGTGCGCGATGGTCAGGTCATCATCGTCGACGAATTCACTGGCCGCACCATGCCAGGCCGCCGCTGGTCGGAAGGCTTGCATCAGGCCGTCGAGGCGAAGGAAGGGGTTGCCATCCAGCCCGAAAACCAGACGATGGCCTCCATTACCTTCCAGAATCTCTTCCGTCTCTACCCCAAGTTGTCGGGTATGACGGGTACGGCGGACACCGAGGCCTACGAGTTTCAGCAGATCTACGGCCTGGAGGTCGTGGTCATTCCGACCAACCAGCCCATGGTCCGCGACGACGGGGGTGATCTGGTCTACCTCACGTCGGACGAAAAGTACGAGGCCATCATTGCGGACATTCAGGACTGCGTGAAGCGCGGCCAGCCTGTTCTGGTGGGAACGGCCTCGATCGAGACGTCAGAGCTGGTATCGGGCCTGCTCGAAAAAGAGAAGATCCCGCACGAGGTCCTGAACGCGAAGCAGCATGAGCGTGAGGCTGGCATCATTGCTCAAGCCGGTCGTCCGGGGGCCATCACCATTGCGACCAATATGGCCGGTCGCGGTACGGATATCGTGCTCGGGGGTAACCTCGAGGCCGAGCTTGAAGAGGCTGGTCCTGACGCGGATCGTGAGGCCATCAAGGCAGGGTGGAAGGAGCGGCACCAAGAGGTGCTCGCGGCGGGTGGTCTGCATGTCGTCGGGACCGAGCGGCATGAGTCGCGCCGCATCGACAACCAGCTGCGCGGGCGTTCTGGCCGTCAAGGCGATGCGGGCTCGTCTCGCTTCTACCTCTCGCTCGAAGACAACTTGATGCGCATCTTCGCCTCCGACCGTGTCGGGAAGATGATGCAGCGTCTTGGCATGCAGCGCGGCGAGGCCATCGAGCATCCCTGGGTCACCAAGGCCATCGAGAATGCTCAGCGCAAGGTCGAGGGCCGCAACTTCGATATTCGCAAACAGCTCCTCGAGTACGATGACGTCGCTAACGATCAGCGTAAGGTCATCTATCGTCAGCGCCGGGATCTCATGGATGCGGTGGATGTCTCGGATACCGTCGATGCCATGTGTGCAGATGTCCTCAAGGGCTTGATCGACGGCTTCATTCCTCCCGATAGCCTCGAGGAGCAGTGGGACGTGCCCGGATTGAGCGAGGCCTTGGCCGATCACTTCGGTGGCGACTGGCCGCTGCAAGAGTGGCTGGACCAGGATCACGATCTGCACGAAGAGAACCTACGCAAGCGTATCCAAGACACCCTGCTCGATCGCAATCGCGCTAAGGAAGGGCTTATCGGCGCCACCAATATGCGGCAGCTCGAGAAGGCGATCATGCTGCAGACGCTCGATACCCACTGGAAGGACCACCTTGCCGCGATGGACTATCTGCGCCAGGGGATCCATCTGCGCGGCTACGCTCAGCGCAACCCCAAGCAGGAGTACAAGCGCGAGGCCTTTCAGATGTTCTCCAGCATGTTGGACGGCATCAAGCAGGAGGTCGTGACGACGCTTGCGAAGCTGGAGATTCAGGCCGGAGGCGTCCAGGACGGTCTCGCCGATCAAGGGAGACGCGCACCGGCGGACGCCGGCTTCGAGTTCAAACATGAGGTCTTCGAAGGCTTTGGCGAGGGCGAGTCGGATGCCCTGTCGGAAGATGCGCAGCCTCAGGGCGACGCCGACTCTGAGCATCAGCCATTCGTGCGCGACGGCCGGAAAATTGGTCGGAATGAGCCCTGTCCGTGCGGCTCGGGCAAGAAGTACAAGCAGTGCCACGGCCGAGTGAGTTGAGATGTATGCTGTCGCGATCCTCACGCCGGGGTCGCGACATCGGGCGCCTCGGGTCGAGGATCAAACATCGCCCGCCATCTTCGTCGCCGCCCTGCCGCTATCCTTGCGGGCTAGACTCCTAAGATCCTCGCTTTGAGCGGGGCTGATCCAACGGGCTTCAGTCGTTGGGTCACGGACCGAATGATGCACTCAAGCGAAGAGGCTTCTTGTTGGCGGCTGGCGGTTCTTCTTCAGGTCTATCGAGGTTCAACGGCTCATGAGTGCCTCAGATCTCCCCTTTGCTCCTGTCTCGGGTGTCCGTCTCGCGGCGGCGGCGGCTGGCATACGCTATCGAGACCGGGACGACCTGGTCGTCTTGGAGCTTGAGCCCGGGAGCACTTGTGCTGCGGTGTTCACGCGCAACGCCTTCTGCGCGGCCCCCGTCACCATGGCACGCAATCACCTCGCCCAAGCGGCGCCACGCTACTGGCTCATCAATGCGGGCAATGCCAATGCCGGGACTGGACAACAGGGTCTCGCGGCCGCGCGAGCCTCTTGCGAGGCACTTGCCAAGGTCATGGGCTGCCAACCGCAGGAGGTGCTGCCGTTTTCCACTGGGGTCATCGGCGAGCATCTCCCGGTCGAGCGCATTGCCGCTGCCTTGCCATCGATGGTTGGAGCACTCTCCTCCGGCGCCTGGCCTGATGCCGCCCGCGCCATCATGACCACGGATAGCGTCCCTAAGCTGCGGACTCGGCGGGTCGAGATCGCGGGACGAACCGCGACGCTCACCGGGATCGCCAAGGGGGCGGGGATGATCTGCCCGGATATGGCGACCATGCTTGCCTTCATCGCAACCGATGTCGCTGTGGCGCCAGATCTGCTCAAGCAGTGCCTTCAGACTGCTGTCGATCCTTCCTTCAATAGCATCAGCGTTGACGGTGATACCTCGACGAACGATGCCTGTGTCATCGCCGCGACGGGCGCGCTCGGCAATGCGCGCATCACTGACGCTGGGAGCCCGGACTACGCGGCCTTATCCTCGGCCCTCGAGGGCCTTTGCGTCGAGCTTGCAACCGCCATCGTGAGAGACGCCGAGGGTGCGACCAAGCTCGTCACCGTTGACGTCCAGCAGGCCAGAGACATCGCAGAGGCGCGCCAGGTTGCCTATACCGTGGCCCATTCGCCCTTGGTCAAGACAGCGCTCTTCGCCTCGGACCCGAATTGGGGCCGCATTCTTGCGGCCGTCGGCAGGGCGGGCATTGCCGATCTCGACATCGATCGAATCAAGATCTCCCTGGGTGACGTCTTGATCGTTGAAGACGGAGGCCGGGCGCAGGGCTATGAGGAAGCGCAGGGTGCGGCGGTCATGGCCGAGCCAGAGATTCTGATCCAGATCCTGCTGGGTCGCGGCGATACCCAGGCGCGGGTCCTGACCTGCGACTTCTCCTATGACTATGTCCGGATCAACGCCGAATACCGCACTTAGCAAGATGCGGATTCACGTCATGGCGGGTGCCATCGCGGACGTCGACGGCCGCATTCTGGTGGCGAGGCGTCCGGATCATGTACACCAGGGCGGCCTTTGGGAGTTTCCCGGCGGCAAGCTGGAGCCGGGCGAGACTCCGGAGCAGGGGCTGAGCCGCGAGCTGCGCGAAGAGCTGGGCATCGAGGTGGAAGCCAGTCGTCCGCTGATACGCATCCATCACGACTATGGCGACCGGCATGTCCTGCTCGACGTGCACCGCGTCGACGCCTACTCAGGGACTCCGGTCGGCCGCGAGGGGCAGCCGCTTGCCTGGGAGCGTCCAGATGCCATGGACGCCGCACGCTTTCCCGCGGCGGATCGCCCCATCATCAATGCCTTGCGGCTACCCGAGCGGCTCATGATTACGGGTGAGGACCCGACGCAGCCTCATGTCTTCCTGGCACGGTTGGAGCGAGCCCTGGCCGACGGGATTCGGCTCGTACAGCTGCGCGCTCACAGACTCTCGGATGATGCCTTTCGCGACCTGGCGACGCGGGCATACGCCGTTTGCGAGCAGGTCGGGGCGCGTCTGCTGATCAATCGCGGTCTCGACGTTGCCGGCCAGGTGCCGCGCCACGGGATTCATCTAGGCAGCGGACAGCTCATGGCGCTTTCCTCGAAACCGGGGTGCGCCGATGAGCTGGTCGGCGCCTCCTGCCACGACCTCGGGCAGCTGACGCGTGCTGCCGAACTCGGTTTGGACTACGCCCTACTGTCGCCGGTCAAGCCGACGCTGAGTCATCCTGACGCTGCACCCCTTGGATGGGATGGCTTCACGGCGCTTGTCGAGCAGGCGGCACTCCCCGTCTATGCCCTCGGGGGGCTCAGTGCCTCGGACTGCGCCGAGTCCTTCCGGCGGGGCGGGCAGGGCATTGCCGCAATCCGCGGTCTTTGGCCCGCCTGAGCTGGTCCTAGCTTCAATGATGGGCCGGTCCGTCCTCGGATGGCGGTGGGTCGTCGCTCGGGACATCTGTCGGGTCGCTGATTCTGTGGTTCTCTTCGATCCAGTCGCCGAGATCGATCAATCTGCAACGTTCGCTGCAGAAGGGGCGCCAGCGCGCCGCCTCGGTCCACTCGACCGGGCGTCCGCAATGGGGACATGCAACCACTTTAACCATATTTCTATCGAAGTACCGCTATTGGCAGCCAGGGCATGGCCCGGTCTCGGGTCTATGCGCTCGACTTGCCCTAAAACACGCAGCAGGTGAGCTTGAAGTCGACATCGTCGAAATGCTGTGTCGCGCGCCCGCGGGCCGCTGCGTTCATGAAGCGAATGCTGAAGCGGTTCTTGTGGCCGCTGATCTCGGGGAAGATATTTTGATCAGCGGCAACGGCGACACGCACCATTTGGGCCGGGGCCAGGGAGTCCAATGCCTCTTGGTAAAATCCGCCTTCGGCGCTGACCTGTCGCGAGGCCGAGCTTGAGCGCACCAGGGAGAGCGCGAGCTGGATGGCCTCGATTGCGGGCTTGAGGTCCTCGAGCCACTCCGTGAACCTGGCCTGACGCAGCTCGGCGTCTTGAATCACCCAATAGTGGAAATGGGGGAGATCAAAGCTACAGGTGCCGCCGGGGATACTGCTGCGCTGGGCGATGGCCTTGAGGAACTCGTCCTCGCGGGCCATGTGGCCGATCGGCCCGTTCAGCACGTGGATGGCATCACTGGCCCGCCTGAGGTCGTCCATCACCTCGGTCAAGGCGGCCTGATCCACGCCGCGCTGCGATGATAGGCGATCGAGGCTACTGATGTGACGGTCGAGCTCCTTGAGCAGCTCATTGCGAACATCGGCGCGTGCCGTAACGGCGACGATGTCAAGCAGGGTCGCGATGGCGCTACGCGATCCGCGCGGATCCTCTTGATGAATGCAGTAGTCGAGCTGCTTGAACAGATGCTCGAGCCTGAGGAAGGTGCGGATCCGCTCGTTCAGCGGATGTTCAAAGGTGATCAATGTAGACACAGCCTTGTCTCGTGCCCAGTGAGTCGCGGTGACTAAACCTGCGGCTTGCCAGGCGACCAAGTGAGAATTCCGGCAGTACCGACCTTGTCGGACTGCGTGCCGGCCAGTGGGTGCGATCGCTTCATACCACCCGGAGGCTCCGAGGGGCCTTCGTCACCTCTGGTGGATCCTTGCGTGCCTCTCGCCACTGCAGATGGTGGCTCTTGCGCGCGCTCTGCCGGTCTTTAGCGTGCTCTGTACTTGGATGTCAGTCCAATGCCCGGTTGGGATTGTCCTGATTTCAGCGGTCGCTGTCACGGGGATCGCTACGATGATGGCCCGATTGAAGGCCGATTCGTCTCAGAAATCGGCGATTCGCTTAGGGATCGGCTCGGTTCGTCGGAGCAGGTCGGACTTTCGATGGGTGCTGCAGGTGACGAAAGTCCGGCCCCCTCAGCCGAGCCTTAGGGCCTGTTTATAGAAGCGGGGCACGGCATCCGCATCCGTCGTCATCAGGATCTGGTCGATCAGCCAGGACGGAACACGCTCTTGTCGCGCCATTTGGGCGAGCTGTATGCGCAGGCCCTCCCAGTAGAAATCCCCCCCCGTGCCATCGAAAAAGACCAGCGGACCCGTCTCGATGACGCCAAGCTTCATGTCGGTGAGGGTCAGACCGATCTCCTCCAGGGTGCCTACACCGCCGACCAAGAAGAGATGGAAGCTGGCGATCTCGAACCAGCGTTGGCGGGCTTGTCGGCTGCGGGCTTGGAATGTCTGGTAGAACTCCGCGCTCTGGTTGGTGGTCTGGTCGACCGTCTCGATGAAGCTCGAGCCCACCATGAGCCCCAGTCGATGGGCGATATCCGTGACCTGCTGCATGGCGCCAGGCCCGCCGCCGGTGAGGATGCCGATATCGCTGCCGAAGAGTGCACGCAGGTTCTCGAGCAGACGCTCGATCTGCTGCAATGCTTGCTTGCTGACTGGCTTGATCGAGCCGTAAATGGCGAAGATGAGGCAAGAGCTGAATCTGTCGACCTTGTCAGGCGTGGTGAAATAGCCGCGCAGTCCGCGGAAGACATGGCGGACGATGTGGCCGCGGTCTTCGTTGCACCAAAAGACCTCGAGCCCGAGGCCCTCGTAATCCGCGAGGCGTCCATGGTCGCGGGACGATAGGAAGGGGCCGTGCTCGAATGAGGCACGCCGAAACACGACGCGCCGGATGGCCTTGCGCAGCCCTGCGGCGCAGATCTGGCTGTGCTCGATCAAGTTTGGGAAATAGCCGAGCAGCAAGGTCGCCTCCGCGCCATCCGGGAGCTGCGCGAGGATCTGAGTTCCGTACTCGCTGTGCGTATCGATCTCCAAACCTTCGGCGACCAGGCTCGCGGCAAGATCGGTTCCACCGCGCGGGTCTCTCGGGCCGCGCGGTTGCGTCCAGAGCAGTTCTGGATTGTCGCCACGCAGCAGGCCTCGAGGATCGCGCGCGACCGCGACCATGCGATGTGAATAACGATCATGCACGGGCATGGCTTCGAGGCGCTCGAAGATGTCGAGCAAGGCTTGGCAGCCGGTCTGATCCGAGGTCTCGCTCGCATCCGGGTGCGCGGTCGAATGCCCGTGCCAATAGCGGCGCCTAGGCTCGATCCGGATGGCCTCATGGACGGAGGCGGCGACGCTGGGATTGATGATGAGCTGCTCGGTGCGATTGATGAACTCCAGATAGACGTTGGTCCCGCGCGTGGAGACGGGGTCCAGCACGGTTGCCTGCAGGTGGAAGCCGAGCGATTCGTCGAGGTTCCTGAGCACGATGTAGTGGCGGTGCAGGAACATGGAGCAGGCAGTCACCAGGCCGTCGTTGGGCAAGAGTTCGATGTGGTCGACCGTCTCGCGAATCTGTAGCCGATTGAGCAGGTCCTTGCCATCCGCGTGGGTCGCGATGGCCGTGACCTCCTCGGTTGTCAGCGGTTTCTGGAAACGAAAGATCTGCTGTTGCGGCCGGATGATGAGGTAGCCATTGCCGTCGAGCGAAAAGCCGGCTGGCACTTGCAGGCGGTTGTCGCGAATCAGCGCATGAACGCTTGCGGAGTCCAAGCGATTGTCGGCTGGGCAGAAGACCAATCGTCCCACGCGCAACCCGGGCACCACGATACGCGCGAGATGCTCGCCAATATCGTATGAGCGGATCGCGGCGATGATGCGTAGCTGCAGGTCGCAGTGATCGCTATCGAAGGCCGGCGTTCCCAGCGGCAGGATGTTGATTCCGAGGCGCGCGAGCCTGCTGCGGGCCGCGAAGACGAGGTCTGCCTCGCGGCCTCCGGCCAGCTCGCGAAAGGCGCTCGAGATGGAGAAGCGCGCGGCGACGGTGAAGCCTGTGTCGTCGGCGGAGATGACTTGGGTGATCCAGCCGTCGCCGGTTTCCGGGGTCGCGTACATGATGGGTCCTGTCGAGATGGGTCCGATCGAGGCGCTTCGGCACTGCTGCTGCGCGGCGAATGGGGGCTGGAGATTACCACAAGTCGGCGGCAGTGCAGGTGAGGTCGCGAGTGATTTCAGTCGCTTACCTTGAATGCCGAGCCTGGTGTTAAACTATCAGGCTAAACGAATTTCAGGACGTGCGCGGCCCCTTCACCTACGGCCAATGCATCGGCTTACCCGAGGTGTCGGTCCAAGACACAGTGGTTGGCGCGCCCCAATCCGAACGCTCACGCAGGAGACGCTATTCATGGCCGGGCACAGTAAATGGGCCAATATCAAGCATCGCAAGGCGGCGCAGGACAAGCAGCGCGGCAAGGTCTGGACCAAGCTGATCCGTGAGGTGACGGTCGCCTCACGCGAGGGTGGACCAGATCCGGCGGCGAACCCGCGTTTGCGCCTCGCCATGGATAAGGCCTTCGCCGCGAACATGCCACGCGACACCGTGGATCGCGCCATCAAGCGCGGCGCCGGTGATCAGGACGGGGATAATTATGAAGAGATTCGCTACGAAGGCTATGGCCCAGCGGGCGTCGCCATCATGGTGGATTGTATGAGTGACAACCGCAACCGCACCGCGTCGGAAGTTCGGCATGCCTTCACCAAACGCGGCGGCAATCTCGGTACGGACGGCTCTGTGAGCTATCTCTTCACCAAGCAGGGCATCATCAGCTTCCAGCCGGGGACGGATGAAGATACCGTCATGGAGGCCGCGCTCGAGGCGGGCGCCGAGGACGTGGTCGTCAATGAGGATGCGTCCTTGGATGTCATCACCACACCGGAGAGCTTTGGGAGCGTCAAGGACGCGCTGAGCCAGGCTGGCCTGGATACTGAGGTTGCCGAGATCACCTACAATGCCGCGACTCAGGTCGAACTCGACCAAGAGACCGCGGAAAAGCTCCTCAAGCTGGTCGAGCACCTTCAAGACCTGGACGACGTCCAGGACGTCTACCACAACGCTGACATCGCCGACGAGATCCTTGAGGCGCTGGATGCCTGAGAGGCGCGCATCGGGCTCCGTGCATGACCTGTCCGCTGATTGGGCTGGCCAGGCCTGACGCATGCGGCTACCGCATCGTATCCTTGGCATCGATCCGGGCTCGCGCATCACGGGGTTCGCGGTCATCGATACCAACGGACATCAGAGCGCACGCGTCGCGAGCGGCTGCATTCGTGTCAGTGAGCAGCCTTGGCCCGATCGGCTGGGGCTCATCTTCGACCGTGTCGCCGCTATCGTCTCTGACTATCAGCCGCACGAGATGGCGGTCGAGCAGCTCATCTTTGCGCGTGACCCGACCGCAGCCCTCAAGATCGGTCAGGCGCGCGGTGCCGTGCTCTGCGCCGGCTTGAAGGGCGGGGTGACGGTGCACGAGTACAGCCCCAAATCGGTCAAGCTCGCCGTTGTCGGCACGGGAGGCGCTGAGAAGTCTCAGGTTCAGCACATGGTGCGGGTGCTCTTGGCCTTGAGTGAGCGCCCCACCGAAGACGAGGCGGATGCCTTGGCCATCGCCCTCTGTCATGCGCATTCGATGGGCATCCCGGCGCGTAAGCGGGCCGCTGCCTCATGGCGCGACTGGAGACCTTAGAACGTGTCCACCAATTGTTTCCCGATGCGAGCGATGCCGCCCGAAATCTCCCCCAGCCCCCCTTTGCGAAAGGGGGGGCGTTATTAATGGACGCTTTCTCAGCATCATGATCGGCCGTCTGCGTGGCGAGATTGTCAGCAAGCAGCCCCCGCAGCTGCTGCTAGACGTCGGTGGTGTCGGCTATGAGCTGGAGGCCCCGATGTCGACCTTCTATGACCTTCCGGCCGTGGGCGAGACCGTCACCCTCATCACCCACCTGGCGGTGCGCGAGGACGCCCAAGTCCTCTACGGCTTCATGCGCGAGCACGACCGCGCGCTCTTTCGCGCCCTGCTGAAGGTCTCCGGCGTTGGCGCCCGGATGGCGCTGGCGATTCTCTCCGGGATGGACGCGGCGCGTTTTGCGCAGTGCGTCGAGCAGGAGGATTCGACCGCCTTGACCCGGATTCCTGGCGTCGGCAAGAAGACCGCGCAGCGGCTGCTGATCGAGATGCGAGATCGAATCCCAGGTCTCGATACGGCCATGCCCGGGCTGTCGAGGCCGAGCGCTGCGCCTGTCGATGACCGTGACCAAGCCATGGCGGATGCGGTGAGCGCGCTGGTGGCGCTCGGCTACCGCCCGCCCGATGCCAGCCGTATGGCCCGCGCGGTCGATGACGGGGCGAAGACCTCGGAGGAGATCATTCGCGCCGCGCTCAGGTCGGTCAGTCTAGGCTGAGGCCGCGCTTGCGCTTGCGCTTGCGCTTGGCGCCTGGCGCCTGGCTCGGGGCTCAGGGGTTGGGTTGTCGCTACCTGCCCCGACTTCCGCAAAGGCGAGCAGGCCATACAGTCCCTGTGTGCCCCTGAAACCCCGATGAGGCCGAGCGTGGAAAAGGATCTGACAAGTCAGCTTCAAGATCGCATCAGAGCGGCGGCGGTAGACGCCGAGCCGCTCGCCGTCGTGGGTCAGGGGACCAAGTCCTTTCTTGGGCGTGACGTCGAAGCGACGTCGCTCGCCGTCGCGGAGCACGCCGGCATCCTCACCTACGAGCCCAAAGAGCTGGTCGTGACGGCCCGCTGCGGGACTCCGCTCGCGGACATCGAGGCAGCCTTGGCCGAGGCCGGCCAGATGCTCGCCTTCGAGCCCCCCCATTTCGCCAATGCCGATGGCGCCGCGGCGACACTTGGCGGCACCATCGCTGCCGGACTCTCCGGGCCGGCGCGCCCCTATCAGGGCTCGGCTCGAGATCTCGTGCTGGGCGTGCGCGTACTCACGGGCCGTGGTGAGGTGCTCAGGTTCGGGGGCGAGGTCATGAAGAACGTCGCCGGCTATGACGTATCACGGCTTATGGTCGGCGCGCTCGGTACCCTCGGCGTCCTCTTGGATGTGAGCCTCAAGGTCCTGCCGGCGCCCGCAGTGACGCGCACGCAGGTGCTCGAGTGCGACGAGAAGGGGGCGCTCGAGCGGATGAGCGCCTGGTCCGCCAAGCCTTTGCCCCTGACCGCAACTTGCTTTGATGGTGAACGGCTTTGGATCCGTTTGTCGGGCGCGGCCCAGGGTGTCGAGGAAGCCGTGGAGCGGATCGGCGGCGAGGCCGTCGAGCCAGGCGCCGCAGCGCGCTTTTGGCGTGACGAGCTGCGCGAGCAGCAGCATCCCTTTTTTGCCGGAGACCTTCCACTCTGGCGGCTGTCGCTGCCGCAAAGCGCACCTCGGCCGGCGCTCGAGGGTGTCATGCTGATCGAATGGGGTGGCGGGCAGCGCTGGCTGCGGAGCGCGGATGCGCCGGAGCAGGTCCGGGCAGAGGTCGCCAAGCTGGGCGGTCATGCGACACTCTTCCGCGGCGGCGACCGCTCCGGTGAGGTCTTTCACCCCTTGCCCGCGCACCTGATGCAGCTGCACCGCCGCGTCAAGAGCGCTTTCGATCCGCACGGCATCCTCAACCCTGGCCGGCTCTACCCGAGCCTCTAGGAGCCCCCAGCGTGCAAACCGAGATTCTGCCGGACTTTCTCGCGACGCCCGAGGGCCAGGAGGCCGATGCCATCCTGCGCGCCTGCGTGCACTGCGGCTTCTGTACCGCCACCTGCCCCACCTATCAGCTGCTTGGCGACGAGCTGGACGGTCCTCGCGGTCGCATCTATCAGATCAAGATGGTCCTGGAGGGGCAGGCGCCGACACGCGTCACCCAACAGCATCTGGACCGCTGTTTGACTTGCCGCGCCTGCGAGACCACCTGCCCGTCCGGGGTGCGCTATGCACGGCTGGCGGACATCGGGCGGCACTATGTGGAGGAGCGGGTCCGGCGCCCAGTGCGCGAGCGTCTGCTGCGCTGGCTGATGCTCAGGGTGCTGCCCTACCCGCGACGGGTCCGACCCTTGCTCGGGCTTGCCCGGGCGTTGCGTCCGGCGCTGCCGCACAGCCTCCAGGCCAAGCTTCCCCAGCCGCGTTCGGCGGGACCTTGGCCGGCCTCGGCGGGGCAGCGTCGGATGCTGGTGCTCGGCGGCTGTGTGCAATCGGTCGCGACGCCAGGGACCAACGCGACGGCGGCCCGTGTGCTGGCGCGCCTTGGAATCGATCTGCTCGAGGTGCCCGAGGCAGGGTGCTGTGGGGCGCTGGCTTACCACCTCAACGATCGCGAAGCCGCATTGGACGCCATGCGGAGAAACATCGATGCCTGGTGGCCCGAGATTCAAGCCGGCTGTGAGGCGATTCTGATCACGGCCAGCGGTTGCGGCACCATGGTGAAGGAGTATGGCGAGGTCCTTGCCGAAGACCCGAGCTACGCGGAGAAGGCGGCGCGGGTGGCGGCGCTGGCGCGCGACCCAGTGGAGATCCTGGCCGCCGAGGATCTCGCTCCGCTCGGTGCGCCAGGCCGAGGGCGCAAGGTTGCCTTCCATTCGCCCTGCAGTCTGCAGCACGGCCAGCAGCTCAAGAACCTCGTCGAGCCCGTGCTAACGCGCCTCGGCTTTGCCCTCACGAGCGTCCCGGATGCGCATCTTTGCTGCGGCTCTGCGGGAACCTACTCCGTGACGCAGCCGGAGCTGTCCGCCCAACTCAAGGCGAGAAAACTGAGTGCATTGACCTCCGGCGCTCCGGAGATGATTGCAACGGCGAATGTCGGCTGCCAGCTCCATTTAGACTCTGGCACGGAGGTCCCGGTGGTGCACTGGCTTGAGCTTCTGGACGCCAATGAGGTGCCTGCTTATGAGTGAGATCCTGGGATTTATCGGCCTCGGCATCATGGGGCGTCCGATGGCCCTGAATCTTCTACGGGCGGGCCATGAACTGCAGGTGCATGCGCGCCGAGCGGCATCCATGCAGCCACTGGCGGATGCCGGGGCGCAGACCTGTGCCAGTCCGGCCGAGGTGGCTCGGCGGGCGGATGTCATTTTCACCATGGTGGCGGATACGCCGGACGTCGAGGCGGTGATCCTGGGCGAGCAGGGCGTCATCCAGGGCGCGCGGCCTGGCTCGGTCATCGTCGACATGAGCACCATCTCAGCGTCGGCGACGCGCCGCATCGCCGAGCGGCTCGGTGAGCGCGGCGTCGAGATGCTGGACGCACCCGTCTCGGGAGGCGAGGCTGGCGCCATTGAGGGCAAGCTCTCCATCATGGTCGGCGGCTCGCAAGGCGCTTTCCGGCGTGTGCTGCCGCTGCTCCAGGTCATGGGCCAAAACGTCGTCCACATCGGCGATATTGGCGCCGGCCAGGTGTGCAAGTCCTGCAACCAGGTCGTGGTTGGCGCGACCATTGCGGGCGTCGCCGAGGCCATCTTGTTGGCGCAGGCCTCGGGCGTTGATGCGGCTCGGGTTCGCGAGGCCTTGCTCGGTGGCTTTGCGAACAGCCGGGTCTTGGAGGTCCACGGTCAGCGCATGATCGACGATGACTTCAAGCCTGGCTTCAAGGCCCGCCTCCATCAGAAAGACATGCGTATCCTGGGCGAGGCGGCCGCGGAGCTTGGGCTCTGCTTGCCCTCGGCGGCCATGATCTCGCAGTATCTCAACGCCCTGGTCGGTCAGGGGCTGGGCGATCTGGATTCCGCGGCCATCGCCAAGATCCTGCAGGCGCTGAACGGCCGCGAACCCTCAGGCTGAGTGCAGCCAGGCAGCAAATTCATCGCGCGTTAAGGCGCGGCTGAAGCGATCCCTGAGCGTCATCGACGCCGATCTCGATCTCCTCCAAGATCTCGAGCACCTCGGTTTTAGGCGATTTCTGTCAAAGCGCATCTCCGCTGACTTGTCTCGCACCTCGCCTTCCGTGTTGCTCCGACGATCGCAGGGCTCGGCGATGCTCCCACTGGATAAACCTCGATCCGGCGCCCGCTCACCCCTGTGGTGTCTCAGGTTCGGTATCTTTCGGATTGGACCCGCAGCCAGTCGATGCGTGCTGCCGGATACGGCCTATTCGAAGACTTCTTTGGCGATGCCGTTGACGACGACGACCTGGCTCATCCCGCCTGTCTCGATCGGGCAAACGTAGTTGAGGATTGAGATGCTCTGGACCTGCTGGCCGGCCTGATCGGTCGACGATCCAATGGTGTACCGCGATTGTCTGTTCGCTGAGAAGCAGCCGCAGCCCGCCAACTCCGTGGTCGTCATTCCCGGCTTTGGTCTGCACTCTTCTTTCTGCTTGGGGTTGTTCGTTTGGCAGCTCGCGAGCCCAACGGCCAATGCGGCTGCGAGCGCTATCTTCGGCCAGGCTCGCTTGGGGGCTCTGTTCACGCGGTTCCTTGGATCTTTGATCAATGCGGATCTCTAATCAATCTGGACCTTTGATCAATGGTGATGGGCTTGCGCGGCTGCAGCCCACGCGAACCCGGTTCGGGGGCTCGGGCGCATGGCGCCCGAGCCCCGTTTGGGACCTCAGTCTATTGGAATTCTACCTTTCCGCTGATCACGCGCATGTAGCTCGCCTCGACGCCGTCGCCAACGGCCAGGGAGTCTAGCAGTGCGGGGTCCTCAACCTTGAGGGTGACGGCGCGGTTCGGGCCTTGAATGGTGACTGTCGAGCCTGCTTTGTCCACGGATTCGACACGCCCACTGATGGTGGCTGTGTCGACGATCGCGCCGGACGGCTTGGTGCCGGGGTCGCGCTCGGCGGTGATGTTCTGGGACATGCCGATCGTGCCGGCTCCGGAGCCCTTCTTGAGGTCCACGAGGAGTGCTTCGGTCTCGGTGATGGTCAGCCGGTTGCCGATCTTGATCTCATCCAGGCGCTTGACCGCTGGGGGAACATGCAGGACCTCGAAGCGCCCATCCGAGGTTTCGATGGTCAGCATGCGCTTTTCCTGATTGACGATGGTCACGGTTCCTGTGAGCTCGGTAGAGGTGGCCGCTCCGGCGATTGGCATGGTTTCAGTTTGCGCCGAGGCAGCGCTCGCGAGCGTGATAGCGAGCAGGCTGGCAGTTAGGGTCGGGAAACGTAATTGGCTAGTCATCTTGATGCTCCTGAGGGATGTTGAGGTCGTTACTCGGATGGATGAATGCGGAGACGCGCTTTGTGTAAGAAAGTCTCCATTAACAACGATCCCCACCTCTTGAAAAAAGAGGGGGGGGGCGGGTGTTTCGGGCGGCATCGCTCGCATCGGGAAAACATTAACGGACACCTTCTAAGCCTTTGCGGTTCCGCTCGCTTCCTTTGGGCCCTCGTCCAGGTCTTGAGTCATGCGCTTGAGGTTCTTTAAGTCATGCGCTTGAGGTGGATGTCGAAAACGGACGGCTCTGGCGCGACCTAACCAAAAGTTAAGCCGACGTTAAGCCTGCTGCAATGGAGTCAACCCGATACTGACAGGCGATCGAGGCAGCTGCAGGCGCGTTCCGAGCAAGGCGTGCGCAGCGCCTCAACTCCACTCGGCATCGAGGTTATTGTGCAATGATTGAACATCCAGGTCCTCTCCAGGGTAATCGAAATGCGGCCAAAGGTGGCAGAGTCAAGCGTGCGCTCGTCGTCGCAATCGCCTGCTCACTCGCGGGCGGCGGGGCTCTTTTGGCACATGCCAACAGCCCTCTCCCTGCGCCGGTGACCAGCTCGGCCGGTGCAACCGCCAGCGTGCTGCCGGGATTTGCCGACGTGGCTGAGCAAGTGACGCCGGCCGTCGTCAATGTCAAGGTCACGGCGGAGCCTGGTAGCCCCATGAGCGGATCTGGGGATGGCGTCTTTCCGCGGGGGAGGGCGCTGCCCGAGCCATTCCGCCACTTTTTCGAGGAGCAGGGGCGCCTGTCTCAGCATCAGGTTCAGGGTCAAGGATCCGGCTTTCTCGTCGACTCGGACGGCTACATCGTGACCAACAATCATGTCATTGATGGCGCGACGGCCGTGAGCGTGGTACTGAACGACGGGTCGGAATATCCGGCTCAAGTCGTCGGGCGGGACGAGAAGACGGATCTGGCGCTCCTGAAGATCGATGCGGGGTCTCCGCTCCCTTATGTCGCGCTTGGTGATTCCTCCAAGGCGCGGGTCGGGGATTGGGTGCTTGCTGTGGGGAATCCTTTCGGACTCGGGGGCTCCGTAAACGCAGGTATCATATCCGCTCGGGGTCGTGATATTCACGCTGGCCCCTATGATGACTATTTGCAGATTGATGCGGCGATCAACCGTGGCAACTCGGGTGGGCCGCTGTTCGATACCAAGGGGCGCGTCATTGGCGTCAATACCGCGATCTACTCGCCTACTGGTGGCAACGTCGGGATCGGCTTCGCGATTCCAGCGGAGACCGTGCAGCAGATCGTTGCCGATCTGCGCGAGGATGGTCGGGTGGAGCGCGGCTGGCTCGGCATCCAGATTCAGGCCGTGACCCCAGAACTCGCGGCTGGCCTGGGGCTTGATCAGGCGGAGGGCGTTTTGGTCGCTGATGTGATTCCCAACGGACCGGTCAGCAACACTGACTTGCGTGCCGGCGACGTCATCATTCGCGCCAAGGGTGAGCCTTTGAAGGACTATAAGGATCTTCCTAAGCTTGTCGCGAGCACCAAGGCTGGCTCCGAGATGTCACTCGAGGTGGTCCGTAACGGCAAGGTGCGCACGCTGAGTGTGACCGTTGGCGCCATGCCCGGTGATGAGGGAGCCCTCGCGCAGCAAGATGCGGGCGCCGATGCCAATCAGCCTCGCTTGGGCCTGCTCCTGGCTCCCTTGACCCCAGAGGTGCGGATGCAGTACGGGTTGGGCGCCGATCAGAAAGGGGTTTTTGTCGCGCGGGTGGAGCCAAGTAGTCCGGCCGCCAAGGCGGGCATCAAGTCGGGGAGTCTCATCTCCATGGTCGGCGCGGAGCTGGTCGAATCGCCGGATCAGATCGTCGCGGCCTTGCACCGCGCAGCTGAGGAGCAGCAGCAGGCCCTGATCATGCGCGTGGAGCAAGGTGGGCGAGCGCGCTTCGTTGCGGTTCCCTTGGCCGCTTAAGGGTGCGGGCGAGCGGAGGGCTCATGCGAATCCTGTTGGTGGAAGACGACCGCCAGATGGCGGACTATCTGCACAAGGCCCTCGCGGAGTCGGGTGCCGTCGTGGACCAGGCTGCGGATGGTCGGGAGGGGCTCCTGCTCGCTGCCAGTGGCGAGTACGACGTTCTCATCCTCGACCGGATGCTGCCTGGCCTTGACGGGCTCGGCATCGTCCGAACGCTGCGGGCCTCTGGCAATCAGACGCCCGTGCTCTTCCTCAGCGCCCTCGGCGAGGTCGACGACCGCGTCGAGGGGCTGCGTGCCGGGGGAGACGACTATCTCATCAAGCCCTTTGCCTTCTCGGAACTCCAGGCCCGTGTCGAGGCACTGCTGAGACGCGGCAGTCCAGATGCGCCCGAGACGCGCCTGCGTGTGGCTGATTTGGAGATGGATCTTCTCAAGCGGGAGGTCAATCGAGCCGGTACGCAGATTCTGCTCCAGCCAAGGGAGTTCCGCTTGCTCGAGTGCCTGATGCGGCATGCCGGTCAAGTCGTCACCCGGACCATGCTGCTCGAACAGGTGTGGGATTATCACTTCGATCCCCAGACA
Source organism: Thiorhodococcus mannitoliphagus (assembly GCF_010915725.1). Classification (GTDB taxonomy): domain Bacteria; phylum Pseudomonadota; class Gammaproteobacteria; order Chromatiales; family Chromatiaceae; genus Thiorhodococcus; species Thiorhodococcus mannitoliphagus. Next base: position 64,984 of record NZ_JAAIJR010000002.1, read on the forward strand.
AACGTGATCGACGTGCACATCAGCCGGCTGCGGGGCAAGATCGACAAGGACTTCGATGCACCCTTGCTGCAGACGGTTCGCGGCGCGGGCTATATGCTGCGTGCCGCATGATGCCGCCTGATTCGCGCGCTGGCGCTTGGGCTCAGTTGCGCACGGGGGCTGCCAGGATTCTGCGCAGCTCGACCTTCCGGCTCGCGCTTCTCTACGTCCTCCTGCTGAGCGTTTCCGTCGCCATTCTGCTTGGTTATATCTACTGGTCGACGGCCGGCTACATGGACCGCCAAACGACGGCGACCATTCAGGCCGAGATCCGTGGCCTTGCCGAGCAGTACCGCCGGCGCGGCTTGGGTGGGCTGACGGCCCTGATCACCGAGCGGGTCGCGCGCGACCCCGTGGGTGCGAGCGTCTATCTGCTGGTCGACAGTGGCTTGGAGCGGGTCGTCGGCAATCTTGACCGTTGGCCCCCGGAGTCCCCGGACGCGGACGGCTGGATCGGCTTCAGGCTGCGTGAGTGGGGTCCCGCGCGCACTGAGGAGCATGAGGCGCGCGCTCAAGTGTTTGCGCTGCGCGGTGGTCTGCGTTTGCTGGTTGGGCGTGATGTTCGGGATCTCGAGGCGACGCGCGCCTTGATTCTCGACGCCCTGACCTGGGGTCTAGCGATCACGGCCGCCTTGGCGCTGCTTGGCGGCTGGCTGATGAGCGCGGGGCTGGTGAGGCGGCTGGAGTCGATCAACCAGACGAGCCGCGAGATCATGGCGGGTGATCTGTCCAGACGCATCCCTCTGAGCGGCAGTGGCGACGATTTTGACCAGCTTGCTGCGAGTCTCAATGCGATGCTCGACCGGATCGAGCAGCTGATGGCGAGCGTGCGTCAGGTCTCCGACAACATCGCGCATGATCTGCGGACCCCGCTGACGCGCTTGCGCAACAAGCTCGAGCTGTTGAGCGCCGAGCTGTCGGCCTCGGGGAAGGCGATCGATCTGGCGGAAGAGACCATTGGTGACGCCGAAGAGATGCTCTCGACCTTCAATGCCTTGCTGCGCATCGCGCGCATTGAGTCGGGCAGTCGGCGCGCCGCCTTTGCCGAGGTGGATCTGGCTCCGCTGGTGCAAGATGTGGTCGAACTCTATGAGCCGCTTGCCGCCGAGCGCGGGCAGCAGCTCATCTACTCGAGCGCAGGTCCGGGGCGCGTTTTCGGTGATCGGGATCTCTTGTTCCAGGCGCTCGCCAATCTGGTCGACAATGCGATCAAATACACGCCTGCGGGCGGTGAGATCCAGATTCTGGTTGACGCCGAGCCAGGCGGCGGTGCTCGTGTCGAGGTGGCCGACGATGGGCCTGGCATTCCGGCCGAGCTTCGCGATCAGGTCTTTCGTCGCTTCTTTCGCGCTGACGATAGTCGTTCCACCCCTGGTAGTGGTTTGGGCTTGAGCTTGGTGCAAGCCGTCGTCCAGCTCCACCGGGCGTCCATTGAGCTTTCAGATCACCAGCCTGGTCTTCGCGTGATTCTCAGGCTTGGCGCTGGCCAGTCAGTCGATGAGCCAGTCCGCAAGCTTCCTGCATGAGAGCCCTGCCTCACCCATAGACGCGATGCGGAGCGCTGGCATCTGCCCAGCTCGACTCGTCTCTATTCAAACGCTGCTCCAGATCGTCCGGCCCTGCCTCGGGGTCGTCGACCCATTCACGCAAGAAGGATCCACCGGCCAGCAGGTCGATCGCGAGCCGCTCGGTCTCGTACTCATAGTGGAAGTCACGCCAGAGCGGATAGTCCGGGTATTCGGCGCGCAGGCTCTTGAACAGAAGTGCCATCAAGCGGTAGGGGCGGAACTGCTCGTGCTGATAGTGCGCATTGTCGGTGTGCATCTGCAGCCCAGCGCAGAGCTTGCCGGCATGCTTGTGGAAGGTCGGCTCGAACCAACAGGGCCGAATCAAGGCACCTTGGGTCCATGCTGCCTGCTCTTGACGCATGCGCCCTAGAATGCGCTCGAAGTCCAGGTCGGGCGCGCCGACAAGCTCGAGTGCGGTCGTCGTCCCGCGACCTTCCGACAGCGTCGTACCCTCGAGGAGCACGGTCCCCGGGAAACAGCGCGCCATATTGAGGCTGGATGCGTTAGGACTTGGATTGACCCAGGAGATCTCCATGATGGGCCAGCCATAGCCAGGCCCTTCCGCCGGGCGATAGTCCTCCATGGCAACGAGGTGCAGGTCTAGATCGAGCCCGCGCTGGCTCACCATCCATTTGGCGAGTTCGCCGAAGGTCAGGCCATGGCGCATCAGCATGGGTCCAGCACCAACGAAGCTTTCCCAGCCGGGCTCCAGAATGGTGCCTTCGATGGGGCGCCCAGCCGGATTCGGCCGATCGAGAATCCAAATGCTCTTCCCCGCTGCCGAGCAGGCCTCGAGGAGGTAGGCGAGGGTCGTTACATAGGTATAGATGCGCGTGCCGATGTCTTGAAGATCCACAAGCAGAACATCGAAGCTGTCTAGCATCTCCGCGGTGGGGTAACGGACCTCGCCATAGAGGCTAAAGATGGGGATGCCATAACGTGGGTCGACCTCGTTCGTGGTCTCGATCATGTTGTCTTGCTTGTCGCCCTTCATGCCATGTTGAGGACCGAAGGCAGCGGTGATCTTCAGCTCCCCGAGTGCCATGAGCGCATCAAGGCTGTGGACTCCCGCCGAGGTCATTGATGCGGCGTGTCCAAGCAGGGCAGCCCGGCGGCCCCAAAGCGGTTTTCTAAGATCGGGATTGTCTAGCAATCGATCGATGCCGAGCTTCGTCATGGGTGGGAATCCTGTACCTAATCTGCTGTCTGAGCGATGAATTCGCTCGCGTTATCGGCTGTGGTGTTGAATAGGGGGCATTCGCGCGACTGGCGTCGGGCTCGCGTGAGCGTGGCGGCCCTAGGAGGACCGCATTCGTGTGCGACAGGTCTAGCGGTCGAACATGATAAACTTTCGGGGATGCGTCGTTCCGATTTCTATTATGATCTCCCGCCCGAGCTGATCGCTCAGTATCCACTCGATGAGCGCTCGGCCTCCCGATTGCTGGCGCTGGATGACTTGGAGGCCGCTCCACGCGATCTCGTGTTCACAGCTCTTCCTAGCTTGCTGCGGCCGAAGGATCTGCTCGTCTTCAACAACACGCGCGTGATGCGCGCTAGGCTCTTTGGTCATAAATCGACCGGAGGGCGCGTCGAGCTTCTGGTCGAGCGCCTGTTCGCATCCAACGAAGCCTTGGTGCATATCAGGGCGAGCAAGCCGCCCAAGACTGGAAGTCGAATTGAGCTTGAAGGCGGCGTGCAAGCGGAGGTTTTACAGCGCGAAGAAGGCCTCTTTCGTCTGCGTTTACTGCAGTCCGCCTTTGCGGACGTCATGGCGACCTACGGGCATTTGCCTTTGCCGCCCTATATTCGCCGGCCGGATGAGGTCTCGGATGAGGCCAGGTATCAGACCGTCTTCGCGCGCGAGATGGGTGCTGTTGCGGCGCCGACGGCGGGCTTGCATTTTGATGAAAGCCTATTTGCTGCATTGAAGGCATTAGGCATCGGTCACGTCGAGGTCACTCTGCATGTCGGGGCAGGGACCTTTCAGCCGGTCAGAGTCGAGGACCTCGATCAACACGTCATGCATGCCGAGTGGCTAGAGGTCAGTGAGGCAGCCTGTGAGCGAATTTCCGAGGTGCGTCGCTCGGGTGGACGGGTCATCGCAGTCGGGACAACGAGCGTGCGCAGTCTCGAAACCGCTGCGGCGGGAGGCTGTCTTCAACCTTTCCGCGGAGAGAGCCGGTTGTTCATTCGTCCTGGATATCGCTTTCGGGTTGTCGATGCGATGATCACGAATTTCCATTTGCCCGAGTCGACCTTGCTGATGCTGGTTGCGGCCTTTGCTGGCTACAATCGCATCATGACGGCTTACAGGCATGCGGTAGCCCAGGGGTATCGGTTCTTCAGCTATGGCGATGCCATGTTTCTCTTGCCCGAGCGCCGTGGTTGATTCGCGTGCGATGGTGAACCGCTAGCGAGGCTTCGCCTCAGACCGACGAGTCATGCCATCCGGATCGCTATCGGAATCGGGATCGCTATCGTCGGTTCGATCCCGATCCCGATCCCGATCCCGATCCCGATCCCGATCCCGACGGCCTTGGATGGTCGGACGCTTCATCGACATTTGACTCATCTGCAAGCATTTTGCGCCCTCAAGGATTCTACTAGGCTCGTGCCGCGCTCTGGGCGGGAAGGCTATCTTGGACGCCTCGATCCGCTTCCTCGAGTTCTTGTGCCTTCGCTATCCCAGCATTGGTCCGCCGCCGCTCTTCTGTGCCGGATGGGTGCATCGACCTCTTTGTGGGTAAGGCCGAATGGAGACGCCCGGCCATCGCCTCTGTCTTTGGGTATCTGCCCCTGGCGACCTATTGGCCATTGGCCACTTGGCTTCTGACGAGGGCCTTGACGTTGGCTGTTAGGTGATCTTGATTCGAGTCCGAGGTGGTTTCTTGTGCTCCATGCGTGGATCTCGGGTTGATCCTGGTTCGTCTCAGATGGAGACTGGTCTTCGTGTTTCTTGCTCGCCTTTCTTGCCTTTGCGGCTCCAATAGTCGGATTTAGGAGAGTGCCTTTCAGGGCAAGGTGAGTTCAGTGCGGGGCTGATGAGTTGTTCTCTTGAGGTCTCAAGCGGTGTTGCCTCTTCGTGCATGAACACTTTTTGTGATCTCTGTTCTGTTCTCCTGCTGCGCTATAGGAAGTCGCTGAAGGCGGACCAATTCCTTAGGCGATTTCTGTCAAAGCTCATACCCGCTGACGTGCCTCGAGCCCCGCCTTCCGTGTCGCACTGGCGGCCACATAGCCCAGCTATGCTTGCGCAGGTGCTCCTTGAAGGCAAACCTCGATCCGCCGCCATCTGGTATGAGCTTTTCCGCCAATCGCCTTATCAGTGTGCAATAAAGCGTATCTTCCTTGACATCAGGTATGTCCCGCATCCATGATTACGTTAAGCCAGTGATGGTCGATTTTTATTCTCGTGTCTTTACTACTAGGAGGTATCGCAAGTGGAGTACGCTGACCTTAGCGTCGAAGAAATCCAACGGCAGCTCGAAGAGGCCGAAAGCAAGAAAGCGCAGTTGAGGCAATTGCTCGAAGTGCGCCATGAGGAGCGTAAGGATGACGTTGCTCAGCAAGTGAAAGATCTCATCCTCAGCAACGGCTATGAGCTGGATGAAATTATCTCCATGATTGCGCCCCGGCGTCGGCGTGGTCCCGGAGCGCCGCGGAAGCTCGTCAGTAGCCGGCAATATAAGCGCTATGTCGATCCCGAAAATTCCGAGAACGTCTATGTTCGCGGCGTGCTTCCGGGATGGATGAAGCAGAAGATGCGCGATGAGGGCTACGATCCTTCTTCCAAGGACGACCGTGAAGCCTTTAAGGCGAAGTCACTGCGTCTGGTCGAGGGGTGATCGTGAGCGCTGTGACGCTCTAGCGAGCCGCTTGGGCTTGTGTCTTCGGGGGATTTTGGTAATCGCAAGGTTGCGCTTGGCGAGTGCTTGAATCGCTCGATGTAGCCCTTAATGTGGCTGAGTCGCGACTCGCAAACCTCGTTTTCGAGTCGCGTGCTTTTTTCAAAGACTTCTAGTCATTGCTGGTGCCGCACAGGTCGGTGATGCTGGAAGTGCTTTCCTTTTACATCGCCGCGTCATCCTCCGCTGGGCGATGCGCGGGCTCTTCATGAGTTTCTCGACAAAGGGCCGCAGGCGTTGGCCTTGCGTCCCGTTTCCGCCTGATCCTTTCAGTCTGTCTGATTCCGCTGTCTTCCGACGCCGTCGCGCGCCCGTCCTCCGGCTAATATGCCTTGGGTATTGATGACGCCATGCAGGGAGAGACTGCTTGATCTGGGTGCGGATGCGACTTGCCCTCGCGGGCTTAGGGCGATTTCCGCCGAAGCTCATACCCGCTGACTTGTCTCGGGCCCCGCCTTTCGTGTCGCATCGGCGGTCAGAAAACGCGACGATGCTCCCGCCGGTGTTGCTTGAAAGCGAACCTCGCTCCGGTGCCATCTGGCATGAGATTTCTCCGCAATCGCCTCAGCCTGCCGCTCGGGAAGGTTTCGATCCCGTCCGACGCCGATAAACTGAAGCGTAGATGTACGGATAGCGGGACGCCGCGCGATCTACTATTGTCCTCGCCGAAGATAAGTATTGGGCTTGTCTGTCTGGCTTGGCCTCTGTCTTTCAGAGAGCCAAGGGCGGCGAAAGCGTTCGGCATTGGCGTTTCGACCACTCTCTCCGTTTTTTCAATGCGCTCTCCTATGGGATTTGAATGATGAACATTTACGTTGGCAACCTGTCCTATGGCGTAACTCAAGATGAGCTTCGCGAAGCCTTCGGTGCTTACGGCGAGATTTCGAGCGTCAATCTCATTACCGATAAGTTCACTGGCAGTTCCAAGGGTTTTGGATTCGTCGAGATGCCGGACAACGCCGAGGCAGATGCCGCCATCAAGAGCTTGAACGAAACCCCGCTGAAGGGACGCAACATGCGCGTCAATCAAGCCAAGCCGCGTGGAGAGCAGGCAGCTTCCGGATCTCGCTGGTAGCTCATCCGGCCGGCTCCGGGCTGCCTGCGGCCCGGAGCGCTCCCGTCCCTCGTCTCGCCCTCCGCTTGCATCAACATTGACCGCCTGAGCTGCCTACGGGATAGTGGCGCTTTCAGTGCGGAGACAGCTGCCATCCTCCTGTCCGAGGGTGGCGCGGCTCGAGATGTTTAGCCGTATCGCGATCTCTCCGTCCAGCCTCAGTCAAGGTGGGACCTGCCATCTCGGGTGCCGCCCAGCGGGAATCGAGCGGAATGTCCGAGCCAACCCCAGACGCTAGCGCCGTCACCTATCGCATTGCCCCATGTCGTCCACGTGCTCATCTCTTTTGTGTTGAGCTTGTGATCGCAGGGCCGCTGCAGGCGCCACTCGAGCTGAGCATGCCGGCCTGGATTCGCGGCAGCTACATGATTCGGGATTTCGCGCGCAACATCGTCAGCATCGCCGCGACCGACGCGGAGGGGTGCCCTCTAGCGCTGCAAAAGCAGGACAAGCAGACTTGGCTGTGCCCGGGTGTGGGGGCAGTGCGTGTTCGCTATGAGGTCTTCGCTTGGGATCTTTCGGTGCGCGCAGCCCATCTGGATCTGACGCACGCTTACTTCAACGGACCGAGTCTACTCCTGCGAGCAAAGGGGCTGGGCCAGCAGCCATGTCGTGTCGAGCTGTTAGCGCCCGATGACGAGGCCTGCGCGGGCTGGCGAGTGGCGACCAGTCTGCGCGCGCTTGAGGTCGATGGCTCCGGGTTTGGTCTCTATGAAGCGGATTCCTACGAAGACCTGATCGACCATCCCGTCGAAATAGGACACTTCGAGCGGCTTACTTTCGACGTCGGTGCGGTGCCGCACCAGATGGTCATCAATGGCGGGCGTCATGTCGACAAGCCCCGCCTGGAGCGGGATCTCGGCAGGATTTGTGCGGAGCATGCAGGGTTTTTCGGCGAGCTGCCGATCGATCGCTACCTTTTCTTGGTGACCGCGCTGGGTGAAGGATACGGCGGCTTGGAGCACGCCTTCTCGACCAGTCTCCTCTGCTCGCGGGATGATCTGCCGCAGCTCGGGACCGAATCCTCTGCTGCCTCCGCCGATTATCGCCGTTTTCTCGGTCTCTGCAGCCACGAATACTTCCATCTTTGGCACGTCAAGCGCATTCGACCCCAGGTCTTCGCGGAAGCCACCCTGGAGCAGGAGGCGCACACGCGTCTGCTGTGGGTCTTCGAGGGCATCACCTCCTATTACGATGAGCTTGCCCTAGTCCGCAGTGGTTGTGTCGATCAAAAGGCCTATCTGGGCATGCTGGCGGAGACCATCACCCGCGTCATGCGCACACCCGGCCGCCGGCTGCAGACGCTCGCCGAGTCGAGCTTCGATGCCTGGACCAAGTTCTACAAGCAGGATGAAAACGCCCCGAACGCCATCGTGAGCTACTACGCGAAAGGGGCCTTGGCCGCCCTCGGACTCGATCTCGAGATCCGGCGTCAGACGCAGGGTCGTTCGTCGCTGGACGAGGTGATGCGTGCGCTTTGGCAGCGTCATGGCAAGACCGACCTCGGCCTGCCCGAGCGCGGCTTCGAAACCCTTGCAATGGAGGTCACAGGTCTGGACCTTCGAGGGTTTTTCGCGCAGGTGGTTGATTCAACCGAGGACTTCGACCTGGCCAGCTTACTGCGCAGCGTCGGTATCGAAATGCGCTTACGACCGCAGCTCGACGCGAAGGACCTTGGCGGCTGCGTCGACCAGTTCGAGCCGATCCAGCCCAGTCCGACGCTGGCCCTGCGTCTGCGGTCCGGCGTCGCCGAGGCGATCGTACAGAACGTCTTGAGTGGCGGCGCGGGAGAGGATGCAGGCATCGCGCCCGGCGATGTCTTGATTGCTGTCGACGGGTTGCGGGTAACGCCGGCGAATCTCGATGCCTTGGTCGCGATCGGCGCCAAGGCGGCCGGCGAGATCCAAATCCACTTGTTCCGTCGCGACGCGCTGATGCAGGTGATGGCGCGCCCCCAACCCGCAGAGCGAGATACCTGCGAACTGCAGATCCTGGAGCCGGTCTCTGAGTCCGTTGCGCAGGCCCGCAGCGCCTGGCTGGCAAGTCGCGCCTGAGGTTGCTATGGAGCGAAACATCGCGCTCATTGAACTCTTGGCTGACGGTGCCTTTCATTCCGGGGAGGCCATCGCCGCTCATCTGGGGATCACGCGCGCGGCGGTGTGGAAGGCGCTCAGGAAGACCACCGACGAGCTGGGGCTTGCGCTCGAATCCGTCCGCGGCCGCGGCTACCGTCTGCTGACGCCACTCGAGCTGCTGGATGCGGAGCGACTCTTGGGCGCTATGAGCGATCACGGACGCCATCTGGTAAGCCGTCTGGAGCTGCACCGCCAGATCGACTCGACCAACGCCTTTCTGATGCGCGCCGCGGCGGCTGGCGCTCCCGCTGGCGCGGTCTGCATCGCCGAGCAGCAGACCGCTGGCCGTGGGCGTCGGGGCCGCTCCTGGCAGTCGCCCTTCGGCGTCAATCTCTATTTGTCGGTGCTCTGGCGCTATCCGACCGGACCTGGTGTTCTGGGTGGGATGAGCCTGGCGGCCGGCGCGACCCTTGCTGAGGTGCTAGCGGCTCATGGCGTGCAAGACATCGCCCTGAAATGGCCCAACGACATCCTTTGGCATCGGCGCAAGCTGGCGGGCCTGCTCCTGGAGGTGGCCGGCGAGTCTCAGGGGCCAAGTCATCTTGTTGTTGGCTTGGGTCTCAACCTGAGCATGCGGCAAAGCCAGGCGCCCGACATCGATCAACCTTGGGTCTCGCTGAACGAGATTCTGGATGGGGCTCCGCTGGGCCGAAATCGGCTCGCCGGTGCCCTTGTCGAGGCCCTCGTCCATGCGCTTGAGCGGTATGGTCGTGAGGGGCTCTCACCTTTTCTCGATCCCTGGCGTGCTTTCGACCCCCTGGCGGGCGAGCCCGTGCGTGTCATCTTTGGCGATCAAGTGATCGAAGGGCGTCATGCCGGCATCTCGGACGAGGGTGCCCTGCAGCTTGAAACCTCGACTGGCCTACGGCGCTTCCAGGCCGGCGAGGTCAGTCTGAGACCCATTGAGCGCCCAGAGACTCCTGCCCTATGAATCTCCTGATCGACATCGGTAACTCGAATTTGCGCTGGACTTGCCATGGCCAGGACTGCGCCTGGGACATGGCGGTTGTCCGTCACAGCGGCGGGGTCCCGCTCGACCTCCTGGCGCAGTGGGAGCAGTTGGAGCCGCCGGAGCGCTTGGTCGTCAGTAATGTGGGCGGCCAAGAGGTCGCCGACGCGCTCGAGCGTGTTACCCGGGCGCTGTGGCGGCGCGCCCCGGAGTATCTGCGCACAGAGGCAGTCTTTGGCGGCGTCCGTATTGCTTACGAGGAGCCCTTGCGTCTGGGGGTCGACCGTTGGCTGGCGTTGATTGCTGCGCACGAGCTGTGTCAGCAGGCCTGCCTAATCGTCGATGCGGGGACCGCAGCGACCTTCGATCTGCTGCTCGCTGACGGCCGTCATCTCGGCGGCTTGATCCTCCCGGGGGTTGAGATGATGCGCAAGAGTCTGCTCATGGGCACGCGGATACCTCGCATCGAGGCGGACCCGGCGGGCGAGCCTTGGGCGACGGATACGGCGCCGGCTGTGGCCGCGGGGAGTCTCCAAGGACTGGCCTCGCTGGCGACTCGGCTCTTTGATCGGCTGGCTGCCGAGGCCGGGCAGTCCCCGAGGCTGATCTTGACCGGGGGCGATGCCGAGCGCATCCAACCAGCCCTGGATCGGCCGGCACAGCTGGTTCAGGACCTCGTGCTGCGGGGCATGCGGTGTGTCGTTGACGCAGGCGCCTGACCGGCTGGCTCGGCGGCATGTGCTGGATGGGTGTTTGGTGTCTCGACATCTACCGAAAAAGCATCCCATCTGATTGACTGAGAAGCGAAATCGTCCGGACGGTCCTTGCTGTTACCCCTCACGCATCACTGCATCCCTGCAGCTTCGGTCATCGGTGGAAAGTCATCACTGACAGGTGGTTAGCGTCTCACGCTACCTGGTTGGATGCTTCATCGCAGATCAGTTCCAGGGTATCGAGCGGCTTGATCGCGTTGCCGGAGAGCAGGACATCGTTGAGGATGGCGCTTGCCAGCCCCGGCTCGCTCAGGCGCTGGAGAAAGTAGGGATTGGTGCCGACCAAGCGGCAAAGCGCGTCGAACCCGTACTCGTTGAAGCCGAGCCCATGGGCGCCGTCACCGAGGGTGGCGTCATCCTGGAAGCGGGCACCCCGTTCGAGAAAACTGCGGAGCGGCAGGCGGTAGATGTGTTTCTGCTCCTCCCCGGCGAAGTCGATCACCGCATCGAGGTTCTCGAAGCGCTCCTGGTGTGCGTCCTGAACGATAAATGCCATGCGATTCTCCTTGCTGACAAGCGTTCGGTCGGTGAGAGCCGTCTTTAGCGGCGGTCAATCAAAGCTCGCCTCTGAAGGCGCGGTCGAGGATGGAGGGGATCAGTGCGTCGAGTTCCGGCTGAGTATCGGCGTAAGTCTGACTGATGCTGGCGAGCCAGTTGCTCGTTTGTTTGATCTTTTGTTGCCATTATGATCTCCATCACCCGCCGCTCCTTCTCCAGAATTTCCAAAATCAATGCCTCCGGCGACCGATGCTCCAACGCCTCCAGGCTATGCGGATTCTTGATGTCGAGATTGAACAGGGGCCAGTAGAGGCCATCGCCGATGCCCTGCTCCTCCTTCTGTCGGGCGCGTAGCACGGATAGCCGGCTTTTCAACTCGCGGATCTCGCGCGCGGCCTGATCCTGTTCCGCGCGCGAGTGCTCCGGCCGCTCCTTCCAGATGGCGAGCCGCTTCTCCAGATCCCGCAGCGTCCGTTCGGTCTCCAGCACCTCCTGCCGTGCCCGCTCGGCGGCGTCCCAATGGGGCTGGGCCTGCTCGCGGGCGGCGGCCAGCTTCTCGCCGAACGGGAGCCTCCACGCCTGGGCGTCCTCTTCACGCTGCCTCCACCAGGCCAGGCAGGGCTCGAACTCGGCTTAGTCCATGGGCTTGGTCTTGCTGTACTTCTTACGGCCCTCGGGCGGTGGGATCTGGTAGAACCAGATGTCCTGGGTCGGTCCCGAGCGGTCGAAGAAGAGCAGATTGGCGGGGATGTCGGTATAGGGCGAGAAGACGTCCTCGGGCAGGCGCACGATGGTATGCAGGTTGAAGCCCTTGACCAGGGCCTCCTTGATCCGCGCCGCGATGCCATCGGCGAAGAGGGTGCCGTTGGGGACGACCACGGCGGCGCGACCGCCGTTCTCGGCTCCCTGACCTGGCCGTTTCAGCTTGCGCATGATGAGCTGGAGGAAGAGCAGCGCGGTTTCGGCGGCTTGCATGTCCTGCGGGAAGCCGCCGAGGATGCCCCGCTCTTCCTCGCCGCCGAAGGGCGGATTGGTGAGGATGACATCCACCCGGTCGCGGTCGCCGATCTTGTTCAGCTCCACGTCCAGGCTGTTGCGGGGGTCGATCCGGGGGTATTCGAGCCCGTGCAGCAGCAGGTTCATCTGGACCAGCAGATAGGGCAAGGGCTTGGCCTCGCCGCCCTGGAGCGTGCTGTTCTGTAGGGTGGCGCGGTCTTCGACCCTGTGGCATTGCGCCTCCAGATGACGCATCGCCTCGGCCAGAAAGCCACCGGTCCCACAGGCCGGGTCGAGGATGGTCTCGCCCAGGCGTGGATTGGTCGCCTCCACCATGAAACGCACCACCGGGCGCGGGGTGTAGAACTCGCCCGAGTCGCCCGCCGCGTCGCGCATCTCGCGCAGCATGGTCTCGTAGAGGCGGCTCAGGGTGTGCATCTCGTCGGAGGCGTTGAAGTGGATGCCGTTGACCTTGTTGATGACATCGCACAGCAGATAGTCGTTCTGCATGCGGTTTTGCAGGCCCTTGAAGACGGTGGCGATCACGTCGCGGCGGTCGCCGCCATTCATCCCCTGAAGGTTGCGCAGATAGGTGAAGAGGCCGGGGCCTTCGCGGCCGTCGGGCAGGACGGCGCGCTCCTGGTTGATGAAGGCGATCAGCTCATCGCCGGTGATACCGCCTTCATCCGCTGCCCAGTCGCGCCAGCGGTAGGGCGGGACGATGGCCGGCTGAAAGGGTTTGCCGCTTAGAAAGTGTCCATCAACAACTTCCCCCCTTTCGCAAAGGGGGGCTAGGGGGGATTTCGGACGGGATCACTCACATCGGGAAACAATTGATGAGCGCTTTCTTAGGAGGGCGTCGGTCTCGCGCCGCTGCTCCAGGTCGTCGAGGAACTTGAGGAACATGACCCAGGTGAGGATTGGCAGGCGGTCCAACTCGCCCGAGAGCCCCTTGTCCTTGCGCATGATCTGACGGGCGGATTTGACGATTCCGCCCAGTTGTTGGGCGGTGGTCATGGGTTGGTCGGCGGTCTTCTTCTTGGGCATCGGTGTTCGTCTGGCTCAGAAGCTGTCTGGAAACTCCTAGGGAGGCTTCGCCTCAGACCGACGAGTCATGTCATCGGGATCGCTATCGGGGTCGGAATCGCTATCGTCGGTTCGATCCCGATCCCGATCCCGATCCCGATGGCCTTGGATGGTCGGACGCTGCATCTAAATTTGACTCATCTGCGAGCATTTTTCGCCCTCAAGGATCCTAGGGATCTCTACGATGATTTCCAGACAGCCTCTCAGGCGTGAGTTGCAATGGGACCGGAGTGGCGCCTATCGCTGTCGTTGGTGGCGCGCTGTGCGGACTCACGAATGAGGACATCGGCGGAGATGCCAAGACCCGCGCTGAGCCGGCGGATCATGTTGAGACTGAGTGGCCGTTTGCGGTTGAGGATTTCGGATACCTTGGACTTGGAGCCGATGTAGGGCACGAGATCCTGATGTTGGAGCCCCATCTGGTCCATGCGGAAGCGAATCGCCTCGATGGGATCGGGTGGCGCGATGGGGAAATGCTCCTGCTCGTAGTGCTCGATGAGTAGAGCGAGCAGATCGATCTCATCGGCGTCAGGGGTCTCGGGCGCGGGGTCCAGATCCATCAGATAGGTCAGTCGCTCCAGGGCCTGGCGGTGCGCCTGGTCGGTCTTGATGATTCTTGGCTGGTTCATCGTCTGTCCCCGCTCAGAAGCGTTGCTTGTCGTACTCGGCATGGGTTCCGACCCACTCGATCACCACCAAGCCTTGCTGGTAGCGCACCTTGACGACGAGGCGATAGTGGTTGCCCTTGATGTTGAAGATGACTCGGTTGTTGGGCAGGAAGTCCGCGCTGCGGTGCCGGTTCCTGATGTCTTGCGGTGTGGACCAGGTGCTGCGGGAGACCTCGTCGAACCATGCCTCCAATGCCGCCTTGGCGTTGGTGCGCTGCTCCCAGAATGAGACGAGCTTGTCTCGGCCTAGGACTTTCATTGTAGGCCAATAGTTCCCAAAATGGGAACAAAGAGATTGATCCCGTCATGGACTTCATCGGGGCTATGGCAGGTCGGCGGCATGCTCAATGCCGATACAGCAAGGATTGCATCCGATCTACCGCCTGTTTCATCTGGAGTGCGCCGCCGAACAGGCCCGCGATTTCCATGGCGTTGCCATAGGCGGAGATGGGCTGAACTCCCAGGGCATCGGGGATATTGAACTGGCTTGGACTAAAATCACTGTATTTGTCGAGCAAGGCGGAAAGGATGTCGCGCGCTTCGGGTCCGTACTGGTCGAAGAGATCGAGATGCGCCTTGCGCAGATGCGCGGCGCGTTCCTTCCGCGTCCGCAAGGGGGTCTCAAAGGCGAGGTGACAGAGCAAGTCGAGCGGATCGGCATCGGGCCGTCCGGTGACTTCGCTCAATTCCGCGAAGGTGATCCCGCGCGCCTCCAACTCCAGGATGACCTCCTCCCGCTGCACCGGATCGGCCCAGCGGTCCTGTAACTCATCGACCGAGGTGAAGAGGGTGCGGATCTTTTCGGCGGTGTAGTCGGTGAACTGCACCACGCGCAGTTGGTTGCCCTCGGCATCCAGCTCATAGACGACGTGAGCGATGATCTCGACCTGACCGCCATCCACGTAGAACTTCCGAGGCGGCGGCGGGGGCGGCGGAGGCAGCGGCGGAAGTTCGTCGGGCTCGTCCGGGGCGACGACGGTCGTTTCCGGTTCGTAATCCTCTGGCTCCTCGGCTTGCGCGTTGACCCCCGTGGTATCGATGAGCGCCTCTTCCGCGATCTCGCTTCCGTTCCCGTCGATGGTGATCTCCTCTTCGAGATCGGGAAAGCCGTCGAAGTCCGGATCGGCGAAGTTGCGGGTCGCCGAGCCGGTGTAGTCGAGGATGTTGAACCAGGTCTTGCCGTAGTCCTCGCGCATGCGGGTGCCGCGTCCGATGATCTGCTTGAACTCGGTCATGGAGTTGACGACACGGGCCAGGACGACGTTCTTGCAGGTGGGCGCATCCACGCCCGTGGTCAGTAGCTGAGAGGTGGTGAGGATGACCGGACTGGTGGTTTCCAGCTCCTGAAAGCGGCTCAGGTGGCCTTTGCCGATCTTGCCCTCTTCCGAGGTGACGCGGACGACGTAATCCGGGTATTTCTGAACCAGGTCGGCGTTGAGGTTGTTCAAGGCACGGCGCATCGCGTCGGCGTGCTCCTGATCGACACAGAAGACGATGGTCTTGGCGAAGCGGTCGGTGCGCCGCATGAAGTCGCTGAGATGGCGGGCGATGGCATCGGTTCGCGCGCGCAGGGCGATGACCCGCTCGAAGTCCTTGGTCTGGTATTCCTCGTCGGGAATCGCGCGGCCATACCGGTCGACCTCGCCCTTACTCGGACGCCAGCCCGTGGCATCCGCCTGGGTGACGACCCGATGCACGCGATAGGGGGCCAGGAAACCGTCCTGGATGCCCTGACGCAGACTCTAGGTGTAGAGCGGATTGCCGAAATACTCGTAGGTGTCGCGGTTGTCCTCGCGCAGCGGGGTGGCTGTCATGCCGAGCTGATAGGCGGGCGCGAAGTAGTCGAGGATCTCGCGCCAGTTGCTGTCGTCGCGGGCGCTGCCACGATGGCATTCATCGACGATGATGAGATCGAAGAAGTCCCGCGCATAGCCACGATACAGACCGGGGCGCCGGGCATCCTGGGCGATCGCCTGGTAGATGGCGAAATAGACCTCGCGACTCTTGATGACCTCGCCCTCGATCTTGTGGCGGGCATCGCCGAACGGGGCAAAGGTCTTGTCCTTGGGGTCGTCGATCAGGACGTTGCGGTCGGCGAGAAAGAGGATGCGGGGCTTACGGTGCGCGCCCTCTCGATTCCAGCGGGCATTCCAGAGCTTCCAGCAGATCTGGAAGGACACCATCGTCTTGCCGGTGCCCGTCGCCATGGTGAGCAGGATGCGCCGGACGCCTTGCAGGATCGCCTGCACGGTCCGGTTGATGGCGATCTCCTGGTAGTAGCGCGGGGTGTAGCCAACGACATGGTGATAGGGGGTCAAGAGCTTGTCCGCGAGACGCGGCTCGATCCCCAGTCCAGCCTGTAATCTGGCGAACAGTTCGGCGGGCGTCGGAAAGGCGGAGAGTTCGGATTCCCGTCCGGTCAGATAATCGAACTCGATGATCCAGTGGCCGTTGGTGGCATAGGCGAACTTGAGGCCGAGGATCTCGGCGTAGTCCTTCGATTGCTGCAAGCCGGTGCCGGGCGGATCGGATTCCGGCTTGGCCTCGACCACCGCGATCAGGAAGTCGCGAGTAAAGCGAAGCAGGTAATCCGCCCGTTTCTGTGCCAAACGACGGATGGTACTGCCCCGGATCTCCACGCGCCCATCCGTAAAGGTCTGTTGCTCGGTGATGGCATGGGGATATTGTTCCCACCCTGCTTGCCTGAGTCTCGGGGTCACATAGACCCGGCAAGTATCCGCCCCATTCCTGAGAGTGACTTCAGTAGCGGCGCCCAGGCAGAAGGACGCTCAGCAAGCGGGATGCGCTCTTGATGAGGGCATCATCGGACGAGAAAAGACTAGGCTGGATGGGTATTTGGTGCCCTCGACAGGATTCGAACCTGTGACCTATCGCTTAGGAGGCGATTGCTCTATCCAGCTGAGCTACGGGGGCAGTGCGATTCTTTGGCAAAGATTCCAGATGCTCAGTTTTCTGGCTCACGGCCTCGGCCGCATTGTGATGCTCAAAGCGCACGACGAATTTTAGCGCAGCCGGGACTTGGGGGCTATGGTTGGCTCGGTGTTACTTGTGAGCCGGGTGCGCGCTGACCTTGGATACTCCATCTAGCCTGAAGAAAACCGCTTTGGTTTGATCGAAGGGCGTTTGCTTAGAAAGTGACCATCAACAACTTCCACCCTTTCGCAAAGGGGGGGCTCGGGGGGATTTCGGGCGGGATCGCTCGCATCGGGAAACAATTGATGGGCGCTTTCTTAGAGGCTGTCTGACAAACCTCGAGGCGACTCTAGTCGTCCTTAACGCTGGCGAGAGGGCGAATGAATTCGCCCCAGCTCGGGCGATTGCAATCTTCAGACAGCCTCTTGGGGCGTCTTGGGGCTTTGCGTGCGCAGCCGAGGGGTGTATCGGGCTATCTCGAGGCTTGGCAGCCCTGTCCGAATGGCCAATCCCTTCCAGTCGAGTATAGGATCGCCCGTCTTGGCGAGGGCGTTGGACCTCGGGCGCGGTCTGCAGCGCAGCGAGGCACTGCGCTGTAGCGCGCGGGTGACCATCGCAACGCCGCAGCAGCGCTTGGGTTTGAGTCGTCAGGGTCTTTGTGTGAAGCTGCGCGCATAGGGTCTGGAGCCAGATCCGTCGAAGAACAACAATCTCAGCGATTGAGGATGGGAGGCCGTTTCATGTGAGCTTCGGTGCTTTTCCGCCGCCCACAGGTAGGCAGGGCGCTGTCAGCGGGATGCGTCAGCGCGGGAGGTATGATTCCACCATTCAGTCGTGCGCGGCCTTGCTGGTCGTGCGCGAGGCTGACTTGACCGTCACTCATGCGAGTGACAACGCCGCGCTCTTCTTAGGTGTCGCCGAGGATCTTATCGGCTGTGGGCTCGCGGAACTCGGGCGGGATCTCCATGATCGCGTTCGCGCGCATCTGGATCATGCGCTCGACGGGGCCCCGGTGGTGCTGCGTTGTCCGGTTGGTGAGGCATGCCGCGAATGCGATCTGCTCTTGCATCGGCCAAGCTCAGGCGGACTGGTGATCGAACTCGAGCCGGCGGGTCCAGCCGTCGACCTGTCCGTCCAGATTGAGCGGGCGCTGGATCCCCTTCTGTCGGCGGATTCCGTCGAGCGTCTCTGCGATGCCTCGGCCGGCGTCTTTCAAGAGCTGACCGGCTATGATCGTGTGCTCGTCTTTCGCTTCGATGAGGCGGGCTACGGGCAGGTCGTCTCCGAGCAACGCAAAGCGGGTGTGGCCTCTTGTCTCGGTCAGCATTTCGGCGATTCCGAAGCCCCTCCCAACGCGCATTCGCTCATTGAGCGCAATCGCATGCGTCACTTGGTCGATGCCCATGAGCCCCCGGTGTTCGTGCGGCCGCTAGGCAACGCACAGAGCGGTCTCGATCTGGACCTGTCGCGATGCACTTGGCGCAGCCTCTCGCCGCTTCATCTGCAGTTCCTTGAGCAACTGGATGTGCGCGGGACCCTGGTCGCGCCGCTCTCGGTCGGCGCCCGGTTGTGGGGCTTGGTCGTCTGTCATCATCGCACCCCGCGCTTCGTACATTACCCGGCGCGAGCTGCCTGCGAGCTGCTTGCCGAGACCGCTGCGACGCGGATTGCGGCGCTCGAGGCCACCGCGGAGCGGGTCGCCGAGGCTCGGGTTCGCGGCCTCGAGTCACGGTTGATCGAGGCTATCTCGCGACACGGCGATTGGCGCCCGGCCTTGATGGACGATGCGTCCTTGCTCTTGGGTCTCGTTGAGGCTGCTGGGGTTGCACTGACTTACGAGGGTCAGGTCACTGCTTTTGGGGAGACGCCATCTGAGGGCCGCCTTCGCGAGATCCTGGCTTGGCTGGACGCGCGCACGCCAAAGGGCGTTGTTGCTGCATCCGTTGTTGGTCATGAGCGTCGTCCGCGAACTTTCATCGGGCCTTCGGCATACGCCTTGCTCGCCGCGCCACTCTCGCGCGCCGATGGTGAATATTTGCTCTGGTTTCGCGCTGCCGCCAAGGAGGAATTGGGGCTCCACCCTGAGCCGGCCTTGTCGGCGGTCGTTTCTAGGCATCCATCGCAATGGCTCGGCCATGGCTTTGCGGGCTCGGCCATGCTGACGACCGGGCGGCTGCCGCGCTGGTCGTCGCTCGATCGCATCACCGCGCGGCTGCTTGGAGACAGCATCGGGGATGTGATTCAGCAGTTTCGCTCCGTGCGTGTCTTGATCGCGCAGGCCCAGCTCGCCCAGGCCAAGTCCGAGCTGGATCTCGCGAGTCAGCCCATTTTGATTGCAGATGCGCAGGGCGGGGTGCTGTGCACGACGCCGGCTTGGGATGCGACCCCAGGATTCGTGGGGCAAGGCTTGGCGGCTATTCAGGACCTGGCATCGCTGTGCATGGAGTCGTCTGATGTCGAGCAGCATCTGCGCGATCTCTTGGCGCAGCATCGGGCTTGGCGGGGACGGATCAGGCTGCGCGGTGATAACGGGAAGATCGACGCTTATCTGATTCGAGCCGACGCCATCTTCTCCGCTCCGGGACAAGTGATCGGCCTGGTTGTCATTCTGACGCGGACCTTCGAGCAGGATAAAGCGCCGCAAGCCGAGCGAGCTAGGGTTGCGCCTGAGGGGGTGGCGGCAGCATCAGCTGGCGTCTCAGGTCCTTATTCGGGTATCGCTTCACTGATGACAGACAACCGGAAACAGGTTGCGCGAGCGCTGAGTCAGGGCGGTGACTGCGCGCAAGGTTCTCCACGCTGCGATGGGGCGGAACGCGCTGCGGCACGCGCGCTCGAACTCTTGGGGCGACTCATTGCCTACGGTCGTACTGAGTCCCGCAGTGGCTTTGATGCCAATGATTGATGCCAGCACAGCGCGCTTGCAGGCTCGGCTCAGGTCGCCGCGGGTTCGGTCAACGCCCGCCGATGTTGGCTAGAAGGCTGGGCATCGATCATCCCTTGGTCCAACCGCGCGGTCGGTGTGAGCGGCGCCCCGCCGCGACGGACGCGCGATCGCGGCGAGGCGCTGCTCCCACAAGAATGCGAAGAAGATCCTCTGTGTGCAGGATGCCGATGAGGATGAAATCGACGAGCTGGCTGCTGTAGAAGAAGTCCCTTTGCTGTGCCGGCTCGCCTTAGGGGCCTTTATCGGTTGCTGGGTACGACGCCAAGCAGGTGCGCCATATCCTTGAAGAAGATGCGGAAGTGCGCTCCAGGTCGCGCCTTGACCAAGCGCTTGTTCATGTAGGCTTCCCAGGTCAGATACTGGATATCCGGATCGGCGCACAAGCTGACGAACCGCTCACGACGCTTGTCGCTGGAGTACCAGAACTTCTGCATGATGCCCAAGACCCAGAACACCTTGCCGTGCGCCTTCATGAAGCGCTGGCGCGCCTTCTTGAGTGCTTTGGGGTTGCCCGAGGTGCAGAATTCATTGACGGCCTCTGCCGCAAGGCGTCCGCCGGCCAAGGCGTAGTAGATACCTTCTCCCGATGCGGGCGCGACGCAGCCGGCTGCATCTCCAGCGAGCAGGATGTCGCGGCCGTTGTCCCAGCGCTTGAGCGGCTCGAGTGGAATGGGGGCGCCTTCTCTTCTCAGCGTCTCGGCTTGCTCAAGGCCGGCGCGGCGGCGCAGCTCGGTGCAGGCGGTCCTTAAGGAGAACCCTGGCACGGCAGTGCCCACGCCGACGCTGATGGTGTCGCCATGTGGGAAGACCCAGCCGTAGAAATCTGGGGAGATGTCGCCCTGATAGTAGACGTCGCATCGGGTGCCGTCGAAATCCGCCCCGGAGTCGTTGGCGGGCGCGCGGACGATCTCGTGATAGGCAGAGACGTATTTGACGGTCTCATAGCCTGGAACATAGTGCTTGCCGACGAAGGAGTTAGCGCCGTCGGCGCCGATGATCGAGCGCGCTCGGACGGTTGCGGTCTCCGTGCTGCTGCGGCCTTGTCCCGGGCGGTAGTGCACCACGGCGGTGCCATCGCTGTCGCGCTCGATCTTCTCGAAGGTGCCAGTTTGGCGCGTGGCGCCGTTTTCGGCTGCACGCGTCCTCAGCCACTCGTCGAAGTGCTCGCGATCGACCATGCCGACATAGCCACCGTCGATGGGCATGTCGACCTCGCGGTCCGAAGGCGCGATCATCCGCGCGGAATTGACTTTGGCCGCAAGAACCGACTCCGGAATATCGAAATCCCGCATGGCTTGCGGTGGAATGGCGCCGCCGCAGGGCTTGATGCGGCCGGCCCGGTCGAGCAGGAGGACGGAGCGGCCCATCTTGGCCAGATCGTTGGCGGCAGTGGCTCCAGCGGGTCCGCCGCCGATCACGACGACGTCGAAGGTATCGGGGTTTGACATGGGAGGTCTCGTCGAAAGCAAAAGGGCTCGCGCAAGATGCGCGGGGGGTTACTGGATCAGCCCGCGCACGGCGAAGGCGCTGATCATCATTCCAGTGACATAGACGCTGACGCCCAGTCCGCTGAACCAGGTTGCGCGCTCGCGCGGACTGCCGAGGAAGCGGATCATGAGGGCGACCTGGATTAGCAGCACCACGCCGACGGCAATGGCGTGGGTCGGCTTGTCCCAAGCGAAGAGTAGCGCAATAACAACGGCTTGCGGTAGCCCCATGACCAGGCACAAGAGGCGCGCGGCGCCGTCAACGCCGAGCTGTACCGGCAGCGATCGGACGTTCATTTGCGTATCGCCTTCAATCGCCTTGAAGTCGTTCAGGGTCATGATGCCATGGGCGCCGAGGCTATAAAGCAGGGCGAGGATGAGGATTTTCCAGTCGGGAAGCGCTCCCCCAATCATGACGGCCGCGCCCGTGACCCAGGCCAGTCCTTCGTAGGAGATGCCGGCGGCGAGGTTGCCCCACCAGCCATTGCCCTTGAAGCGGAAAGGCGGTGCGCTGTAGCCCCACGCGATAGCCATGCCGATCAGGGCGATGCCGAAGACCCAGGGGCCCAGTGCGTAGGCCAGTGCCAGCGAGACGGCTGACCAGATCAGCGAGAGGTAGAAGCCCCAGCGGCCGGGGATGCGACCTGAGGGAATGGGGCGATTCGGCTCGTTGATGGCATCGACGTCGCGGTCGTACCAGTCGTTGACGACCTGGCTGGTGCCGCACATCAAGGGTCCAGCGAGGATGATGCCCGCGATCACGACGAGCCACTGCTCGAGGACGGGGGCGCCAGAGGAGACCACGCCGCAGCTGAAGGCCCACATGGGTGGGAACCAGGTGATCGGATGCAGGACTTCAAAGATTGCGGAAGGCGCGGGTAGGGTCGGGGTCTCAGACACCGTGGTTTGATTCATGCCGGGAACCTGCGTCTGGCCGATGAGGCCAGTCTTTGCTGTCGATTAAAGTTGATACGAGAACTCGACTGGCCCTAGTTGCACCCAGGCCTTAGATACAGACGCTCGTGCCTAAGGCACGCTATCCGGTCGCAAAGCGCTCCGGATGCGGGCTGCCAGTCGGGAATTGGGCATGCCATCCGTGACACGGATGTAGGGTGCCTCCGCCGCGAGCCTATTTCTTGCCCGAGCCCGATGACTCGGAGGCGTGATCGGCTACGATGCCGTAACGGTCGATTTTGACGTAGAGGCTTTGCCGACTCAAGCCTAAGAGTTCGGCGGCCGAGGCGCGGTTGTCCCCGGTCAACTTGAGTGCCGCCTCGATGCACAGGCGCTCAATGGTGTCGGTGGATTCCCGTACCAGCTCCTTCAGGGGCACGCGCCCCACGCGCTCGGTCAGCTGATCGAGCCAGCGTGTCTGCTCGGGGCTGGTTGGCTGCTCGGCGCTGAGCCGCCGCCCGACGTCGCGAATGAAGAACCCGAAATAGGGGCGTTCGCCATTGCGGACGGCTGCGGCGGAGATCTCGACCTCCGTCGTTGATCCGTACTCGCCGCGCAGCGTCGTTGCGAAGAGCCTCACGGTGGTGTGCTGGCGAAGATTGGCCATGAGCACGTTCAGATCGACGCCCGGTCTGCCTAACCAGCGGTCCAGGCTTTCGCCGCGCGCCTGCTGCTCGGCCGCGATCTCGGTCAAGCTGAGGAAGGTGCTGTTTGCGGTGAGGATCGTGCCGTTGGTATCAGTGATGACGACGCAGTCGGGGGCGCTCTCGAGCACGCGGAGATAGCGCGCCTTGATGTCTGGCATGGATGCCGTTTTGGAGGCATCCGGGATGACGGGTGATAGCCGCACCAGCAGAAAAGAGGCGTTCTCTTGGCGCAGCAGGGATGCCGAGACGAGGAACTCTTGCGTGCTGTCCAGCAGGATCGCTCGGACGTCGTCCGCCCGCCCAGCGGCTCGCACACCAGCGAGTAGGCCGTTGATCGACTGCGTGCTGTCGTTGTCGAAGCCTTCGGGGAAGGGTCTGCCGATGATCCGCGTCGGTGTCTCGCCGAGCATCTGGCCGGCGGCAGGGTTGGCCTCGACGACGCGCTGCGTTGGCGCATCGATGATGAGGATTGCCTCCGAGACCATCCGGAAGAGCAGCCGATAGCGCGTCTCGACTTGTCGAAAGCGCCAGTAGTCACGCTCCAATGCCTGCTGCGCGTCGACGAGCTGCTGCTGCAGGGCCGCCATGCCTTGCAGATTCCGCCCGACAGCGATGATTCGGCCGGATTGATCGGCGCGGAGTGCGCGATATTGCATCGGAATGTCGGCGCCGCGCCGAGAGGGGTGCGTCACCTGGCGCCAGCGTGTGACGCTGTGCTCGGCGGCTTCGTTCAGCAAATCCTCGAGGTTCGCGCGCGTCTCGGGTGATACGGTCTCCAGCCAAGGTTGGCCGATCCAGTCGGGGCTGAGTTCGGCTGCGAGGTCATCACTACCGTAAGCGATATCGCTAACGACGCCCTGGGCATCCAAGACGACCGCGACGTCAGCCATCCCTTCAACCAAGGCCGCCGTCGTCTCGGCGTCTAGGACGCCGAGGCTCTCCCTCGGGGCTCTGAACGAACTCACGGCGACCAGATCCTCCAATGCCACATGGGCGCACTTTCAAAATCAATTCAGCACTCCGCCTCAGGTGGCTGGCTTGCCGTACTCGGGGCGGGGCACATCCAGGCGTCATCGCACGCGCGGGCACCGAACACATCAATTAAACCGTTTTTCGTTCCAGGCGGCGCGGCGGCGCCGAAAGATGGGGGCCGACGCCTACGACATCGCCAAGAGGGTGCGGGATCTGCGCTCGATCACGAGAGTCTTGCAGGTCTCGCAGTGCCGCTTGGCGCGGTTGACGAGCCGCTGTCACCGCCTCAATATGCCCGGCCAAGCGCGTCAGGTATTCAGGCCTGCGTTCATGAATGACAGCAAGGGTTTCGGGTGTCTCCTCGCACATCACTGAAGTGGCTTGGCTGTATGCCGCCGTGACAACATGGGCATGGTCCCTATTGTGGTTGCTTGCCCGAGGTTGTCAAGTCAGGTTTACGTAAAGTTTGGTTGACGCATGCGTGAAAGCGGACTAGATTTCTGCATGTAACTTAAGTGAAGATCGTAAAGATCTGAAAGCGGATTCGGCCCGAGAAGCATGACCCACCACTCAACCGAGAAACCCCAGCGCAGTCCTCTCTATACGCCAGAAGAGCGTCAGCGGCGAGACGAGTCGCCGTGGACATTGGTTCAGGGTGTGCTCGCTCCCCTGCAGTTCGTGGTTTTTCTTGTCAGTCTCTACTTCGTTCTGCGCTATCTTGCGACGGGCGAAGGGGCCTTTGCGGCGACCATCTCAGTTGTTGTCAAGACGATTGTGCTCTACACCATCATGATCACAGGTGCAATCTGGGAGAAGGTGGTGTTCGGGCGCTATCTCTTTGCGCCTGCGTTCTTCTGGGAAGACGTGTTCAGCATGCTGGTGTTGGCGCTTCACACAGCCTATCTGGCGGCGCTCTTCACGGGTTTCGTCGACACGCGTGGTCAGATGCTGATTGCTCTGGCGGCCTATGCGACCTACGTGATCAACGCGGGGCAGTTTCTCATTAAGCTGCGGATGGCGCGCTTGGAAGGTAATCGGCGTCGTGCCGAGGGTGGTGCGCTCGCCGAGGTTGCGGAATGAGTGCTGTCGAAGCTGCGGCGCCCGATCAGGTGTCGGTGACTTGCGCTGGTCCGGAGATTACTCGCGAGCGTGGTCAGCGGCAGGTCTTTTGCGGGCTTGCTGGTATCGTCTGGCTCCACCGTAAGATCCAGGACGCCTTCTTTCTCATCGTGGGCTCGCGCACTTGCGCTCACCTGATGCAGTCTGCCGCAGGGGTGATGATCTTCGCCGAGCCGCGTTTCGCGACCGCGATTTTGCAGGAGCGCGATCTCGCTGGTATGGCAGACTGCAATCAAGAACTTGATCGCGTTGCCGCAGAGGTGCTGGGGCGTCGGCCAGACATCAAGACCCTCTTTCTTGTTGGCTCCTGCCCTTCCGAGGTGATCAAGCTGGATCTGGCAAAGGCAGCCGAGCGGCTGTCGGACGTCTACCAAGGTCGTGTGCGGGTGATCGACTATTCGGCCAGTGGGCTTGAGACGACCTTCACGCAAGGTGAGGATGCCTGCCTCAAGTCGCTCGTTCCGCAGATGCCGCAGCTGCCTCCTGAGTCGCGCTCGCTACTTGTGGTTGGGACTTTGCCTGACGTGGTGGAGGATCAATTCGCGCGGCTCTTCAAGGATCTGGGTATCGGTCCCGTACACTTTCTCCCGCCGCGGCATGCCACGGAGTTTCCGCCGGTCGGAAGTGGTACCTCGGTCCTGCTGGCGCAGCCTTTCGTGGGCGAGACACTGCGCGCGCTTGTTGAGCGCGGCGCAACGCTGCTCAAGGCGCCTTACCCCTTCGGAATCGAGGGGACCCTTGCTTGGCTTCGCGCCGCGACTGATGCCTGGGGTATCTCGGGCGAGACCCTGGAGTCCGCGACCGCTCCGGCGATCGCGCGCGCCGAGAAGGCCCTGGCGCGTCAGCGCGAGCTGCTGGCCGGCAAGCGCATCAGCTTTCTTCCGGACTCTCAGCTCGAGATCCCGATGGCCCGCTTCCTCCAGCGGGAATGCGGCATGGAGCTGGTGGAAGTGGCCACGCCCTTCCTGGATCGTCAGCTGATGGAAGCGGAGCTGCCGTTGCTGCCCCAGGGTCTGCGTTTGGTCGAAGGTCAGGATGTGGAGCATCAGCTCGATCGCGTGCGCGCGGATCGTCCGGATATCACCGTCTGTGGTCTTGGCCTGGCAAATCCACTCGAGGCCGAGGGGCTGTGCACCAAGTGGTCGATCGAGCTGGTCTTTACGCCTGTCCACGGTTTCGATCAGGCCGCCGATCTCGCAGAGCTTTTCGCGCGTCCCTTGGTGCGCGGCTCGCTGTTGAAGGTTTGAAGTCATGCAGCTGACCCTTTGGTCCTATGAAGGTCCCCCGCACATCGGCGCGATGCGGATCGCCGTCTCGATGGAGGGTGTCCATTTGGTGCTGCATGCGCCTCAAGGTGACACCTACGCCGATCTGCTCTTCACCATGATCGAGCGACGTGGTCAGCGTCCTCCGGTGACCTATACGACCTTCCAAGCGCGCGAGTTGGGGGGCGATACCGCCGGGCTGGTCAAGACCACGATTCAAGAGGCCTACGATCGGTTCAAGCCACGCGTGCTCATGATCGGCGAGTCTTGCACTGCGGAGCTGATTCAAGATCAGCCTACGGCGCTCGCTCAGGGGATGGGGCTGCCGGTGCCTGTCCTACCGCTGGAGCTGCCTGCCTACACGCGGAAAGAGGGGTGGGGGGCAAACGAGACTTTCTACCAGCTCGTGCGGGGCCTGCTGAAGAGTCGAGTGCCGACTCCCGGCGCTGAGTCCGAGATGCGCGCATCTGGCCCGCGGCCCAAGGCGAATCTGCTCGGCCCGACGGCGCTGGGTTTCCGTTGCCGCGACGACGTGGTCGAGGTAACGCGCCTCTTGGATTCGATTGGCGTCGACGTCAACGTGATCGCGCCACTTGGGGCTACCCCGGAAGACCTGCTCAGGATCCCCGAGGCCGACATCAATCTCTGTCTCTACCCAGAGGTGGCCGACCAGGCCTGTCACTGGTTGGAGCGCATGTTTGGTCAGCCGACCATCAAGACAGTGCCCATCGGTATCGGTGCGACGCACGACTTCATTCAGGAGGTCGGGCGTGCGCTCCAGCTCGATCTCGACGCCACAGCGGATCCGATCTGGTCTAGAATGCCGTGGTACTCGCGCTCAGTGGACTCGACCTATCTGACTGGGAAGCGGGTGTTCATCTTCGGTGACGCCACGCATGTTGTGGCTTCAGCGCGCATTGCCTCCGAGGAGCTGGGCTTCAAAGTCGTCGGGCTCGGCACCTACGCCCGTGAGTTTGCTCGGGAAGTGCGAGATGCGGCCAAGCATTACGGTGTGGAGCCGCTGATAACGGATGACTACCTCGAGGTGGAGAAGAAGGTCGCCGAGCTGCACCCGGAACTCGTTCTGGGCACGCAGATGGAGCGCCACATCGCCAAGCGTCTGGGGGTCCCCTGTGCCGTGATCTCCGCGCCGGTGCACATCCAGGATTTTCCGTCGCGTTATGCCCCGCAGATGGGGTTCGAAGGCGCCAACGTCATCTTCGATACATGGGTCCATCCCCTGATGATGGGGCTGGAAGAGCACCTTATTACCATGTTTCGAGAGGACTTCGAGTTCCATGATGCGGCGACGCCTTCGCATCTTGGGTCGAGTGCGACCCCAGGTCGCTCGCAGCCGCCTCCGGCGGAGCCTGCGGAGGGCGATGGGGAGGCTGGTGAAACCATTATGGCCTGGGCACCGGATGCCGAGCAGGAACTGAAAAAGATTCCCTTCTTCGTGCGTGGGAAGGCGCGTCGGAATACGGAGCGCTACGCGCAAGAACAGGGGATCCAGACAATTACTGTGGAGACGCTTTACGATGCCAAAGCGCACTTCGGTCGCTAAAGCGACGACCAAGGCTCCGGATGCAACTCCGGTCCGTGTCGTCATCATTAACCTCGACGGGCACCTGGCTGGGACCACCCAGCGCGCGCTGCCCGTGGTTCGCCGCGACCTCCCGGGGCTCGAGCTGAACCTGCATGCCGCGACCGAGTGGGCGGACGATCCCGAGTCGCTGGAGCGATGCCGCAAAGACATCGCCCAGGGCGATATCATCATGGTCACCATGCTCGTCATGGAGGACCATTTTCAGCCTATCCTTGCGGACCTTGCCGCGCGCCGCGACAGCTGCGATGCCATGATCGTGTGCATGTCCGCGAGCGAGCTGATGAAGAAGACCCGTATGGGCGGCTTCGCGATGGATGGCTCGCCGGGCGGGCCCATGGCCTTGCTCAAGCGTCTGCGCGGCAACAAAGAGCGCAAGCAGAGCACTGGTGCGCAGCAGATGTCCATGCTGCGGCGTATCCCCAAGCTTCTGCGCTTCATCCCTGGAACGGCCCAAGACGTCCGCGCTTACTTCCTGACCCTGCAGTATTGGCTTGCTGGTTCGGATGAAAATCTGGCGAACATGCTGCGGTTCCTCGTTGATCGCTATGCCGATGGCGAGCGTCGGCACCTGCGTGGCACCCTCAAGGCCGCCCCGCCGATCGAGTATCCAGAGACCGGACTCTATCACCCCGACATGAAGGGGCGGATCAGCGAGAAGCTCGCTCAGCTGCCGACTAAGAAGGGCTCTCAGGGTCGCGTCGGTTTGCTGTTGATGCGCTCCTATGTCCTTGCGAGCAATTCGGGACATTATGACGGTGTCATCCGGGCCCTTGAGGCGCGTGGTCTCCAAGTTGTCCCCGCCTTTGCCAGCGGTTTGGACGCGCGGCCCGCGATCGAGAAATTCTTCATGCGGGACGGCCAGGCGACGGTCGACGCCGTGGTCTCCCTGACCGGCTTTTCCCTGGTCGGTGGGCCTGCCTATAACGACTCGCGCGCGGCCGAGGAGATGCTGACGCGGCTCGATGTTCCCTATCTGTCGACGCTCGCGGTCGAATTCCAGACGCTGGACCAGTGGCAGGACTCCGATCAAGGGCTGCTGCCGGTCGAGGCGACCATGATGGTTGCCATTCCAGAACTCGACGGTGCCGCCGGCTCCCTGGTTTACGGTGGCCGCAACGGCGGCGGCGCGGAAGACGGCGCGCGCGACATGCACTCCCACCAGGAGCGCGCCGAGATGCTCGCCTCACGCACCGCGAAGCTTGTGGCGATGCGCCGGGCCGAGCGTGCCGAGCGCAAGGTGGCCATCGTGCTCTTCAACTTCCCGCCCAATGCCGGTAACACGGGCACGGCCGCTTATCTGTCGGTCTTCGCATCCCTCCATCGCACCCTGATCGCCATGGATGCTGCCGGCTACAAGGTCGATCTCCCTGAGGACCTCGACGACCTGCGCGAGCGCATCGTCAACGGCAACGCCTCTCGATTCGGTGCCCATGCCAACGTACACGCTCGAATCCCGGTGGACGACCACGTCCGGCGCGAGCGCTACCTTGCCGAGATCGAGAAGCAGTGGGGGGCTGCGCCTGGTAAGCAGCAGAACGATGGCGCCTCCATCTTCGTGTTGGGAGCCCAGTTCGGGAACGTCTTCGTTGGGGTTCAGCCGTCTTTCGGCTATGAAGGCGACCCCATGCGCCTGCTCTTCGAGAAGGGCTTTGCGCCGACGCACGCCTTCTCGGCCTTCTATCGCTACATCCGCGATGACTTCGGCGCGCATGCGGTCCTGCACTTCGGGACGCACGGTGCGCTTGAGTTCATGCCCGGTAAGCAAGCTGGTCTCGGGAGTTCCTGCTGGCCGGACCGCCTGATCAGTGATTTGCCGAACATCTATCTCTACGCCTCCAATAACCCCTCAGAAGGCACCATTGCCAAGCGACGCTCGGCAGCGACGCTCGTCAGCTACATGACGCCACCCATCGCCCATGCCGGTCTCTACAAGGGCTTGGTCGAACTCAAGGGCTCCATGGAGCGTTGGCGCTCGCTGCCACCGGATGACGTGGATGAGCGCGCCACGCTCGCCGAGCTGATCCAGGTCCAGGCGGCTGAGCTGGAGCTGGTGGACCCGGAGCCGCAATGGAGCGATGACGTCGATGCGCGTGTCGCGAAGCTCAACGACGATGTCCTGGAGCTTGAATACACCCTCATCCCGCACGGGCTGCATGTCGTCGGCGAGGCGCCGACCGAGGAAGAGCGTGTCGATCTCCTGATGGCGGTCGCCGAGTCGACCAAGGATATCCGTCCAGAGCAGGCAGCTCTGGAAGCGCTGGTTGCTGGCAAGTCGCCTGAAAAGGCACTCAAGGTGGGCAAGATGAAGGCGACCGAGGAGAACGTCGCCCTCTTCCGTGAGCTTGCCGAGACCAATCGACTGCTGGCCCAGGACACCGAGATCCCGGCGATCTTGCGTGCACTCGACGGGCACTTTATCCCGCCTGCGCCTGGTGGCGATCTCCTGCGCACGCCGGCGATCCTGCCGACAGGCCGCAACCTGCATGGCTTCGATCCCTTCAGGCTGCCGAGCGTTTTTGCCGTCAAGGATGGTGCTCAACAGGCGGCTCGGCTGGTCGAGCGTCACCTCTCGGAGGGCAACGGTTATCCGGAGACGATCGCGCTCGTGCTTTGGGGCACAGACAACCTCAAGACGGAGGGTGGTCCCATCGGGCAGGCGCTGTCGCTCATCGGTGCTCAGCCGCGCTTCGACAACTACGGGCGTCTCGCCGGTGCGACCCTAATCCCTCTGGAGGAGTTGGGGCGCCCGCGCATCGACGTTGTCATGACCTTGTCGGGCATCTTCCGCGATCTGCTGCCGTTGCAGACCCAGCTGTTGGCCGAGGCATCCTTTTTGGCCGCCTCCGCCGATGAGCCAGTCGAGCAGAACTTCATTCGCAAGCATGCGCTTGCATACCAGGAGGAGCACGGCTGCGACCTGGAGACCGCGTCACTGCGTGTCTTTAGTAACGCTGACGGTGCCTATGGTGCCAACGTCAACCATCTCATCGACAGCAGCAGTTGGGATGACGGCGAGGAGTTGGCGGAGACCTACACCCGCCGCAAGAGCTTCGCCTATGGCCGCTCGGGCAAGCCGGTGCAGCAGGCGGAGCTGCTCAAGAGCTGCCTCGGCAAGGTCCAGCTGGCCTATCAGAACCTCGATTCGGTCGAGCTGGGAGTGACGACTGTCGATCACTACTTCGACACCCTCGGCGGAATCGCGAAGGCGGTTGGTCAGTACAAGGGCGACGAGGTTCCGGTCTACATCGGTGATCAGACACGCGGGGACGGTGTCGTCCGCACCCTGGCCGAGCAGGTTGCCTTGGAGACCCGCACGCGTATGCTCAATCCCAAGTGGTATGAGGGCATGCTGAAGCATGGCTATGAGGGTGTGCGCCAGATCGAGGTGCATGTCACCAACACCATGGGCTGGTCCGCGACGACCGGTCAGGTCGCGCCCTGGGTCTACCAGCAGCTGACCGAGACATTCGTGCTCGACGAAGAGATGCGAAATCGTCTCGCACAGCTCAACCCCACGGCCTCGGCCAAGGTCGCAAATCGACTCATCGAAGCCCATGAGCGGAACTACTGGTCGCCGGACGACGCGACGCTTGAAGCGCTGCGGCGCGCAGGAGAAGAATTGGAAGATCGGCTAGAAGGCGTCATCGAGGAGGCTGCCGCGTGAGCGTGCCGGAACTCCCCGCTGATATGTTCGGCAGCTTGCCCAAGCACCCGGATGGCGAAGGCAGTGTTCAGGTGCAGCTCGATCCGGACATTTGCATCGACACCGCCAAGGTGTTTGCGATCTACGGTAAGGGCGGAATCGGCAAGAGCACGACCTCCTCTAATCTGTCGGTTGCCTTCTCGAAGCTCGGTAAGCGCGTGCTGCAGATCGGCTGCGATCCCAAGCATGACTCGACCTTCACCCTGACCAAGTGTCTCGTGCCGACCGTCATCGACGTTCTCGAGTCCGTGGATTTCCACGCCGAGGAGCTGCGTCCGAGCGACTACGTCTACGAGGGCTACAACGGTGTGATGTGCGTCGAGGCCGGTGGACCACCGGCCGGAACCGGCTGTGGTGGCTATGTGGTCGGGCAGACGGTCAAGCTGCTCAAGCAGCACCATCTGCTCGAGGATACCGATGTCGTCATCTTCGACGTGCTGGGTGATGTGGTCTGCGGTGGTTTCGCTGCTCCCCTCCAGCACGCGGAGCGGGCGATGATCGTGACGGCGAACGACTTCGACTCGATCTTCGCCATGAACCGCATCGCGACCGCCATCCTCGCCAAGTCGAAGCACTACAAGGTTCGCCTCGGCGGCGTGATCGCCAACCGCAGCGTCAAGACCGACGAGATCGATCGTTTCACGGATGCCGTTGGGCTCAAGCGGTTGGCACATCTACCAGATCTGGACATCATCCGTCGCAGTCGGCTGAAGAAATCGACTGTCTTTGAAATGGAGCCGGAAGCAGGCTCTGGCCTCGAAGAGGCCCAGCAGCAATACTTGCAGCTCGCCGAGCGGCTTTGGGAGGGTGTGGAGCCCTTGTCTGCGCAGCCGATGCGCGACCGCGACATCTTTGACTTTCTGGGGTTTGATTGATGGAGAAGGTCTCTTACCAGGAACGTCGCGGTGAGATCGAGCACTACTTCGATCGCACGGCGGCAGATGCCTGGCGCAAGCTCACCTCGGATGCCAAGGTCAGCAAGATCCGTGAGACGGTGCGCGCCGGGCGTGACGACATGCGTCGGACACTGCTCGAATGGCTGCCGGACGACCTGACTGGCAAGCGTCTCTTGGACGCCGGCTGCGGCACTGGCGCGCTTGCTGTGGAAGCGGCGCGGCGCGGCGCGGATGTCGTCGCCATCGATGTCGCACCAACGCTGATCGAGATCGCGCGCGAGCGTGCTCCAACTGACCTAGGTCAAGGTTCGGTGACATTTCAGGCCGGGGATATGCTCGATCCTGCTCACGGACAATTCGACCATGTAGTCGGGATGGATTCGCTCATTCATTATTGCCCCGCCGATGTCGTGAAGGTGCTCGCGGGTTTGGCTGATCGAACGAGCGGCTCGATTCTTTTCACGTTTGCGCCGAGAACCGTGCCGCTCGCGATCATGCATGCCGTCGGGCGCTTCTTCCCTCGCGGAGACCGTTCTCCAGCGATCGAGCCGGTTAGCATGCGAGCACTGACGCAGCTCATCGCGAACGAGCCGGGTCTGCAAGGTTGGGCGCCGAACCGAACACGGCGAATTGCCGTTGGGTTCTACACGTCCCAGGCGCTGGAGCTGTTGCCGGCCTGAGGCGTTTGCTAGTGCGTCTCGAGACACTCGAGGCGAGATCGATCGAGCGCTTTTCAGCGCTGTGGGGCCACGGCTCGGGTCGTGGCGATGCGCTTGTCAGTTTCAGGGGGAGACGGCGCCGTCTCGCCTTGGCCTAGCAAGGGTAATGGGCCCGGTATCCAACGGATCTGGGGTCGTCTATTGCACTGAGGTCGTTTTGTTTTTTGCCACGCTGATCGCCATTGGTCCGTCCGTGTACGCCGCGAAAGGATTCGGTCCACGGCGGTCATCGCGTAACTGTCTAGCTGACTATTCTGGCTAGCCATTTGTCCTACGGAGGTTACATCATGTCTGCTGCCATCACTGACTACATCGACGTTGCACAACTAACGATTTGGGCCTTTTGGTTCTTCTTTGCTGGACTCGTTTACTACCTCCGCCAGGAGGATAAGCGCGAGGGCTATCCGCTCGATTCCGACCGCACCGAAAGGTCCGGCGGACGCGTGAAAGTCGTTGGTTTTCCGGTCCTGGCCGAGCCCAAGACCTTCATCATGCCTCATAACATGGGGACCGTGCAGGCACCTCGCCAAGAGGCTCCGGCCACGAATTTGAAGGCGACGCCTGCTGCTCCCTTCCCGGGCGCTCCCTTCGATCCGGTCGGTGATCCAATGCTTTCCGAGTTCGGCCCCGCCGCCTCCCCGGATCGTCCGAAGCACTGCGATCTGACCTTTGAGGGTCAGGCAAAGATTGTTCCGCTGCGCGTCGCTACCGACTTCAGCATCTCCGACAAGGATCCGGATCCGCGCGGAATGACCGTTGTTGGCCTTGACGGCGAGACCGCAGGTACCGTGACCGACGTTTGGGTCGACCGCTCCGAGCCGCAGATCCGCTACCTCGAGATGAAGGTCGCGAAGGGCGGCAAGCAGGCTTTGTTGCCGATCAACTTCTGCCGCTTCAACAAGAAGGCTCGCTCCATCAAGGTCGCTGCGATCAAGGCCGAGCACTTCGCGAACGTCCCGGGTTTGGCGAAGCCTGACCAAATCACCCTCTATGAGGAAGACAAGGTCTGCGCCTACTACGCAGGTGGTAAGCTCTACGCAACCGCTGAGCGTGCTGGTCCCTTATTGTGAGAGAGTATGACTTCGAGCCCATTCAGGGCTTGCCAGAGCGCCTTCCTCCTGGTGAGGAGGTGCTCTGGCAGGGCAAGCCGCGCTGGGGTTCCCTGGCGCGGCGGGCCTTTCATGTCCGAAATATCGCGATTTATTTTGCGGTGCTCGAGGTCTTGGCGATTGCCGTGGATTGGTCGGACGGCCTTTCCATGGCGAGCGTCCTTTCAAGCCTGACGTGGATGCTGCTGCTCGCGGGTATCTCGATCGGTGCCCTAGCGCTCTTGGCTTGGGCGATGGCGCGCACGACCATCTATACCATCACCAATAAACGGGTGGTGATGCGGATCGGTGTGGCGCTGCCGATGATGATGAATCTACCCTTCAAGCAAATCCGCTCGGCCGATCTCAAGACCTACGAGGACGGTACGGGTGATATCCCGCTGCTGCTTGCGCAGTCGGCGAAGCCGTCTTATGTGATTTTTTGGCCTCACGCGCGTCCCTGGCATTTTTCGCCACCACAGCCGATGCTGCGCACGGTCCCTGACGCGACAGAGGTCGCTGGGATCTTGGCGGGGGCCCTGAAGGCATACTCGGAAGAAGTCAATCAAGAGTCCTCTGCGCACCATGACCCGATCGGAACCGCCCCCGCGCATCAGCTGGCCTCCGCAGACGAATCCGTTTCCTAAGAGGTTTTCCTGTGAGTGATCCTTTCGAGGAGCGCGCCTTTCCCAAGGGCGTTCTCATTGCCGTCGCCGCTTTGCTGAGCTTCACGATCATCATGATTGCGATCGCCCGAATGACAGGCGTCATGCTCCCGCAGGCGCCGGTTACGGCGGCGTTGGAGTCGCGGGACATCGTTTTCGTCGACCAGGAGGATGGCTCTACGGCCGTGAAGGATGTGAGTACGGGCGAACTTATTCAGGTGTTGCCTCCGGGCGGCGAGGGCTTTATTCGCGGGGTGTTGCGAAGCATGGAGCGCCAGCGGCGCGGCTATGACGCGACCCTGGCGGAGCCTTTCCGTCTGGCGCGCCGAGAAAGCGGTGATGTGACGCTTGAGGACCCGGTTACCGGTATCCTTCTTGATCTTCGGGCCTATGGTGAGACGAACCAAGCCTCGTTCGCCGAGCTGCTGCCTGCAGGCTCAGGTTCGGACTGAGCCAAACCCCGCCATGCTCGCGAAGTCGCGGGCGTCTGTTCGCGACCGATTTCAGACGTCGTTGAGACTGAGGATCGCGATCGAGTTCAACGGCCGATCCTTGGTGCTCAGGGATCCATCTGCTCGAGAGTTGGGTCTAGTCGATGTCTGATTTCGGTTTTCCAATCCTGTACGCGCTTGGGTTGTGGTGGTTTAGCACCGGAGTTGTCCTTTACCTAGATAACCTCCCCGGCCGGACCTTCCGCTGGACCCTCCTCGGCGGGACCATCGTCCTCGCCATTGCGATCTTCGGGCTGGTCGTCACCAGCGCTTCGGATACCATCTTTGCGACTTACCTAGCCTTTTCTTGCGGTGTCGTCATTTGGGGCGTCCTGGAGATGAGCTACTTCACCGGATTTGTCACCGGACCGCGAAAGACGCCTTGCCCGCCGGCGTGCTCCGAATGGAAGCGTTTCGGCCTGGCGATCTTGACCAGTCTCTATCATGAGCTGGCGATTCTAGGTACCCTGCTGTTCATGGCCCTCGTCACCCTCGAGGAGCCGAACCAAATCGGCACATGGACTTTCGTGGTCTTGTGGCTGATGCGCTGGAGCGCAAAGCTGAATCTCTTTCTCGGTGTTCCGAATCTCAACGAAGACTGGCTTCCCGAGCACCTGCGCTACCTCAAGACCTATATGTCAAAGCGGTCTATGAACCCGCTCTTCCCGGTGTCTGTGACGATTGCGACTGTGGTCGCCGTGCTCATCGTTCTCAAGGCAATGGCCCCGGAGATGACTGGCGCGAGCGCAGTCGGATTGATCCTTGTGGCGACTTTGCTGTCGCTGGGGATACTCGAGCACTGGCTCCTGGTGCTGCCCTTGCCGGACGAGGCCCTTTGGGCCTGGGCGCTGCCGTCGCGCAAGCATGACGACTCGACGGGTGAAGGTCATTCGGAGGCTGGGGTGGATGATTCGTCCGCATGTATTCGGATGCACCCACGCGCCGAGAGCGCGCAGTCTTCTGCCGATACAGAGCGCCGATGCCGGATTCAGGCGGATTCCAGACTCATCTCCAACCTGTAACTTGCATTTGAGCTGCTAAGGCGTTGTCTGTCACAGCTGACAGCCGCTGACCGGTCTCGAGGCCCGCCTTCCGTGTCGCGCCAGCTGCCACAGAGCCCGGCGGTGCCCCTTGAAGGCAAACCTCGACCCGGCGCCAGCTGGCACGAGATGTTCCGGCAATCGCCTAACCGCTGCTTTCTACGCCCTCAATCTGGTTATGCGCGAAAACATCTCGGCGCCATTTGCGCAGGACGTTGGTGATTGCTGTGGTACACTTTTCGTAGTTTTGCGGAACTTTAGGATCAATCGCTCTTGCTCCCTGGAGCTTCAGTGCCTCTCCAAGTATACTGCTCACGCATCATCGCCCGAGCCCAATGATCAACGAGCACAACTTCCCAGCGTCGCATTTCTCCAGGACCGTCATGCTTTTGCGGATGGCGGGACGTCTATGCTGTTGCACCTATGTAGCAGACTGGCTGCGGTGAAATGTTGATAGGCCAGAACACCCTGGCCTAGGCTGTTTGTCTCTTGGGTTTTGAATCCAGGTCGGCAGGCTCAAAGACTCGGTTTCCGTTTTTACGGCTCGTTCGATGCAGTTGACCATGATCGGTGGGGCCTACAAAGAGGTCGTGCCACGGGTGACATCGCTTCAATTCGACTAGGCGGGTGAGTTCTATGGCGCTTCCCATACCCTCGAGTCTGCCGCTCGACCTCCTCGAGCGCTACGGCCATTCGACCCATGGCTGTCCGACCTCGATTTCGGGCTTTATCGGGGACCAGCCGTTTACTGAGTCGCAATACAAGAGGGCCCTGCAGGGTGTGAGGCAGGATCCGGATGCGTCGCTTGCCGTCTACGTCCATGTGCCCTTCTGCCACGTACGCTGTCTCTATTGTGCGTGCAACACGACGGTGACGCACAGCATCGAGAAGGTGGACCAATATCTCGACGCACTCGAGATCGAGATGGACATGGTCGCGGACGAGATCGGCTGCGGTCGCAGAGTGGAGCAGCTGCACATTGGCGGCGGCACTCCGAATCATCTCAACGAACCGCAGCTCGCACGTCTCATGGAGATTGTGGAGCGGCATTTCGCGCTCGCGCCAGATGCCTGTGCCTCGATCGAATGCAATCCGCGCCGTGCGTCGGTCGGGCAGCTCGAGTTGCTGTACGGCCTGGGCTTCCGCCGTGTCAGCTTCGGTGTTCAAGATTTGAACACGGATGTCCAACGGGCCATCGGGCGGGTGCAGTCGCTCAACATGGTGCGTGATGTCTTCCTGACTGCCCGCGCGACGGGCTTCGAGAGTATCAATCTCGATCTGGTCTACGGGCTGCCTTTCCAGACTCAGTCCAGCTTTCAGGCAACACTCGACCAGGTCTTGGATTTGGGCCCAGATCGCGTGGCCTGTTTCAGCTACGCACACGACCCCTCCAGTCGCCCCCACCAACATGCGATCAGCAAGGCGCATCTGCCGTCGGCAAGCGAGAAGCTCGCACTCTTTCACGACGCCGTGAAGCGCTTTACGGAAGCCGGCTATCGCTGGGTTGGCTTGGATGTCTTCGTGCGCGAGGATGACGAGCTGTTCGATGCCCAGGCGAAGGGTCGGCTTTGTCGGAACGCAATCGGTTATACGCCGATGCCCGCCAAGCAGGTCCTTGCCTTCGGTCCTAGCGGAATCGGCGAACTCGGGGGGGCGCTGGTGCAGAATCAGCCGGACCTCAGGCAATGGCAGAAGCACGTCAATGCACGCGAGCTACCTGTCGCCTGGGGACGCGTCCTGACCGAGACGGACAGGCGCCGACGCGAGGCGATTCTCTATCTCATGTGCAACCTCCAGTTGCCCGCGAGTTCCGCCGCTGACCTCGATAGCGAATACGAGCGTCTCTGCAGGGAGGCCGAGCATGGTCTCGTTGAGGTCTCGGATGAGGGTATTCGAGTCACTCCCCAGGGGCGCTACTTGTTGCGTGGCCTCTGTGGGGCGCAGGATTCATTGGTAGACTGGGGAAGCAGCCAGTGGCGCTTCAGGGTGTCGACGTGAGTGAGAAGTCGAATCACGGACGTGTCGGGCCAAACGCGATCATCCGCGTCTTCGAGGCACTGACGGCGCATTCCGGGGCGGGCGATGCCGAGGCGGTCTTCAAGGCGGCCGGATTGGAGGCTTACCTCAAGGCGATGCCGACCGAGATGGTCGACGAAAGTGAGGTGATTGCGCTACAGGGTGCGCTGCGCCAGCACCTCGGTGTCACGGATGCGCGCCTGATCGCACGGGATGCCGGTTTGCGCACGGGCGATTACCTGCTCGCGAACCGCATTCCCCGACCAGCACAGGTGCTGCTCAAGCTCTTGCCGCCCAAGCTGGCTGCGAAAACGCTCTTGAAGGCGATCCGAGGCAACGCCTGGACCTTTGTCGGGACCGGGGTCTTCGACGCTGATCCTGCCTATCCGCCCCGGATTAACATTCAGAATTCTCTCCTCTGCCGAGGCGCCTCATCGGACCAAGCGCTCTGCGACTTCTACGCAGGGACCTTCGAGCGACTCTTCCGCGAGTTGGTCCATGCCCAAGCTCAGGTGACGGAGACAGCCTGCCACGCCATGGGTGCGCCTAGCTGCGTCTTCGAGGTTCGCTGGTCGATTTAGACGCGCAGCGCGACGTTTCGGCCTTGGACGAACGTCGACTCAACGTCCCTTGCATGCTCGACTTGCCCGATTTCTCGGCGGCACCCTGGCAGTGGGGTGCGTCATGCGCGCTTGCCCAGGGAGCCGACAGGCTCAGCTACGCTGGTCTCCACGCCCAGGTCATTGAACGCGCGCGTCGACTCGCGTCCGGCGGGCTGAAGCCGGGCGAGGTCGTCATGGTGCCAGACGCGCCAGCCTGGGACCTTGTCATCATGCAGCACAGCCTGGCACGTTCTGGGGCGGCGCTGTTTCCATTCCGCGCCGACCTTCCAGCCTTCGAGCTTGCCAAGCTGAGCCAGCTCGTGGGCGCCGAATGGCGATGGCATCGACAATCCGCCTGCCTTGAAAGGACGCATTGCTCCCTCATTCAGTCTGCCTCTGCGGACTCAACCGAGGTTAGGGCGCTTATCAAGACGAGCGGCAGCAGCGGCGAGCCCAAGGTGGCGATGCTGACCGGGGCGAATCTGCTCGCCTCCGCGCTGGCCGCGAATCAACGGCTCGGTCTGGGCGCGAGCGACCTCTGGCTCGCATGCTTGAGGCTGAGTCACATCGGCGGCCTCGCGATCGGTTACAGGTGTGCGCTTGCTGGTGCGACCCTGTTGCTCCATGACGGATTCGATGCGGCCGCGGTCGCGCGGGATCTGGCCCAGTGGCCCGTCACCCATCTCTCGCTGGTCCCCCCTATGCTGGCTCGACTCCTTGATCTCGGGTGCCTGCCTCCAGCTCAGCTGAGCGTCTTGCTCGTGGGTGGACAGGCGGTCAGTCCGAGTCTCGCACGACGGGCCTTGGGGGCCGGCTGGCCGCTCCATCTCACCTACGGCATGACGGAGACCACCTCTCAAATCGCGACTCGCAAGGTGACCGCGATCCGTGAGCCGGATGCCACGCTGGCCGGTGAGCCTTTGCCCGGTGTCGAGTTGGACCTGCATGGCTGCGATGCGGCGACGCGCCCTCCGCGCCCTCTGCGGGTTCGCGGTCCCATGGTGATGGCTGGCTATGCTGGCCCGGACCGTCTTCCGGGGCGTGGCCTGCAGCCCGGCGGTTGGCTGGAAGCGGCGGATCTCGCCTGTCTGTCGAGCGATGGTCAGCTGCGCATCCTGGGGCGAGCGGACGACGTCTTGGTGATCGGAGGCGTCAATGTCTCACGCGCGGCGGTTCAGCGACGCGTCTGCGAGGCGCCGGGCGTGCGAGATTGCGTCGTGGTTGGCCTTCGAGAGGCGGTTTGGGGCTTCCGGCTCGCCCTTGCCTACGAGGGTGAGGTGACTGAAGTGGATCTGGAACAATGGTGTCGCTCGAGCCTGATGAGCCATGAGCGTCCAAGGGTCTTTATGCGGGTTGAGCAGTTGCCCTTGCTCGCGTCTGGAAAGCACGACCGTGTGCGTATCGGCGCGATGTTGGAGGCTATGAGCGGGGGCTCCGGCGCGCAGCCCGCTTGATCGAGACCGTCAGGATGAGTGCAGGCCGACGCGCATGACGTGATCGCCATGCGCGCCGTTGAGCCTAAAGCTCAGTTGAACCGCAAAGCTCAGTTGAGCCGCCACGAGCCTGAGGCGCACATGGGCTTCCGATGCCTTGTGCCAGCGGTTCCAATGAGCGTATTGAGGTTAATGCGGACTCTGCTGTTCGGCGCTCTGGCCCCCTGGCGGTCCCATCTCTCGCTCGCTGTAGCCTTCCGGCACTTCGAACATGGCCGCGGGCATCGGCTCTTGGCGAATCACCTTGACCTCACTTTCGGTCTCCATGTTTGCGCCCATCATCTGCATCTTGGAGATCGTCAGGATGGGATAGCCCGCAATCTTGTCCATCTCCTCACGCTGGGCCTTGGCCGCCGGGGAGTCGCCGAGCAGGCCGTCTGGTCCTGACATGCTCATCAGATTCGTGAAGGGCTCGAGGTCGATGTCGACATCTTCGGTTGCCCAGACCTCCTGCTCGATGTCCATCATTCCCGTCTTGCGGACGAGGTACTTTCTGCAGTTCCAGTCATTGATCTGCTTGGTCTCGTCGGTGCGCTCGACGCTGACCTTGGTCTGCTCCATCATGGCACGCATCTGATCGATGCCGGGCTGAGACATGCCCGCCATCATGCCCTTGGTGTCGATTGTGTAGAACTGCTTGGCCTCGTCGTTGATGAAGGTCAGGACTCCCGTCTCGGGGACAATGATCATGTCAGTCCCTTGAGGATCAGAGCTGGCCACTTTCATCTTGCCGTAGGCGACATAGGTCTT
The DNA here is from genome assembly GCF_010915725.1 of Thiorhodococcus mannitoliphagus. GTDB lineage: Bacteria > Pseudomonadota > Gammaproteobacteria > Chromatiales > Chromatiaceae > Thiorhodococcus > Thiorhodococcus mannitoliphagus. Next base: position 106,109 of record NZ_JAAIJR010000002.1, read on the forward strand.
GCTGATCTCTTCGCGGGGTGCCTCGCCGGTCAGGCCCTTGCTGCGGTTGACGGTCTCGATATAGAGCCCCTGATCGTCAGCGACCGCGGCAGATAGATTGAATGCGGCCGCGAGCAGGATGGCGACGCCAAGGTGGATTCCATACTTGGATAAGAGTCGTCGATTCTTCATTGTCGATTCCAGTCTAGTGGTGAAGTTGGCCTTGCCCTCAAGGCCGGTGTATCAGGGTAGCTCAGGATGCTGGGTCGCTGAGGCCGCGTTTGTCCAGCACGCGCTTGGCCTTGCCGACGAAGCGCTCGATGCTGCGTGGCTCGACCAGGTCGACATGGGCGCGGATCCCCGCGACCCTATTGATCTCCCGCCCGATGCGCTCACGCAGCCTCTGCATGCGATCCATGCGGTCGGAGAAGATCTCCGGATGGATCTCGACCTTGACGTGGACCTCGTCGAGTGTGCCAGGGCGACTGACCTCGATGAGGTAGTGAGGCGTGGTGCCCTCGACACGCAGCAGGGCCTCCTCGATCTGTGACGGGAAGACGTTCACGCCCCGGATGATCAGCATGTCATCCGTGCGTCCGGTGACGCGGCTCATGCGCATCGTGGTGCGACCGCAGGCGCAGGGTTCACGGGTCAGTCGGGCGATGTCACGGGTGCGGTAGCGAAGCATGGGCATGGCCTCGCGGGTCAGAGCGGTGATGACCAGCTCGCCGGGCTCGCCCTCCGGGACCGGTTCGAGGCTTTCCGGGTCCAGGCATTCCACGAGGAAATGATCCTCTTGGATGTGCATGCCCGCGCGGGCCGGGCACTCGCCGCTGACTCCGGGGCCGATGACCTCGGACAGACCGTAGTTGTTGAAGGCTGAGATATCCAGTTCTTGCTCGATCTCGCGGCGCATGTCCTCGGTCCAGGGCTCACCGCCGAAATGACCGATCCGGATGGGCAATGCGCGCGGGTCGATGCCAAGCTCCCGCGCGGCGTCCGCGATGGTGAGGGCGTAGCTCGGCGTGCAGATGAGGACCTCCGGGTTGAGGTCGCGCATGATCTCGATCTGCCGTCTGGTGTTGCCGGCGGCCGCCGGGATGACGGTTGCGCCGACCCGCTCCAGACCATAGTGCAGCCCGAACCCGCCCGTGAACAGCCCATAGCCGAAGGCGACTTGTGCGCTGTGCTCCGGCCGCACTCCGCCCGCCGTCAGGAAGCGGGCGCAGAGTTCGGACCAGGTTTCCAGGTCCTTCGCCGTGTAGGCAACGAAGGTCGGCTTTCCGGTGGTTCCGGACGAGCCGTGGATGCGCGCCAGCGCCTTGCGCGGAACCGCCAGCAGCCCGAGCGGGTGCTGGCGGCGCATATCGGCCTTGGTCGTGAAGGGCAGTTTGCGGACATCGGCGAGGTCGCGGATGCCCTGCGGCCGGATGTCTCGGTGGCTCAGTTGATCGCGATAAAAGGGGACCTGTGCAAGACGGGAGACCAGGCTCCGCAACCGCTCCAGTTGCAGCTGTTCCAGTTCTGGCCGGGCCAGCGTTTCGCCGTCTGGGTCCCAGATTGGATACTCGTCTTGAGCCTGGATGTCTCTGTGGAATGCGGACATACCTTGGCGCTCGCGGTCAGGGCACCAGGCTGATGAGTTCTTCGCCGTCAACGACGTGCAGGCCCTTGTCGAGCAGAACCTGAACGGCGCGATCCGGATCCTCGAAGCGGAAGATCAGAATGGCCTTGTCGCCGCGGCGCAAGGAGAAGGCATACATGTACTCGATATTGAGATCGGCGCCTTCCAGAATCTTGAGTGCCTCCGCGAGGCCGCCGGGCCGGTCGGGCACGTCCACGGCCACCACCTCGGTCAGGCTGACCACCCAGCCGGCCTTCTCGAGCACCTCCTTGGCCTTGTCCCACTCGCGTACGATGAGCCGCAGGATACCGAACTGGGCGCTATCCGCTAGCGAAAGGGTCAGGATATTGATGCCCTCCGCCGCGATGGCCTCCAAGGGTGCATCCAGGCGCCCGGGCCGATTCTCGAGGAACAGAGAGAGTTGCTGCAGTTTCATGGTCTTGAGTCCTCGCTTGAGGCTGATGGAGCGGCCAGCCGCCGTTGTCTGCATGTCAACCTCCGACAGGCAAAGGCGCGGCGGGGAACGGTCAGGCAAAGCCAGCCGTCAGCCACTGACAACTGACAACTGACAACTGACAACTGACAACTGACAACTGACAACGTCAATCGTTGCGCCGATCGATCACGCGCTTCGCCTTGCCCTCACTGCGCGGGATGCTGTGCGGCTCGACCAGTCGGAGTTCGACCCGGATGCCGAGGATGTGCTCGATCGCCTGGGCGATGCGCGCGCGCACCTCCTCCAGGCCCTTGATCTTGTCGCTGAAGACCTCGGGCGTGACTTCCACTTCGACCGCCATGCGGTCGAGCCCCTGGTCGCGGGTAAGGATGATCTGATAATGCGGCAAGGTCCCTTCGACTTGCAGCAAGGCCGCCTCGACCTGCGAGGGGAAGACATTGACGCCGCGGATGATGAACATGTCGTCCGAGCGGCGGCCGATGCGGCGCATACGCCGGATGGTGCGTCCGCAGGCGCAGGGCTCTGTGATCAGCGCGGTGATGTCGCGGGTCCGATAGCGGATCATCGGCATCGCCTTCTTGCTCAGGGTCGTCAGGACTAGCTCGCCCTCCTCGCCGTCCGGCAGGGCCTCGCCCGTCTCGGGGTCGATGATCTCGGGGTAGAAATGGTCCTCGAAGATGTGCAGTCCGTCTTGCGCGTCGCATTCGCTGGCGACGCCGGGGCCGATGATCTCGGAGAGTCCGTAGATGTCATAGGCCTTGATGCCCGCCTCGCTCTCGATGTGGTGGCGCATCCCGTCGGTCCAGGGCTCAGCGCCGAAGATGCCGACACGCAAGGGTAACTCGCGCAGGTCGACGCCTAGCTCGCGCGCGCGCTCGACCATGTGGGTGAAGTAGCTCGGCGTGCAGCAGAGTGCGGAGACATTGAAGTCGCGGATGAGCATGATCTGCCGATCGGTGTTGCCGCCGGAGATCGGAATCACCGTCGCGCCGAGTGCCTCGCCGCCGTAGTGGGCGCCCAGTCCCCCGGTGAAGAGGCCATAGCCGAAGGCGTTCTGCAGGATGTCGCCGCGATGCAGGCCGCAGGAGGCGAGGGTTCGCGCCATGACCTCGCCCCAGACGTCGACGTCCTCGCGCGTGTAGGCGACGACGATCGGCTTGCCCGTGGTGCCGGAGGAGGCATGCAGACGCACGACATCGCTCATGGGACTGGCGAAGAGGCCGAAGGGGTAGGTGTCGCGCAGGTCGGCTTTGACGGTGAAAGGTAGCTGCTGGATGTCTTCCAGCGACTGGATGGCGTCGGGCGTCAGGCCGCGCTCCTCCATGCGGTCGCGGAACAGCTCCACGTTCTGGTAGGCGCGCGCCACCACCGCGCGCAGCCGTCTCAACTGCACCTCTTTGAGGGCGCGCTCGGGCAGAAAATCGGGGGCGCTGGCGGGGTGGAAGCCGCCCTCGGCGTCGTTCCAGAGCTCAGTCAGCATGGGGAGTCCTCGTGCTATCTGTCGGCAGTGTCTTGCTCGATTGCCGCAGAACGGCCGAGCGCAAAGGCCTGCTCGTTGATGGTGTGGAGCTTCTCGGCGAGGTTGGCGTACATGGCCGCCAGCCAGTGCTCCTCGGGAATATCCAAAGCGGTCGACATGGCTCCCAGGAGGGCGACGTTGAGGCTTTTCTTGTTCTTGAGGGCGCCGGGATCCAGCACATCCGGCCCGATGAGCACGCCGCCAGGCCGCAGCGTGGGGCGGTTGATCTCGACCTGCGTCGCCTCCAGCACCAGCAGCACATCGGCCTCGCCCGGCGGCACCATGGGGCTCAGCACCAGGTCGCCGAAGCGCACGTCGCTGCTCACGGAGCCGCCGCGCTGGCTCATGCCGTGCAGCTCGCTCTTCTTGACGTCGAAGCCGGCGCGGAAGGCCGCGTCGGCCAAAATATCGGAGGCCTTGAGGACCCCCTGACCGCCGAGGCCGGCGATCACCACGTTCTTCACCTTGCTCATGCGCTCAGCCCTGTCAATTCGCCGCTTCCGCCGTGCAATGCATTTGAGATGCTTGCTCCGCCGCCGCCTTTTCGTAAAACCGGATCTTGGGTGCCGCCAGCACGCAGGGCTGCCGAGCGACTAACAGTGAGGTCTCGGGCTTGGCGAGGAGGCTCGCGATGAGGTCCTTCAGGGACTGATCCTTGTCCTGCGAGCTGATCACATGGACGTTCTGCACACCCATGGACTCGGCGAGCGCCTCGAAGCTGATCTTTCCGGTTGGCGAATGGTCCAGCAGACGCCCGGTGCCTGGGTGCTCCTGCTGTCCGGTCATGGCCGTGGTCCCGTTGTCCAGGATCAGGATCAGGTGCCCGGTCGCCGGAGGGTTGTAGACCATCTCGGCGATGCCAGTGATCCCTGAATGAACGAAGGTCGAATCACCGATGACGCTGACCACCCGTCGCGCCTGGTCGTCGGGCAGCACATGACGCATGCCCAGTCCGACGCCGATGCTCGCGCCCATGCAGACGCAGGTATCCATGGCCGAGAAGGGCGGCAGCACGCCGAGCGTGTAGCAGCCGATATCGCCAGCGACGATGCAGTCGAGATCCCGCAGCGCCTCGAAGACCCCACGGTGCGAGCAGCCCTGGCAGAGTTCGGGCGGCTTGCCCTTGGGCGGCACGGGCTCTGGGCTGTTATCGCCGGCCAGGATGCGGCGCACGCGAGCCACGTTCAGCTCGCCGAATCTGTACATCTCGGGCTTGCCCTCGGCCGGGATGCCGGCGGCACGCAGGGTGTCGGCGAGCACGGGATCGCCTTCCTCGACCACGACCAGACGCTCCACGCCGTCGGCGAACTGGCGGATGCGCTCCATCGGCAGCGGATAGGTCAGGCCGATCGTCAGTTGACGCGCCTCGGGGGCGGCCTCGCGCGCATGCATGGCCGCGATGCCGGTGGCGACGATCCCCAGCTCGGAGGCGCCGTCATCCAGCCGGATCGGGCCCTCGGTCTCGTTCCAGGCCGCGATCTCGGCGAGCTTCTGGCGCAGTCGATGATGAGCCGGCTTGGCGTAGGCGGGGATCATGACGCGTGCCGGGATGTCGCGTTCGAAGGTGGGCTCGGCGGTTGCGCTCGGCGCGGTGCGCGGTCGTACGACCGTCTTGGAATGGCAGACGCGGGTGGTCAGACGCAGGATCACCGGGATCTTCCAACGCTCCGAGATCTCGAGCCCCAGCCAGGTGAAGTCATAGGCCTGCTGGGAGTCGATGGGCTCGAGCATCGGCAGGGCCGCGGCGCGGGCATAGTGGCGGTTGTCCTGCTCGTTCTGACTGGAGGCCATGCCAGGGTCGTCGGCGGAGACCACGAGGAGGCCGCCGGTGACATCTGTATAGGCTGCGGTGAACAGCGGGTCGGCCGCGACATTGAGACCCACGTGCTTCATGGTGACGAGGGTGCGTGCGCCGGCAAAGGCGGTTCCAATGCCGACCTCCAGTGCGACCTTCTCGTTCGGTGACCACTGCGCCCGGCCGCCTAGCTGGTCGAAGGTCTCGAGAATCTCTGTGGAAGGGGTGCCTGGGTATCCCGTCCCAAGCCTGACGCCGGCATGGAGTGCCGCAAGGGCGACGGCATCGTCGCCGCTCAGTAGGAGTCGTTCGGAAGTCATGCGCCGCGTGGGGCCTCGCTCTCAGAGGGAAGTGTGACGGGCGCATTATCGGCGTGCTTGGTTGATGGCGGCAAGGGCACGGCCGTGTCCGACTCTCTGTTGCCCGGATGACGGGGCTCCAGACAATGAGTCGTGCAAGCAGACTCTAAACGCCTTGCTTATCAATCGGCTAAGGCGGTTTTTCGAGAGTTTGCAGGTCAGATTCGTACACGAAAAAGCAGAGACCGCGATCGCCTGGGCCTCGCCTCCGTTCAATAGATAGGATTGGCGCGGGCTGCCGGTCTTGATGTGGGTCAGCTCGAGTGGACTCTGGGCAGCGAGGTCGTCTGATGAGGCGCGTCTCGGCGATCCTCTGGAAGCCCCTAAACCACTTGGTTTTCGCATGAAGCAGGGATTGGCGGGAGGCAAGGCGCCAGTTCTTGATGAGGTCGCCCCAAGGATGGATGAGCCGGTCTTTGGCCAGCTGCGCAGCGCCCGACCCAAACCAAAACGCCCTCGATTCCTCGAGGGCGTCAGGGGAAGACCGATGCGCGGGCGTTGAGCGAGCGACGTTTGGCTAGCAATCCACGATTACGTCAACGCCTTTATGTCGACGCCTTCAGTGCCTTGCGACGGTAGCCAATGCCCGCCAGACCGAGCATTGCGGAGCCGAAGAGCCAGGCGGCTGCGGGCAGCGGGACTGGGTTTGGGCCAGTCACCCAATTCGACGAGTTTGGGGTTTGGTTGGGATGGCTGAACGGATCGACGGAAATGACCCCGAAGATCGGCGAGGGCTTGTTGCTGTTGGTCGTCGCGAGGGTCGAAAAGTTGTCCTCGATCGTGGTGCCCCTGATCCGCCAAACGCTGGTCTGATCGACAGTGAAATCGCTGGCATTACCTCTTTTCCAAGTCAGCTGCACGGTGCCGCCGCCGCTCTTGTAACCGGATTCGATGTTGTCATCGCTCAAGTCCCCGAAAAAGCTCTTGGCGATCACTCCGGAGACGTACTCGTAGGCGGTTGAAGCCAGGTCGCTGCTCGCTGTGAAGGCGAACGATAAATCGTTGACGGTGGAGGGCTTGCGTGAATTTCTGTCGTACCCCGGGTTAGCCTCGTTGGGGTCCAATGTAAAGAGGACAAAGTTTCCATCCCCGTCACTTCCATCTTGCAGGGTCAAGGTGGCCACGGAATCATAGGGCGGATTCTGGCTAGAGGTGGAGGGTCGATTGAACTCCCAAGTGACCGTAGCCGCCTGTGCGGCACTCATCATGGTTAGAATCCCGCCGATTGCAGCGGCTTTCAGGATCACGGATATCGCTTTCATGGACTTCCCCTCTTGCACCGGATCGTGCAGCTTGAGGTTTTAGAATGCAGTTATTGTACCAGAGTTTTTTTCTGGGTGTTCCCTGTGCCAGCCTTCTCCTTGGGCACTCCGATGCTCAAGCTCGTCTAGAACCGCCTCAGTTTTGTGACTCCCATTGTCTCAAGTTGGACGTCCGATTTTTGTGACATAGGTGGATCTGCTGAGTTTCCCGGGGAGGCTGTGGATGCCTTGTCGCCCCGTGCGTGATCACACCGATCGCCGACCAGGTTCGGCGACAGCGGGGAGGACTACCAAGCGAGGACGACCTCCACCCTGACGAAGAAGGAATCATCCCGCCGGTTCTCGGCGTAGTAATCCCCAGGCAAGAGGTACTCCCCGACCAGATGCCCCGAGACGTGCTCGTTGAGCTTGGTCTTGAGCCAGGTGGTGAAGAGATGCCCGCGAAAGCGGTCATCGCCGCTGATGTTGACCATCTGGGCCTCGGTTCGCGTGCTGTTCTGATCCGCCCAGAGTGCGTGGTAGTCGACCATGAGCTTGGTTGTGGGGTGGACTTGTGCGTCCCAGCCGACGTTGAGCCGCTGCAGGTTGGTTGCCTCGCCGACGCGGCTCTCTAGGGGCCACTGGTAAATCATCAGCTCGCTCCACTGCGGCCAGCGGCCCCAGAGTGGGTCGAAGGCCTCGTCGTTGCTGGTGCTTGGGTCATCGCCGGAAAGGAACTCATAGCTGGCGTGGAACTGATTCTTGAGCCTGTCGTCAAGGCTGTAGGTCAGCCGGCTATTGAGGCCGAAGGCGCTGAGGTCGCGCTGGTTACGGGTGCCCCATTCGTAGGCGCCCTCGGCGCGCAGCGACCAGGCGGGTGCCAGCTTGGCGTCGGCGCGCAGCCCCGCGGCATAGATGTCGCCGGAGTCGCTGGGCGAGGGGAAGGGGGCGCCATTGTTGACGCGGATGTTGTTCGGCGTGAGGTTCGGGCGGTCATGCTTGTAGATGAAGTAGCCGTCCAGATCGGTGTCCGGCACCAGTGACTTGTTGCGGGCGTAGAGCACGATGCCCGTCTCGTACTGTTCGATCTGATCCTCGAGCTTGCCGTTGAGCGACTGTGGGAAGCGGCCGGTGTTCGCGCTCTGATTGATGAAGATGAGGTCGAGCATGGTGTCGGCCGACGCTAAGGCGTAGGTGGCGCGCGCGGCATCGAAGTAGATGGTGCGCGAGCCGTCGAGCGGCGTTCCTTCGAGGACCAGCCAGCCGTTGCCGAGGATGAGGTCTTGCCGGCCGAGCTTCACGGACAAGGGCGAGCCGCCGATCTGCTTGAAGTCGACGGCGAGCTGATCGAAAAGGATACCGCCGCTGTACCAGGTCTCGAAGCCGGGCACGGGCCAGTCGGACGCATTGGGAGCCTGATAGTGGCGCCCCTCCCAGATGAGGCGCGCGCTGGCGGAAATCTGGTCGGTCAGCTGGTAGCCGCCCCAGAGGCGGGTTCGGTAGCGCTGGAAGGTGCGGTCGGCGGTGGGACTGGCAGCGTTGAGACCGACGTTGTCGATCCAGACCTGGCGTAGCCGCAGGTCAGCGCCCCAGCTGAATGGGCCGCTGGTGTTGTCGGCGCTCAGGGCTGGAGCCGCGAGCGTGGCCGACAGGCCGGCGGCGATCAGGGTTTTCTTAAAGGCCATCTTCGACCTCCTGCGCTTCGCGCGCCCAATGGCGGTCTTCTTCCGTGACCAGATCGAGTGCGGCGTTGCGGCGGACAAGGCCGTAGATGACGCTGACGATGGCGACGAGAATAGTTCCGAAATAGGCAAACAAGACGTATGGATCGTCGATGCCGATCATGGGGTGTACCTCGATTCAGTCGGTGTCAGGGCTCAGGAGGCCCGCTCGGGAAAGCAGCGCCGCAGGTGCTCCGCGTTCGGCGGGCGAGTGACTGCGCTGACCAGGATGAGGGTTACGAGGGCGGCGGGCAGGGCGACCACAATGGGATCCACCGAAGGCCAGTTCGGGTGGTCCTGGAGGATGCTGCTCTTGCCGTCGGTGAGGATTTGCACCAAGCCGATCGCGGAAGCCTCTTTCGCCTTGACGAGCAGCAGCCAGAACATCGACACGCCCGCCCCGACGATCATGGAGGCGAATGCTCCTGCCCGCGTGACGCGGCGGAAGAAGAGGCCGCCGATGTAGGCGGGCAGGAAGCTCGCGGCGCAGAGTCCGAAGAAGATCGCCGTGAATCTCGCGATGACGTACTCCTGGCGCACCGTATAGCTGATGGTGACCGCGATCATCAGGCCGAGCACGATCGCTAGGCGCATCACCAACAGATTCGGCTCGTGGGTCTCCCCCTTATGCCGGATCCGCTCATAGAGGTCGCGGCCCGCGGCCGTGCCGATGGTGTGGAATTGGCTGGACATGGTGCTCATCGCGGCCGCGAGCAGCGCCAAGAGGAAGACGACCCCGAACCAATGCGGCAGTGCCGAGGAGATGAAGGTCGGGATGATCTTGTCCGCCTGGCCCTTGACGTAGGTCACGGCGGTGGAGCGTCCGGTGATGAGGTCGAAGCCCTGGCCTTGCGCGTCCGTTGCCGTGTCGCGCTCCGTGACCACGAGGGGTACCTGGGCCGGTGCCTGGGTCTTGGGGCTGATGACCGGCGTCCAGCCGCCGGAGTCGGTTTGGCTCATCAGCTCGACCAGGGCGTGGCCCTTGTCGGTGTTGAGTTCCTGGACCAGCTTGCCGTGCAGCAGCGGGCCGTTCTGTGCCATCCAGACGTTGGACAGGCTGCCCACCAGGAAGGGCGTGCCGGTCATGAGCATGATGAAGACGGCGCCGATCGGCACGGCGCGGTCCAGCTCGCGGCGGCTGCGCACGGTCATGAAGCGCACGATGAGCTGTGGCTGGGCCAGTACGCCGATGCCAACTCCTAGGATGATTGAGGTAATGACGATCCACCAGAGGTCGTAGGACTTGGCCCCCCAGCCAAAGGCCGGCATTGCCGTCCAGCCCTGATGCCCCATCTGCTGCAGCGGGGCGGGAACCATGTCCGCCATGTCGGTCAGGCTCTGGTGGGCCTCGGTGATGCCGCCTAGGCTGCTGTAGGTGAACACCAGTAGGAAGATCATGGCGAAGACCATGACGAAGCCCTGCAGGGTGTCTGTGTACATGACGGCCTTGAGTCCGCCAGGGATGACGTAGGCGGCGGTAATGATGGCGAACATCAGCAGCGCGACCTCGAAGTCGATGCCGAACTGGGTGGCCGCGAAGATGCTGCCGCCGGTCATGACGGCCGCTGAGTAGAGCGGCATCAAGAGGAAGACCAGGGCGCCGGCGAAGATCTGAATGCCACGGCTCTGATATCTGAGCCCCAGGAGTTCGGGGAAGGTATGCGCCCCCAAATGATGCCCGAGTCTGCGCGTCGGCTCGCCGAAGAAGACGAAGGCGATGAAGATGCCGACCGCGATGTTGAGGAAGGTCAGCCACAGCAGGCTCATCCCGAAGAGTCCGGCGACGCCGCCGAAGCCGACGATGGCCGCGGTCGAGATGAAGGTGGCACCGTATGAGACGGCCATGATGATCGGGTGGGCGGAGCGCCCGCCGACCAGGAAGTCCGCGGCCGAGCGCGTGCCGCGGTAGCCGAGCCACCCCAGATAGGCGGTGGTCAGCAAATAGGCCAGGATGACGAGGATGTCGACCCAGCCGACCGAGGATACGTCGGTCATAATTGCCCCCTGCGTTTTCTTATGTATCGTTTTTTGCGTTGCGGGGGCGAAAAATACCCTTCTGGGGGAGGGTAGAATATAGATCCAGCGCAGTTAAATGACGTTTCCATGACGTCCGCGCGGGATTTGGATGTGATTTCGAGCTTAAAGAGAGGTTGGATGGAAACCTACACGGTCGTCAGGCCAGAGCATCTGAACCACTATGGGCACCTCTTCGGTGGCGCCCTGCTGAAATGGGTCGACGAGGTCGCTTGGATCGCGGCGAGCCGGGACAATCCTGGGTGCCGTTTCGTCACGGTGGGTATGGATCGCGTCGAGTTCCATCGCGGCGTCCACCAGGGTGCCGTGCTGAGGTTCGACGCGGTCGAGAGCTGTCGCGGCCGAACGTCCTTGACCTACGCCGTCAGCGTCTTCGCCGACGATCTCGAGACGGGCCAGGAAGCCTCGATCTTCTCGACCTGCATTACCTTCGTGCGGCTCGATGTCGAGGGGCGGAAGATCGCTCTGCCCTGAGATGAGCTTGTCCACGCTTTGATTCCGCTCGGACTGCCTAGAATCCTTGAGGGCGTAAAATGCTTGCAGGTGAGTCAAATTTCGATGAAGCGTCCGACCATCCAAGGCCGTCGGTATCGGTATCGGTATCGGTATCGGTATCGAACTGACGATAGCGATCCCGATTCCGATTCCGATGGCATGACTCATGGGTCTGAGGTGAAGTCTCGCTAGGGCATGCCCGGCGCGTCATAAAGCCTGTTCAATTCGTCGCCAGATGGTTGGCGAGTGCGGCATGAAGGTCGGCCGGCAGCTCTGGTGTCGTCGACCTGCTCTGTGCGATCAGCACATGGACGGTAAGGGCCGTTGCCGCAACCTCTCCCGCTTCGCTCAGGAAGCGATAGCCGATCGAGAAGGAGCGCTGGCGCAGCTCGAGCACCTGAACCTCGACGCCTATTCGGTCGCCGTGACACATGGCTCTGCGGTAGTCCGCTTCCGCGTGCGTCAGCGGCAAGATCAGCTCACCCTGGCGAATGAGTGCGTCGAGTGGGGCTCCGATGGCGCGCATGAAGGCCTCGTAGGCGTCATGTGCGTGGCGGAAGAGGTGTGCGAAGAAGAGCCGGCCGGCGACATCTGTGTCGTGGAGCCGGATTTCGAAGTGGTGCGCGAAGGGCGCTGACATAGGCCTTGGCTTCGGGCTGCTTGCCTGGTCTGGGCTTGGGGGCGCCGGCCCGCTCTACACGGCTGGCTCTGCGTCTTTTGCCAGTTCGGAAGAGCGCCTGCTCGGGCCATGAGGTGGACCTTTCAGGGTGCTGGCCGCCGCGTCACCCGAGATGCCGGGGCGGGCGGCCACCTCCGCGAGGTTGGCGAGCGATGCTCCCTTGCGTCTGCGGAGCCACCGAGATGGCTCCGCGGAATCTCAAGAATCAGCGCGAGCGCCTTGCTGCAACCGAGCCGCGCGTGCTGAGGAGCAGGAAGATGCTGATCAAGAAAGTGCCGATGGCCAGCAGCATGATCATCATCATGGGCTTGTTGGCGGCGTCCTCGATCTTGAGGGTCTCTCCGATCTTGCCCAGAACGGCGACGTTGGCAGGGTCTGCGAGCAGATAGCCGCAGAGGCCGAGGAAGAGCGAGTAGAAGAACATCTTGGCGTCGAGATAGAGGCCGACCAGCATGGCCACCATCGCGAGCATCAGGATGAGGGTGATGGTCGTCTTCTCGCTGCCGAGGGCCGCTTCAACGCCGGCCGCTTGCAGCGTCAGGAGCATCCAGAGGAAGGCGCCCCAGATGATGATCTGACGGATGAGGTACAAGAGACGGGAGTCGCCGCGTGCATAGGCGTTGGCCCAGGCGGTGATAATGGAGATGAAGGCGACGACGGGAACGAAGTACTCCCAATAGCTGGCGGTACCGGCGAGGTCCTCACGGGTCAGGGCATAGAGGATGATGGTGACGGCATAGAGGATGATGATCGGGAGAAGCGCGAGCATCAATGAGCTTTGTTTCTTTTCGGGCACGACAAACCCTCCAAACTGGGTTGTTGTGGTAAATGGCCGATGGCCGACATGAACTGCGCACGAGACCATCGATGTGGTCAGGCCGTGGGATCTTAACCCTTACTGAAACTGCGTGTTAAGCGAAAAGCGTGGACTTTCCGCTGCATCTGCGGGCTTTCCCCCCGCCTCTTTTGCTTAGGTCTTGATCAAGATCAGTTGCCGAGTCGTTGCACGCGCTGCCATCTCGGGCTTGTACCGGCCTCGCCCGGAACGGATCCGTTGAACCCCATCGAGCGCAAGAAACACCCTGGTTTGCGTCTCCGGTTGCCGGATCTGGGTTTACCCTCGCCGAGCGAGGTACTAGAGTTCAAAGTCCCTATGAGTGCACCGGAAAGGAGCGCCGCCATGCCTGACTCCCCGCTTGTCTCGCGCCGATTCTGGTCCGCATTGGCGGTGGCTTGGCTCATCCTGGCCGGTGCGATGGCCGCCGAGGCGCGCGAGCTTGTGATCGCGGTCGGTGTCGACTATTTCGGGCGCGACTATAGAACGCTGAAGTCGGTGTCCCTGGATGACTGCAAGGCCGCCTGCCGTGAGGATGCGCGCTGCAAGGCCTTTACCTACAACCTTGGCGCGCAATGGTGCTTCCTGAAAGAGAGCTTTGCGGAAGCCAGACCCTTCGACGGCGCTGTTTCCGGGCGTGTCCTTGTCGGCGAAACCAGCAGTCAAGACCTGCTGGCGACACGTCTCAGCGAGCTGGCGTTTCTGCCGCGTCGCGAGCTGGCCGAGGCGCGCGAGCTGGAAGCGCGTTTGGCCGAGTTGACGCCGCCGAGCGCCCGCGTGGAATCCTTGGCTCGGGAGGCCGAGGCGGCGCTCGCGTCGAAACAGCCCGAGCGCGCCCTTGAGCGTTATCGCGAGGCGCTGCGGCTCGGCCCAGAGCGGTCGAGTCTGTGGCGCGGACTGGCCGAGGCCTCGCGGAGTGCCGAGCCGTCCGACCGCGGGGTGCGACGTCGCCTGCAGCGGCAAGCTACGGGTGCGGCCATCAACGCCTATCTGCGCGCGGAGCATGAGGCCGCGCAAGCCGAGGCGCTTGCGCTGCTGAGCTTGACCTTGGCCGACCGTTCTCAGTGGCGATCCGCGATTCGGGCGGCCCGCGCCTCTCTTGATCTCGTCGACGACCCGAACGTCAGTGTTGCCTACGAAAAGCTGATCGCCGAGCACGGATTTCGCGTCACCGATCACAAGGTCGACTCGGACGCGGCAAGTCCCCGTATCTGCATCGCGTTCAGCGACAAGCTGGCGACCCAAATTCCCAATCTGGCCGATTTCGTCCGTGTCGAGGGCCATACCGATCTTCCGATCGAGCCCGAGGCCAAGCAGATCTGCATCGACGGCGTGCGCCACGGTGAGCGCTATCGCGTGCTGGTGCGCGCGGGATTGCCTGCGGCGGACGGCGAGCGGCTGATCAAAGCCTCGGATCTCCAGATCTATGTTCGCGACCGTTCTCCGATGGTGCGTTTCCTCGGGCGCGCCTATGTCTTGCCCAAGGGCGGCGAGGCTGCAATCCCCGTGGTGACGGTCAATACGGACTTGGTCGACGCCAAGGTCTACCGCATCGGCGACAGGTCATTGACCCAGGCGATGGCGGATGGGGTGCTGCGCAAACAGCTGGGTGACTGGGAGGTCGAGCGGCTCGAGGAGCGCACCGGTGAGCTGGTTTGGGCGGGCAGCGTCGAGGTGACGTCCGAGCTGAATCGGGAGGTGACGACCGCGGTGCCGGTCGGCGCCCTGATCCAGGATTTCCAGCCAGGCATCTACGCCATGACCGCCCGCCCGAGCAAGGCCGCGAAGGATGATGATAACCAAGCGACCCAGTGGTTCATCGTCTCCGACCTCGGCTTGGCCGCCTTCTCCGGCAATGACGGACTGCATGCCATGGTCCGCTCCTTGTCCACGGCCAAGCCCTTGGCCGAGGTCGCGCTGCGCTTGGTCGCGGTCAACAATGAGATCTTGGGGCGTGCGCGTACGGATGCCGCAGGCTACGTCCGCTTCGAGCCGGGCCTGCTGCGCGGCAAGGGCGGCAACGCCCCGGCGCTCCTGGTGGCAGAAGGTGAGGACGGTGACTATGGTTTCCTGGATCTGACGCAAACGCCCTTCGATCTGAGCGACCGGGGCGTCGACGGCAGACCCGCGCCCGAGCCCCTGGATGTCTATCTGGTGAGCGAGCGTGGTGCCTATCGTCCCGGCGAGACGGTCTACCTCACGGCCTTGGTTCGCGATGCTCGGGCGTATGCCGTCACCGGTCTCCCGATCACCTTGGTCGTCAAACGCCCCGACGGCGTCGAGCACCTCAGGGCCATCCTTCCAGATCAGGGTCAAGGCGGGCATGAGGCCAAGGTCGAACTCAGTCGCACGGCGATGCGGGGGACTTGGCGTGCCTATCTCTACAGTGATCCCAAGGGGGCGGCGCTCGCCGACTTGCCCTTCTTGGTCGAGGACTTCGAGCCCGAGCGTCTGACCTTCGAGATTACATCCTCGGCACCAGCGATCGATCCGGCGGATGCGCCCACGCTGGGGATCGATGCGCGCTTCCTCTACGGGGCACCGGCGTCCGGTCTGGATGTCGAAGGCGCTGCGCAGCTCAAGCCGACCGATGCCTTGAAGGCCTTCCCGGGCTACCGCTTCGGGCTCGAGAGCGAATCATTGACGCCCATCGGCGGTCCGCTCCAGGCGGCACGGACCGACGCGCAGGGCAAGGCCCAGCTTGCCCTGGATCTGCCCGAGCTTCCAGCCACCAGCAAGCTGCTGAAGGCTGAGATTCAGGTGCGTGTGCTCGACGAGAGTGGTCGCCCCGTCGAGCGCGAACGCTCGCTCGCGGTCGCCTCCAAGCAGCCGCGCATCGGCGTCAAACCCCTCTTTGAGGGCTCGGTCGAGCAGGGCGGCAATGCGCGTTTCGAGGTCATCGCCATCGACGCGGAAGGCCGGCGTGTCGCGCTCCAGGGCGTGCGTTGGAGGCTCTCGCGCCTGCAGACGACCTTCCAGTGGTACGAGTCGGATGGGCGCTGGGATTACGAGCCGATCACCTCGAGCCAGCGTGTGGCCGATGGTGTTGTGGATCTGGCGGCGACCGAGACGCTGCAGCTCGAGGCCCCGGTCGATTGGGGTGCCTATCGACTGGCGCTCGCGTCATCGGACGGTGCTGTCCTGCCGGCGGACCTGGAGTTCGAGGCCGGCTGGTACGTGGAGCCGACGGCCCAAGACACGCCGGACCAGCTCAAGGTCTCGCTCGACAAGGCGCAGTACAGGATTGGCGATCAGGCCAAGGTGCGAATCGAGCCCCGTTTCCCTGGGCTGGCGCTCGTCATGGTCATGGACGACCGGCTCATCGCCATGCATGCGGTGAAGGTTCCGGAAGCCGGCGCCTCGATCGCGCTGCCGGTCACCGCCGACTGGGGTCCAGGCGCCTATGTGACCGGCGTGCTCTACCGGCCGATGGACCTCGAGGCGCGACGGATGCCGGCGCGCGCCATCGGTTTGACCTGGGCCGGTGTCGATCCCCAGCGCCGCAAGCTGGCCGTGGCATTCGATCTGCCGGCGGCGCTCCAGGGCAGTGTCAGGCCGCGCCAGCGCATCGAGATTCCGGTCTCCGTTGGCAAGGCGGTGCCTGGGCAGTCGGCCTATGTGACGGTCTCTGCGGTCGACCTCGGGATCCTCAATCTCACCCGCTATCAGGCGCCGGCGCCGGATGATTGGTACTTCGCCCAGCGCCGCCTCGGCATGGAGATCAGAGATGTCTACGGACAGCTGATCGACCGCATGCAGGGTGTGCCAGGCGTGGTGCGTGCCGGAGGCGACGGCAGCTTGCTCAGCGCCGAGGGGCCGCCGCCGACGCAGGATCTGCTCGCCTTCCATTCCGGCATTCTGGCGCTGGACGATCAAGGTCAGGCCCGCGTCGCGATCGAGATCCCGGATTTCAACGGCAGCGTGCGCCTCATGGCCATGGCCTGGACGGCCGATGGTGTCGGGCATGCCGCGCAGGACCTCCTGGTGCGCGACCCCATCGTGGTGACGCCTTCGATGCCGCGCTTCCTGGCGCCCGGCGACCGTGCTCGCGTTCGGATCGGGCTGGCCCATGTCGAGGGTGCTGCTGGCAAGGTGCAATTGCGGGTGTCGGCCTCGGGCGGTCACACCCGGATCCCCGGCAAGGCACAGACAATCGAAGTGAGTCTGCCTGAGGGCGGGCGTGATCACATCGATGTGCCGATCTTGGCGGAAGGCGTCGGCGACGACCGGCTGACGATCGACCTCAGCACGCCGGACGGTCAAGTACTGCGCAAGACGCTGACGATTCCGGTGCGATCGAACGCCCCACGCACCAGCGAGACCCAGATCATGGCGTTGCCCGCAGGCGGTGCCTTCGAACTCGATCGGAGCCTGCTCGCCCAGCGGGTGGCGGGCACGGGCTCCGTGCTGGTTTCGATCGGTGGAGCCGGCCGGCTCGACGTCGCCGGTCTGCTGCTGTCGCTGGATCGCTACCCCTATGGCTGTACTGAGCAGCTGACCAGTCGCGCGCTACCCTTGCTCTATCTGAACCAGGTCGCCGCCTCGGTTGGGCTCGGCGGCGAGGTCGAGGCGAAGAAGCGCGTCACCGATGCGATAGCTCAGATTCTCGGCAAGCAGACGAGCAGCGGCAGCTTCGGTCTGTGGAGCGCGTCCGGGAGCAGTGACCTTTGGCTCGACGCCTATGTGTCCGACTTCCTGACCCGCGCCCGCGAGCTTGACGATGGCGTGCCTCAGGTGCCCTTCGAGATGGCGCTCGACAACCTGCGCAATGCCCTGTCCTACGCGCCTGATTTCAGCTCGGGCGGCGAGGCCGTGGCCTACGCCCTCTACGTCCTTGCGCGTAACGGCGAGGCGGCGATCGGTGATCTGCGCTACTACGCCGACACCAAGTTAGATGCCTTCGCGACGCCCTTGGCCAAGGCTCAGCTCGGCGCAGCGCTGGCGCTCTACGGGGATCGTCCACGCGCAAACCGCGTCTTCGGCGCCGCCCTGGAGATGCTCTCCACGCCAGCGGATGACGATGATGCTCAATGGCGGGCCGACTTCGGGTCGCGCCTGCGGGACGGCGCGGGTCTCTTGGTCCTCGCGGCGGAGGCCGGCACGCCAGCGGTCCACATCCATGCCTTGGCGGAACGGCTCCAAGACCAATGGACCAAGGATCGCCATCGCAGCACCCAGGAAGAGGCTTGGCTCTTACTCGCGGCGCACGCGCTCATCGAGGGTGCGGTTCAGCCTGATCTGCGCGTTGGCGGTGAGCCGCTGCAGGGGGCTCTCTACCGACGTCTCGACGATGCGGCGCTGAGCGGCGAGGCACTCAGGATCGAGAATCTCGGTCCAGAGCCCTTGGAGGCCATGGTGACCCTGACCGGCGTGCCGCAGACGCCAGAGCCCGCGGGCGGCAATGGCTACCTGATCGAGCGGGCCTACTACGACTTGCAGGGGCGGCGTATCGACGTCAGCAGGCTCGAGCAGGGCGAGCGTCTCATTGCCGTTCTGACGGTCACCGCTAGCGCCAAGCGTCAGGCCAGGTTGATCCTGGACGACCCGCTGCCCGCCGGACTCGAGATCGACAACCCCAATCTCATCAAGGCTGGGGACATCAAGGAGATCCGCTGGCTCGGGCTCGAAGGGCAGGCCACCCATACCGAGTTCAGGGCAGACCGCTTCGTCGCGGCCGTGGACCGCTCGTCCAGCGCATCCAAGCGCTTCCAACTCGCCTACCGGTTGCGGGCTGTCTCGCCCGGGGTCTTCGCGCATCCGGCGGCGACGGTGGAGGACATGTATCGGCCGCGTCTGCGCGCTTGGACGGACACGGGGCGGGTAGAGATCCTGGGCGCGCAACCCTGATGCTGCGCGTCATCCCGTGGCCCGACACGCTGGAGTGATGCGCCGGGGATTCGCGCTCCTGGCGCTGCTCGGCGGCTTGACGCTGGCGGCTAGGCTCGCGCTCGACGCCTGGGTCGCCGACGCCAAGCTCCCGGACCTGCAGCGACCGACATCGCCGGTGGTCTTGGACCGTCGCGGGGCGCTGCTGCGACCCTTTACGGTCGATGGCGGGCTGTGGCGCCTCCCCGTCGCGCTGGATGAGGTCGATCCGGACTATCTGCGTCTCCTCCAGCGCATCGAGGATCGGCGTTTTCAGCGGCACCCTGGTGTCGATCCCATCGCCCTTGCCCGCGCGGCCTGGCAATGGATACGTCATGGTCGCATCCTGTCCGGCGGCTCGACGCTGACCATGCAGGTGGCGCGTCTGCTGGAGGGGCGCTCGACACGCGAGCTTGGCGGCAAGGTCCGTCAGATCCGCACCGCGCTGGCGCTCGAGCGGCACTGGAGCAAGTCGGAGATCCTCGGGGCCTACCTGACCCTGGCGCCCTACGGCGGCAACCTGGAGGGAGTTCGCGCCGCGTCGCTCGCCTGGTTCGGCAAGGAGCCCGCACGCTTGAGCCTGGCCGAGGCCGCGCTGCTGGTCGCGCTGCCTCAGGCCCCCGAGGCGCGCCGTCCCGACCGGGACCGGGAGGCGGCGCGGCGCGCTCGGGATCGCATCTTGAGGCGCGCCTACGCAGCTGGACTCTTTGATGCCCTGGCCGTGCGCCGGGCGCTGGCCGAGCCCGTCCCCGGCCGTCGTCGTTCCTTTCCGATGCTGGCCGCGCATCTCACGCTGCGCCAGCACCAGGCCCATCCCCGCGCCGCGACGCTGAGATTGAGCATCGACGCCGCACTGCAGCGGCGTCTAGAGGCGCTCGTCGGTGAGCAGGCCAGGAGAGTGGGTGCGAAGCTGTCTGCCGCGCTCTTGGTGGTGCGACATGGCGATGGCGAGGTCTTGGTCTCGGTCGGCTCCGCAGGGCTCCTAGAGCCTGATCGCGACGGCTTCGTCGACATGACAGACGCCCTGCGCTCGCCTGGGTCGACCCTGAAGCCAGTGATCTATGGGTTGGCGTTCGAGGACGGCATTGCCCACCCCGAGAGCCTGATCGAGGATCGTCCCACCGGATTCTCCGGCTATGCGCCGGCTAATTTCGATCAGACCTATCAGGGAACCGTCACGGTTCGCCGCGCACTGCAGCGCTCACTCAATGTCCCGGCGGTCAAGCTGCTGCAAGCGGTTGGGCCAAGTCGCCTGCTCGCAAGGATGCGTCGTGCCGGGGCGCGGCCGCGCCTCCCGGATGACGTCGCACCGGGCTTGGCCATTGGGCTGGGAGGCATTGGTATCACGCTGTCCGATCTGGTGCGGGTCTACGCGGCCATCGCGCGCGGCGGGAGCGCGACCGAGCTGCGCGAGCTGCTGTCCGAAGATGGTCGTTCTGTCCCGCTGATTTCCGCCGCGCAGGGGCGGAGCCGGACGGTCCTGAATGAGCGTGCTGCCTGGTATCTGGGCGCGATTCTGGCGGAGGTGCCGACGCCCGGCTATGCGCGCGCGGGCGGCATCGCCTTCAAGACCGGCACTAGCTACGGCTATCGTGATGCTTGGGCGATCGGCTTCGACGGGCGTCATACGGTCGGTGTTTGGCTCGGGCGACCGGACGGGGCCTCGGTGAGCGGTCTGCTCGGCATCGAGGCGGCGGCCCCGCTGCTGCTGGATGCCTTCGCTCGCCTCGGACCCCTTGTGCCGCTGCGCTCCGCGCCTCCGGGTGTGGTCGCTGCAACCAGCAACCATGCCTTGCCGGCGCATCTCAAGTATGCACCTCCGTCTCGCCAGGCCGCTGAGGCTGCGAGCGCATCACGCGGACCTGAGATCGCCTATCCTCCCGAAGGCGCGCGGGTCGATCTTGGGCTTGCGTCAGGTCGCGGCCGTGAGCTGGTGGTCAAGGTGCGGGGCGGGGTCCCCCCCTATACCTGGCTGGCCAATGGCGTGCCTTTTAGTCGGGCGCCTTTCGCGCACAGCGCCGAGTGGACTCCGGACGGGCCAGGCTATGTAACACTGAGCGTCGTCGACGCGCGAGGCGCTGCCGCGCGGGCGACCGCATTCGTGGAGTGATGTTTGTCTTTGCGTGTATCCATACCGCGATCAGTTTTCTGTGAAGCCGACTAAATCGCATTCTAATCAGTTGGTTGCTTTGTCGGAGCTGTCTCGTTGATACTGCGTTGTGTGAAATCCAGCGTCATCTTCAGCGGCTCGGGCAGGCGGCGTTTCGAGGCATCTATGGCGGTCGGAAAGGGGCGTTACAGAGACCCTAATCTATCTGGGATTTTTGTCGGGCTCGCCAAAAATAGCCTGCTTCCCTGTCAAGATCATGTTGGATGGCGTCTCCATGAATGCGGCGGCCTCGATCTCGTCTACCCCAACGACTATCTCAGACCCGGGCGTCGGTGGTGGCTGACCATCGGCTACCGCTTCTGAGGGCACTCGCCGCATGACGATCACTCGCCGGACTTTGTTTTGGCGTCTCGCCGTGAGCGGTTTCTTGCTCAAATTGCTGCTTGGGACGGGCCTGCTTGCTCAAACCGATTCGAGCGGGTTTTGGCGTGAGGACGAGCAGCGCTTGAGTGTCGGGGCCAAGCTCTTTCCGGCCTTCCTCGGCGCGCTGGAGGATCTGGAGCAGTATCGGATGAAGGATGGCAGCTTGCGCGTCCTGGTGCTCTTCACGGGCATGCGCGCTCCGGCGATGGAGGTCGCGGCGCGTCTGGCAGAGTTGGATCGCATCCGCGGCATACCACTCAAGGTGCAGGTGATGCGCGAGGATGAAATGAGCCGCGATGCGGGGCCGCGGCCGGCCGCGATCTTCGTTGCTAGCTTCGAGGTCGATCTCAAGGCACTCAGGTCTTGGTCGGAGCGTCATCGTTCACTGGTCTTCTCGCCTTTTTCCGGAGCCGTGGAGGCGGGCGCCATTGCAGGAATCTACGTGGCTGATCGCATCCTGCCCTATGTAAACGCGCGACAAGCGGCGCGCGCCCATGTGCGTTTCAAGCCGTTCTTCCTGCAGGTGGCGCGTCGATATGAAGGCGGCTAAGTCCAAGTTGGCGAGCGGACGCCTCTTCTCGCTGCGCACGGAGCGCAATCTGGCCCTGATCTTCGGGCTGCTCGGCATGCTGCTGGTTGGCACCATTTCTGCTCATTGGCTCTTAGTGCTGGAGCCCGCGTTGCAAGACGAGTCCGCGAGTCGGGCGGCGGCCATGGCGCAGGCGCATGCCCAGTCGATCGAGCGCGTGCTCGGTAGCGGGCTTCCGCCAGACCGGCTCAAGCGCGAGCTGCGCACCACCATGGGCAGCCTGCTCCTGCTCAAGGACCCGGCGTCACAGAACCCATTCGTGCGCCGACTGAGCATCAGCCTCGATTATGATGTGGTCGAGGCTCCGCCAGGAAGCCTGGATCTGAGCATGGGGCCAACACATCGGGAGGGCTGCTTCATCTCGCGCGTGCCGCTCTATGACCCGCAAACCCGGCTCCTGATTGGCGTTGCCACCTTCCACGCCAACGCCTTTTTCATGAATCGCCTCTTGGGCGATCTGCGCACCAAACTCTGGTGGATCGTTGGCATCATCGTCGGGTTGACCGCCCTTGCCTGGTTTGAGTCGAGCCGTCTTCTCAAACGCTTGGGCGAGAGCGAGGCCAACTTGAGAGAGGTCTTCAAGGCAGCGCCATTCCCCATGGTCCTCGGCGAGCAGGGCATTCCTGCACTGCGGCAAGCCAATGAGGCGGCAAGAGACTATCTTGGGCTCGAAGAGGACGCATCGGGTGCGACCAGAACTGATGCAGGGGCTAAACTTGAGTTTTCCCTCTTCTGCGCCGAGGCATCGCATCACCATGTT
>NZ_JAAIJR010000300.1 GCF_010915725.1 Thiorhodococcus mannitoliphagus
GTAACCGAGGGCATGAGGTTACATTCTAAGCGCCACGCCGCCGCATGGACTTTCTCCGCGCAGCGGCTTCGTCCAACACGGCACTAAACCCGACCGCCCAAAGTGCTGTCGCACTTTGGGCGGTCGGGTTAGTTTGGCGTTGGGCTATCTTCTGTACCTGCAACATTTTAAGGAGACAACAATGATCGGATTTTTCAAGCAGTGGGCATCAAACGCTTCCGAGTACAGACAACTTCAGCAAGAATTAACAACAGTATTGGCGCGGCATGGTATAAATTTCATGCATTTACATCCAGAAATTACGAAATTTCTCGTTGGTGTGGCCCGAGAAGAAGGTGCAGAACAAGCCGTTGCTAAAGTTAATGAGACTATGGAGATGGTAGCAACTCAGTTTCCAGGATTAACACAAGAACAAGCTACACAACAGTTAATCCGCACTTTCAAGACAATAAATACAATGGCAAGGGCCGAAAGATAAAGGCCCCATAAAGAACGTGCCCAGAATAAGCAACATTAAGGCTTGCATCGCCTAAAGTATAAGCACGGTGAACGCAATGATTCTCGCATTTACCTAGGCTCGTCTTTTTTCAAGTTATTTCAACGATAGGAGTTACCCCAGCAGCCCGTTTAAGGTGCCGTTACGTGTCCGGTCTTAAGTGGCTGATTTCATGAAGACCAGCTCTGCCAGAAGTAGGAATTGGCAGCGGCGGTCCGTGCACCTGTCGTTCCAAACGATTGATTTAGAATGTTGTTTTTGCGCACCTTAAAAGTGCTGGAGTTACCCCAGTAAATGTCGGAAAAGATATACTGTAGTAAGTGCAGAGACAATTATGGGCATCACGTTGCGCGAGGCAAATGCTCCAATGATAGTTTTAGGCAAGTAGAAATTATTGAAAAGCTCAGCGACGATGCTTTTCGTTGCAAGTGCCAGAATTGTGGCCATACTTGGATTTCCAAATCCAAGGAAGCCAAGAGCGTTTTCTGTCAGTCACCACCGTAAAGGAACAAGCCGGGACAGAATACGTTTTCTTTGTCATCGGGATTTTCCTGAAACATAAAATCGCCTAACACGCACCTCAAGCCCGACCCCATACTGCCCACATACCTCGGCGCTTTCGTTTGGCGTCATCGCAGCGCAGTATGGGGAGCTTAGATTTGACGTTGTGCTATCAGTGGCAAAGTTATATTGAGACCCACTAATGAATATTGAAGAGATCCAGTTTCATTGGAGATACTTCTTATCGCTGGAGCGAGACGTCGAAATTTTGAAAAACTACATTGAGATTTGTGACCAGAACTACAGTATTCACTCCATGGAGCTTTTCAAGATTCTGCAACTTGCCTGCGCCGAAATCGACTCCGCATTAAGAGTCCTATGTAAGGAGATCGACCCGGCTACAAATTATCATGACGAGACCATTTTCAGCGGGAGAATTAGCGACTATAAAGTAACCGTTTACAGTAGGTTTCCGAATATACATAAAGCCGAAATACTAGTACCCGGCTTCCCTGCGCCGTTAAAGCCTTGGGATGAATGGCAAACAGTAAACTCACCAGACTGGTGGGTCGGCTATAATAGAGCCAAGCACTACCGGCATAGCTGCTATTGTTCTGCTAATCTCAAAAATATGCTCATGGCAATGTCCGCGTTAATGGTTGTAATTCTTTACTTATACCGATTAGTCGCTAATAGCACAAAAGCAAACCCTTCGCCCGCACCAAAGTTTTTTTATAGTGAATACACCAGTCTCAACTTGGTTTGCGCTCCGAATAACGAATTACCAGATTTTTAACGGTTTGCATGGGTTAAGAGGATATCCGGAACAGAATTTGCATTACCTTTAGGTTTCTTGGAGTTTTCGGAATAAGATTTCTGCGCAAGCCAGCTGAATCAGTGCCAAGTAGTTTTGCAACTGGCAAACATAACGGGTACGAATCGCCCGAAATCCTTTCAGCCAGGCG
>NZ_JAAIJR010000301.1 GCF_010915725.1 Thiorhodococcus mannitoliphagus
CCACGCCGCAATCCCGGCAAGCTCAAGCCTGGATTCCACCCGGCTTACTGCCGGGCGGCTTAAGTCCATGGCATTGGTGGCGGGGCTATCCGGATCAGGGATCATGAGCGGGCTTGCTGCGAGTGGCGCAATGGTAGGTAGTGGCGCAGTCGCGGGCGTAGCCTTGCTAGGAGGGTTGCCGGGAGCCGCTACAGCACATCTACTCAACAGCACGGTGCTTGCCGACAACCCCACTTTGGAAAGGCCCGAAAAGGATGCACGGTCGTTTGGGCGCAAAGCCGGCTACCTGGGAGCGGCATCTGGTACGGCAGCCGGCGTAGCCACCATCGGCGCTGCAGGAACGGTCGCTGGCTTCAGCGGCCCAGGAATCATGTCTGGTCTTGCAGCCATTGGAAGTGCGGTTGGCGGCAGGGCCGCAACGGGTGTTTTCATTACCGTGGCCGCGCCAGCGGCCCTTGCTGCCGGCTTTGGCTACGGCGCGTACAAACTCCACAGGTTCTTTCGGAAGTCCGCCGAAGCGGAAAAGAAGGGCCATAGAACGGAGGAGTAAACGCGTCTGAAGCTCATGGACGTTGGCCAGCCAACCCGGAAGATGAGAGCTTGGTTTGGTGTAAACCTGTGACGGGAGTTAGAGGTCTAGGGGCCGCGGTTGATCGACGGACCGCGGGACTTTAAGGTGCGCGCTATGCTTGACACTGTCATCCCAGTTTGTCCGCTGCCGGCGGTTTTTCTGGCATAGGAGATCACTACCCGTCTGACCTCTAACCGCTTGGAGCGACAGCGCGAGGCTGTTTTCGGAGGGGCTGGTTTGGGAGCGAACAGGTCAGCGACCCTCTAGGGCGGCCTGACTCAGCCGTCCCAGTTGTGGCCGCTGGGGGTTCGTTGGGCGGGGGCCGCATCGTCGGGTAGCAGGGTGACCTTACGGCCACCCTGCTACCCGACGGGCCGCATCCGCGCGAACAGCGGACGCTGCTCCGTATCGCGAGTCGCATCGACTGTTACCAGCGCTCTCAACCCTGAGCCGCCAATTGCCCCTCAAAGTGCCGAGGCTTAAGATCAAGTCGTGTCCGCCGGTCCCATCAGCACAGCATCCACAAGGCACCGATCGGAGACCGCGTTTCTGCCTAGTACGGCCGAGCAGGCCGTGCGCTTCGCGATATTTCTTGGGAAGATGGACAATGTCAGCTGCAACCTTGAATCAAGTCGGACTCGCTCTCGGATTTTCGGGAGCAGTACTTCTAGCTTTTTCTGCCAAGATCGGTGTAGGTGGGAAAGACGGATGCCTGATAGTTGAGGGTCTAGATCCACGGGCTCCTCCCAGGGCAATCGCATCAAACATTCCTTATATTCTGAATCTCTAATGCCTTTTAATTCAGCGCGTTATATCTGCCATGCGTCGGATCTCGGTTCCACAAAACAGAAATGCTGCTGGATTCACCCGCAGACCCGGTGCGACGAGTGTCTCCGAGCGTCGATTGCTGGCAAGGACTTTGAACTCTCGCTCTATCAACGCTCAGAAATTCGGGCTCTGCGTGCTCCATCATGCTGATTTCGCTAACATATAAATGCGCTCTAATATGACCATTTCTTGATGCGATTGCCCTGGCCTATACGCTCTACTGGACTGTGGCCCTGATCCGGGACTTTCGGCTGCCGACGGACTCGGGCACCTAGCTTGCCATGCGGTCAGCCGAGGTCAGTTCCAGTGGAGGCCGGGGACCGTTTGCCTCGGCGCAGGGAAGAGTGCTATTTGATCCCTACGGGCGACGGCCGTGTCCCAGGTGCGGTCCTTAGTCGGTGGCTCACGTGTGACGGATCAACCCGCCATTGCAGACGCTGTCGCTGCGGTAGAATGGCTGTGTTACTACACTTATGTAGTAACATGACTGCATGCAGATAAGATTCGAATGGGATCCGG
>NZ_JAAIJR010000302.1 GCF_010915725.1 Thiorhodococcus mannitoliphagus
TTCACAGCCCGGCCAACCAGCAGCGCCTCGCCGAGCTGGTGGATTTCCCGGTGCTGCCGAAGAAGGGCAAACGCTCGCTCGCCGAGCTTGAGCGTGAGCACGCCCGCGCTTCATCGCGCGACGCCACCAGCACTCGGCCGTCGAGTCTGCCATCAATGCCCTGGAGGCCCATGGGCTCGACCGCTGTCCCGATCACGGGATCGACGGCTTCCGCCGCTATGTTGCGCTGGCCGTCGTGGGGCGCAACGTCCATCGCCTCGGCGCCATCCTGCTCGCCCAAGCGGCTGAGGTGGAGCGCCAGCGTCGGCGCCAGCGCGCCGCCTGAGGCCATCGGCCACGCGATCCCGACGGATCCGAGGGAGTGGTCTGTCCAAAAAACGCCCTTGCCTTCAAATCGCCCCATCCACTCCCGTTCTGCCCCGCATCATTGCGCTGAAACGAATAGAAACCCGCTGCACTGGGATCACGATCAGGGGGCGGCGCTGAATTGAACGGGGTTTTCGTTCAGGCTACTTAGAGCATGTGCGTGCCCGCGAGCCCGAGCGCAGGATCGTCATGTTCTGGGATGGCGCCCCCTATCACCGCTCGAGCACCGTGCTCGCGCGTGCCAAGGAACTCGACATCACCATCGAGCCGCTGCCCGGTTATAGCCCGGATTTCATGCCGGTCGAAGCGCTGTGGCGGTGGTTGCGCGAGGATGTCACCTACCAGCACTGCCACGCGAGCCCTACGGAGTTGATCGCGCGCGTGAATCACTTCGCCGACACGATCAACCTCGATCCGTTGACGGTCGCCGACCGCCTGTGGACGAGAACGACACTCGATCCAGAGGAGGAGAAATTACGCATTCCGGCCTAGGTGGGGTTTAACCTTATTCGTTAGAAGAGACTGAGCACAAGGCAAGCCAGCAGGACGATATCAACCTACTTCGCTGGCTTGACTCACACCTCGGGTCATTCTCTCTCAACGACATCACCACGGACAAGATCGACCAAGTAGCACGTGCTCGAAGCGGGACAGCGCCAGCAACCAAGAACCGCATGGTTGCGCTGATCCGCGCCATCTTGCGACGTGCCGAACGTCAGTGGGGCTGGATCGATCGGGCGCCGTCTGTGCGGACTTATGCCGAGCCGGGCTTACGCATTCGCTGGCTTACCCGTGACGAAGCCGACCGACTGCTGAAGGAATTGCCCGAGCACTTGGCCGATATGGCGCGCTTCACGCTGGCTACGGGATTGCGGCGCGCCAATGTTACCGGGCTGGAATGGGGGCAGGTCGATCTCAGTCGCCGGGTGGCTTGGATTCATCCTGATCAGGCAAAAGCCCGACGGGCAATCGGGGTGCCGCTCAACAGCGATGCCGTGCTGGTTCTTCGGCGCTGGATCGGGCGCCATGATCGCTGGGTGTTCACGTACAAAGGGAATCGGATCACCCAAGTTTCAACAGCTGCATGGTACAAGGGACTGGAGCGCGCCGGCATCGAGGATTTTCGCTGGCACGATCTCCGGCACACCGGGCCTCCTGGCACGTTCAGGAAGGAACTCCGCTCCAGGATTTGATGCAGCTTGGAGGTTGGTCGAGCTATGACATGGTGCTCAGGTATGCGCACTTAGCGCCTGAGCACACGGCACGCATCGAGCGTTGCCGCACATTATCCGGCACACCGTCGAAGCCTGAAAGGATAAGCCATTGATTGTATGGAGCCGATGAGCGGATTCGAACCGCTGACCCACGCATTACGAATGCGTTGCTCTACCAACTGAGCTACATCGGCAGCCAAGCAGAGAACTATATCCGAAGCGGTCGCGCTCCTCAAGTCCTTGATGATGCGCACAGCAATTCCCGCTGGCCGCAGCGTCGAGCGGTCGCGGGGGATGTAGCCCGGCGCTGGAGATCAACAGACAAACGCC
>NZ_JAAIJR010000303.1 GCF_010915725.1 Thiorhodococcus mannitoliphagus
ACGTCCTCCGGGCGCAGGTGGACCAGGAAGTGTTCCTTGGCTTCGGAGAAGGCCCGCATCAGGGTCCGGTAGAGATCTGTCTTGTCCGCGGTCAGGTAGTTGAAGCTGGTATCGGGCATCCGTTGGTGGGCTTTATCACTGCTGCTTCTGTGGTGACCCTAGCATTGCGAGAAGACGGCGGACAAGGAACTGACGCGGGCGATTCCGGTTATGCCATATCGATTCGGCATATCTGAGAGTATCGGTCTGTTGCTCGGAACAGTGCGAGCGATCGCAGGACCACGTCATGACCGTCGGTCAGACGACCTTGTTCAGAAGCTCGCCTGCCTGGCCGGCTGGGTCTGGTGGGTGGTGAGGCCTCGCTCGCTCGGCCGTCCCGGAATCAGAACAACCAGGATCAGAACAAGTAGGCTAGCCCGGACCCTGGCGGCTGGATCGCCGCCGCCAGCGCCCGGTCGAGATCGCGCCAGAGATCCTCGGCGTCTTCGAGCCCGATCGAGAGCCTCACCAGACCCTCGGTGATGAGGTGCTTGGCCCGTTCCTCCGGCGCATAGGTGCTGTGCGTCATGCTGGCCGGGTGCTGGGCGAGACTCTCGGCATCGCCCAGGCTGACCGCGCAGGTGAAGAGCTGCAGCGCGTCCATGAAGCGCGCGCCCTCGGCGACACCCCCCACAAGCTCGAAGGCGATCATGCCGCCGGGCAGCCGCATCTGGCGTTGGGCCAAGGCGAACTGCGGGTGCGACTCCAGACCCGGGTAATGCACTTGGGATACGGCCGGGTGCTGGGCCAGACGCTCGGCGATCAGCTGGGCGCTCTGACAATGGCGGTCCATGCGCAGGGGCAGCGTCTTCAAACCGCGCAGGACCAGATAGGCATCCATGGGCGACAGGCAGGCGCCGGTTAGCTCCTTCAGACCCTGCATGCGGATCTGTTGCATCAGCTCGGCCCTGCCGAGCAGCGCGCCGGCGATCACGTCCCCATGACCGTTGATGTACTTGGTCAGCGAATGGATGACGACGTCAGCACCAAGGGCCAAGGGTTGCTGCAGATAGGGCGAACAGTAGGTGCTGTCGACCGCGACCAGCGCCGGACAGTGCGCGTGGACTATGTCGGAGACGGCCGCGATGTCCACCAGACGCATGTTGGGGTTGGCCGGCGTCTCGAAGAGGACCAAACGCGTCCGCTCGCTGAGATGTTCCGACAGCGCGTCCGGCCGGGTGAAGTCGGCCGAGCGCGTCAGGATGCCGAACTGCGGCAGCAGATGGTTCACGAGCGAGTGGGTGCAGCCGTAGAGCGTGAGGTCGACCAGCAGCTCGTCGCCCGGTCGCAGCAGGGTCCAGATCAGCGAGGTGATGGCGCCCATACCGGAGCCGAAGGCCAGACCGGCCTCCGCCCCTTCCAGCTCGGCCAGACGCTCCTCCAGGGTCTGCACCGTCGGGTTGGTGACCCGCGTATAGATCATGCCCGGCTCGGTCCCGGCGAAGCGGGCGGCGCCCTGGGCGGCGGACTCGAAGGCGAAGGTCGAGGACCAGAACACCGGCGGATTCAGCGCGCCCTGGTTGGCCAGCGCAGCGTAGGCGGCATGGATGGCGCGGGTGGAGAAGTCCCTGTCGGCCTGGCTCGGAACGTCCTCGGGGTCGATAGCGTGGGTCATGGCGGTACCGGGTCCGGATTGGGTGAAAAGGATAGAATGCCGCAAAGGTTGGGAAATCTCTTGACCTATTCATCCCTTTCGGCCCGCCTAATGAGAAAGAATCTTTCCCAAACCAAGTCTGGCACCACCGCCGCGCTCGACGTGCGGGACCGCCGGCTGCTGCAATGCAGAACTCCTGACTTGGCGCCAAATTCAATGCGACTGGATCGCCTCAAACACGAGGCGCAGCTCGGTACCGGGGTA
>NZ_JAAIJR010000304.1 GCF_010915725.1 Thiorhodococcus mannitoliphagus
TGAGGCGCAGAAGTGCGACTCTTTTGATTCTAAGTCTCTGTTTTATTGGGTGCCATGACTTATTGAGAAGTTATGGGGTGCGCTCGTAACATATTGATTTAAAATGAACATACCGCTAGCCTGACGGCTATGCCTTACCCCCCTCGCCAGCACAACACACAGCCCCTTAGGAAACGTCAGCGCGCGCCGAGGTCCCCGTGCGCAGCAGCTTGCGCCCGTCCACCATGAAAACGATCAGCAGGAAGACACTGAGCCCCAGGCTGCCGACCAGCATGGCGTGCCAGCCCGTCGCCGTCTGCAGCCATCCGCTCGCCAGGTAGAGTCCCAATCCCAGACCGACATAGCTCAGCACCTTGCCGACCTCATAGGGCACGGGGTAGTAACGGCGGCCGAGCACATAGGACATGAGGACCATGGAGCTATAGCAGACCAGGTGTGCCCAGGCGGCGCCCTCGAAGCCGTACTTGGGCACCCACCAGAGCAAGAGTCCGACCGTGATGACCGAGCCAATGATGGAGACACCCGCGCCCAAGAGGGTGCGGTCCGTGAGCTTGTACCAGATCGACAGGTTCACATAGATGCCGAGCGCGAGGTTGGCGAGCAACAGGACGGGGACGACATGCAGCCCTTCGCGATAGGCGCTGCCCACGAAGTACTGGAAGACGTCGATATAGAGCGTGACAAGCAGAAAGAGGAAGACGCAGCAGATGACGAACCAGTTGAGCACGATGGCATAGGTGCGCCCCGCGTCGGCCTGCTTGGCGTAGCTGAAGAAGAAGGGCTCGCCTGCGTAGCGGAAGGCCTGGATGAAGAGCGACATGAGGATAGAGAGCTTGTAGCAGGCGCTGTAGATGCCGAGCTGCGCCATGTTGGTCGCGTCGTCGTAGGGAAGCAGGTACTTGAGGGCCGCGCGGTCCAGCATCTCGTTGATGATGCCGGCGAAACCGATGACGACCATGGGCAGCGAGTAGCGGATGAGCCGCGCGAAGAGTACCGAGTCGAAAACGCGGAAGCCATGGCGCAGCTGCGGGGCCAGCATCAGCAGCTTGATGAGACTCGCGACCAGGTTGGCCACAAAGACATAGCCCACGCCGATCTCCGGGATCCACAGCCGCCCCAGTAAAGATTGAGGATCGCTCTCGTAAGCGTGGCGGCAGAGGTAGATGAAGAAGATGGTGAGCCCGACGTTGACGCCGATCTCGATCAGCTTGAGCGTCGCAAAGCGTGCCGCCCGGTTCTCCGCGCGCAGACGGGCGAAGGCCGCCGCGCCGATGGCATCCAGCGCCAGGATGGCGGCGCTCCACCAGACATACTCCGCGTTGTCCGGATGACGCAGCAGCTCGGCGATCGGCTGGCGCATGAAAAAGATCGCGAGCAGGAAGAGGACGTTGGACACGACCAGAAAGCGGAGCACCGTCCCGTAGACCACCTCGGGGGCATGCTCCTCGCTGGAGCGGAAGCGGAAATAGCCTGTCTCCATGCCGAAGGTCAGCAGCACGGCCAGAAAGCCCATGTAGGCATAGAACTCGGCGATGACGCCATACTCCGCCGGGGCGAAGGTGTAGGTCAGGAAGGGGACCAGCAAATAGTTGAGGAAGCGCCCGAAGACGCTGCTGACCCCATAGATAGCGGTCTGGGAGGCGAGTCGTTTGAGTGGGTTCAAGGCGGCCGTCCGATACATCCTGTCGAAACGAAAGGGCGCATTCTATACCGACGCAGGGCCCTGTGACGGACTCAGCCCCTGGCAGTCGGGCGCTGAGCTTAGAGCGTGTCCATCAATTGTTTCCCGATGCGAGCGATGCCGCCCGAAATCCCCCCTAGTGCAACAGAGTGGAAATCCCGAGACTGTTTAATCATTCATGCCGCGAGCGGCTTTCCCTCATAGGTCCAGCGG
>NZ_JAAIJR010000305.1 GCF_010915725.1 Thiorhodococcus mannitoliphagus
TCACGCTTTCCGATGCCGTCGAGGCGGTACGGCCAGACCGACAATTTCCACGCCGCAATCCCGGCAAGCTCAAGCCTAGATTCCACCCGGCTTACTGCCGGGCGGCTTAAGTCCATGGCATTGGCTCCGGCCCCCACGCCTTCACCCGCTTTCCAGCGAACAGCGCGGCGGTGGCTTTGTCGGCGAAGGTTCGAATCATTCCAGGATACCAACGGCGTTCGTTACTATCATCAAGCGTTAGCATGATCCGCTGATTCATGCCCGTGCCTCCGCTTCATCTCGACCACATTCGCCCCCTCCACCGCGAACAGAAACGACTCTCATGCAACCAACGCGCGCGCTGGTATGGCAAAATCTATAGGATGGTGAGAAATTATTGCGCTTTTAAATCAGCGGTTTAAGGAAAAGGTCATCCTATAGATAAGGGCACTAACCGGTTTCGACTGGGAACCCCTCTGAGCACAAGAAAGACGGTTCTTTTTCTGTGACGTTCAGCGGCCAGCCAAGACGGTTTCTGGTACTGTTAATCACTAGGTCGGCGGTTCGAGCCCGTCCCAGGGAGCCAAAAACGTGAAGGAAATCCTCGTCTTCTAGCGGAGACGGGGATTTTTTATGCCCGCTAGTCAACGGCTCCGGCGCATTTCCGGTACCGGATACCCTCGATCTCTACGGTTGGCATGATCCGCTCAACTTCCCTCGAACCGTTGATCACACTTGGTCGGTGGTTTGCTCCTGTTCCAGAAAATCAATACGAAAAAATCCTCGTCCTGTTTCCGGTGACGGGGATTTTTTTGCTTTATGGGCACTGGCTCTCATTTCAGGACAAGAACTCTCAGCAACGCAAGACGATTTGTGGTTTTTGGGTCTAGATTCAGATAGCCGCGCGCAGGGCTGATGATCAATTCAATTCGTTGGTTTGATCCTTCTGTGCGTGCATCTTAGCTATAGCACTCAAGCAATGGAAAAAATCATGAAACGAATACTGGCAGTGGTCTTTTGTGTGTTTCCAGCGTATTTGCTGGCAAATGACACCTATGACCCAGCGACTGGCATTGTCCACATGCCAAACGTCAAGGTTGGCGAAACGAATTTTGAAGTCAACTTGCAACATCAGGGAGACCTGGTTTTTTCAGTCGCCAGTGCCGATCCGATCATCATGCCAGAGCGTTTCTCAATGGAGTGGCTGAATGGGAAGACGCTTTATGATGTTTGGTACGGAGGAGGCTTCGACAGTTATGGTAACGACATGGACGGCGATGTGCCCGTCGTTGCAAAGATCGTTTTTGAGGCTGACGGGACCGCCATCGTCACAGGGCTCTTGAATTACCAGAACGAAACTCTAACCTATGATGTCGATTCGAATGGCGGTTTATACTTTGACGGCGACCCATCCTTAATAGCTGTAGTATGTGGCAGCACATCCCAGTATCTTAGGGCTGACTTTTATGAGAATGGCGAAACGAGTCCTGAGACTAGGAACGCTTTTTTCTTCACGGAGGAAGACGCGATGAACGCCGCAAAACTTATAAGTGGAATTTCTCCCTGTTCTTAATGCTAAATTCTTGTCTTAGTTGAGCGTCATGAGAATCATGAGAAATCTATTGGTAGCAGCCCTTCTTGCATTGCCCGCTTACTTGCTGGCAAATGACACCTATGACCCAGCGACTAGCATTGTTCACATGCCAAACGTCAAGGTTGGCGAAACGAATTTCGAAGTCAACTTGCAACATCAGGGAGACCTGGTTTTTTCAGACGCTGTATAGGAACTAAGTAACTGATTCGCTGTCGAAAAAATTGAATAACATGGCGATTTAATACGAATGCCCTCTTTTCATTCGGAGGAGATCAAGATGAATTCAGACAATGCCCATACACCTTTACGCTAT
>NZ_JAAIJR010000306.1 GCF_010915725.1 Thiorhodococcus mannitoliphagus
GCGAAACTCAAGACAGATGAGTAGGATGCCATCGATCGCCCAGAAACAGTATTAGGACTTTCACTCAAGACCACTAGTCTGGTAGTGTTTGCCTGGGCGCACCAAGCCGTCGCCGGTGGTGCGGCCTAACAGCGTCCAACCGGCCGCCCGGTAACAGGTGCCGCGGAAACGGGTCGGATCGACGAAGGTCTCCAACAGCACCGGGCGATAGCCCCAGCGTGACTGCCAGTCGTCGCCCACCTGCCGGGCCAGTTGTCCAAGCACGTGGCTGGCGAGATTCGCCACCTCGATCCCAGGGAAGATCAGATAGCGGCTGTTGTTGAGCACCCAGGGCAGGTTCGCCAGGCGTTGGCGATCGTTCCAGCCGATCCATTGATCACGCGCGCTGAGCGCCTTGGCCGCGCCGCCGAGCAGGATGCAGCCTAGCTGATACTCGCCGGACTCGATGAAGTAGCGCGCCCAATAAACGAACGGCTTCTTGTAGCCCAACGGATGGTCGCGCTCGACCTGCGCGTTCCAGAGGTGCTCCTCCTCGGTGTCGCTGACCAAGCGCAGGCGCACCGCATCGAGCTGCGCGAGGGATCGCACCAACGGCGCCGATCGCTCGGTTCGAGTGCGCGCGGGTTGCGCGGCGCAGGAGCGGCGGCCAGGATGGCGTTTGTCTTCCCGCAACGCGGGCAGGTGCTGCTCCCCGGCCGTCTCCAGGCGTGCCAACAGCTTGGCGCAGGCCTCGAACTTCGGCCGCCCCGCCGGTGTCAGCCAATCGAGGTGCTCGCACACCGTGAAGGTGAGTTCCGTGCGCGATAACCCGGGAAAGCGTTTGACGAAGGTGCGGATGTAGGCGACGTCATCGGAGCCGATCTCTCGATCCCCCTGCCACCACGTCGCGTTGTCTTGGCGTTGCATGCGGCGTCAATCAATTCTGCGCAATGGTTCACGCTCGATTCTCCCACCGCGCCCGTGCTGTGTTTACCCCCTTTTGCGACAAACTTTTTTTCGTCTTCCCCGCAAGCCTTGCTGGCGCTAGGCTCAGGAGGTCATGCGTCACGGCTGACCGGTGCACTCAAGGTCCTGCACTGCCGCTTGCCCTAGTGCCCGACCGGGCCGCGGAAGATTCAGCAGTGGTATCAGCGCCTCGTGAAGGAAGTCGCCGAGGAAATCCTCCCGCCGCGCCGTCACCGGATCAATCCCCGCGTCATCAAACAAAAGATGAGCAAATGGCCCAAGAAGCGGGCGCACCACCGACATCCTCCTCAGCCGACCAAACCCTTCGAGGAGAGCATTGTGCTGTGCCATTGAACGGTATTGGGGTTAGAGGAGGTTAGGTGCGCTAGGTCCTCAACGAAAACGAGGACCCGAAGGCCCCCGTTTCTTGACAGCGGACATTGCCTGGCGGGTGTTAGAACACCGAGACCTGACCGCTGATGCCGTTCTGCGTCTGGTTCGCACCGACGACGTTGAATCCACCGATGGCGTTGCTCTGATCGACGGCGACGTTCTGCTCCTGCGCGAGCAGGTGCGTGCCGAGATCGATCTCGGGGGCATTGACGATGCCGAAGAAGGCGCCGAAGGCATCTCCGGCGAAGGCGTAGCCGCCGCTCACACCGCTCATGGCGGCCTTGTCCAGGGTCCGGTCGGCGCTCAGGTCTGTCAGGGTCAACATGGTTTTTCTCCTAGGTCTTACGGTTGCGTATCGAGGGGGTTGGGACTGGGTTGGCTTAGACGCCGTATAGGAACTAAGTAACTGATTCGCTTTCGAAAAAATCTGAATAACATGGCGATTTAATACGAATGCCCTCTTTTCATTCGGAGGAGATCAAGATGAATTCAGACAATGCCCATACACCTTTACGCTAT
>NZ_JAAIJR010000307.1 GCF_010915725.1 Thiorhodococcus mannitoliphagus
GCGCTTTCAGGCCCACACCCTGGGGAGCGCGCTCCAGCGGGTCGTCGAGACCGGCGAAGTCATCCGCGCCTGACGCTGCCACCGCGTACTGGCCAGTTCGCTTCCAAAGCGCAGGCTGTCACGACCGAAGCGGCGGTTGATGGCATCAAGGGCAGCCATTCGATGGGCGCTCCGCTCCGCATCCTCCGGCACGTCGAAGAGATCCCCCTGCGCATCTTTCACGGACACCAGATCCGGCAACAGCACGCCGGCCTTGCGGTAGGCATCGCCCGGACGGCACAGGCGCGCGGCACCTCGGGTGGCGTGGTGAATCAGTTCCTGGGTGTCCTGGGTCGGCTGAGCGAACGCATTGGTGATGGCGTTGCTGTAGAAAGGCCGCGCGGTGTCAAAGGGATCGGTCTGGATGAAGACCGTCAGCGCCGGGGCAGCCAGGCCCTGCGCCCGCAGCTTCTCTCCGGCGCGCGTGGCGAAACGGGTCACGGCGGCCCGCAGCGCGGCCGGGTCGGTCACGGCAGCGCCGAAGCTGCGCGAGACCATGATCTGACGGCGGGCTGGATCGACGGGCAGCAGGGGCAAACAGGCGCGCCCGCGCAACTCCCAGCAGAGGCGCTCCAGGATGACCCCGAATTGTTGCCGTAGCCACTTCGGCTCGGCCTCGCGCAGGGCTCTGGCATCGGCAATACCGAGCGTGCGCAGGCGCTTCCCCCAGCGGGCGGCGATGCCCCAGATGTCCTCGATGGAGGTGGCGGCCAGCACGGCCTCGGGGTCCGAGAGACAGGTCCAGTCGATCACCGGGCCGGTGCCATGGCCGCCTTTCTTGGCGATGCGGTTGGAGAGCTTGGCCAACGTCTTGGTCGGGGCGATTCCGACCGAGACCGGAATCCCCGTCCATTGGCGCACGGTGCGGGCCATGGCCTGCCCCAGGATGATCGGGTCCGCCACGCCGGTCAGGTCGAGAAAACACTCGTCGATCGAATAGACCTCGATCTGCGGCGCAAAGCCGGCGAGGACCTGCATCACCCGCCGCGAGAGATCGCCATAGAGGGCATAGTTCGAGGAGAACACGGCAACCTGTCGTCGGAGCTTGGGGTCGAGCTTGAAGAATGGCGCCCCCATCGCGATGCCAAGGGCCTTCGCCTCGTTGCTGCGCGCGATCACGCAGCCGTCGTTGTTGGACAGCACGATGACCGCTTGTCCCTCCAGGCGCGGCTGAAAGAGCCGCTCGCAGGAGGCATAGAAGTTGTTGCAGTCGACCAGGGCAAGCACGGGCGGCGCTCAGAAGGAGCGCACGGCATGGGCGACCACGCCCCAGATGTGCAGCGCCATCTCGTCGCGGATCTCCAACGGTGGATAGTCCGGATTCTCGGGCATCAGCCAGACCTGCTCGCCCTCGGTCTTGAGGCGCTTGACGGTCAGCTCGCCATCCACCACGGCGACGACGATCGAGCCAGACCGAGGCTCCAGGGCGCGATCGACCACCAACAGATCCCCGTTGTGGATGCCCGCGCCGATCATCGAATCGCCTTGAACCCGCACGAAGAAGGTCGCGGCCGGGTGATGTACCAACTGCTCGTTGAGGTCGATGGTTGCCTCGATGTCGTCATCGGCCGGCGAGGGAAAGCCGGCAGCGATGCGCGAGCCGTAGAGCGGCAATCGTAGGGACGTCGGTGAGGCGGTGAACGCCAATGCTTCCGGAAGGTGCCTGCTGGACGTCCGCGCGGCGAGCCAGGCGCGCACCGTCGGGATCGCGCTCACCGGGAGCCGAAGCGCCTGGGTGGGCTCGCCGTAGGGTCCCGATCCGACCTTGCGACCGGCACCTGGACGAAAGCC
>NZ_JAAIJR010000308.1 GCF_010915725.1 Thiorhodococcus mannitoliphagus
GGGATCGCTATCGGGATCGGAATCGCTATCGTCGGTTCGATCCCGATCCCGATCCCGATCCCGATCCCGATCCCGATGGCCTTGGATGGTCGGACGCTTCATCGAAATTTGACTCATCTGCGAGCATTTTGCGCCCTCAAGGATCCTAGTGGCCTCTATCATGATTTCCAGACAGCCTCTGAGGCATGAGCAATAACTGAGGGCAAATCACGAGACCAAAGCGCGAGCCGCGAACGACGGCAAGGGTGAATGAATCCGTCGCTGGCGCGGACCGAACCTTGGCCGGTCCGGTCCCGGAGACCCGCGCCAAGAGAGCCTGCCGCTGTCTCCCAGCGCTCCTCGGCATGGTGCATCCTCTGCGTTATCTCGCGTCCACCGATAGGCGGGGCAATTTCAGCCCGATTTTCCCCGATAGGCGTGGGTTGCTGGAGTTGCGCGAGACGCTTTCAACGGCCTGTCAATCTCACCACCTATCGGTTTTATGTAGCCAGGGCTTCCAGCCCTGGCAAACCAGGCCAGGATGGCCTGGCTACGCAGGCTTGGAGCGGCTGTTCCGGTTGATTTCGGGAAACCGATAGGTGTTGAGACCTGCCAATAAAGGTGGTTGACCAGGACGAACTATTGGATGTCGTAGGAGAACTGTACCCATCCTGCGCGCTCGTCCAGCAAGAGATAATCGTCAAAATAGGTCAGCAGCGGAGCCGGCGACCGGATGGTTTCGCCAAGCAGGTTGGTTACGCCGGCCCGCAGCGTCAGTCCGGTCATTCCCGCGTTGAACCAATTGAAGGTGAGCGAAAGATCATTGTAGCCGGCGAGCGGTTCGTCGCGTGGATCGTCAGCACCACGCGCGCGATCGCCCACATAACGCCAGCGACCGGTCAACAGCATGTCTGGGCGCGGGCGATAGAAGAGACTGAGATTGCCGAGCCAACGGGCGGAACCCGGAACGGGGCCGTCAGTGGCCTTATCCTCCGCATCCGTATAGCTGAGGTTGGCCAGCATCTTCCAGGCAGGACCGAAGCGTTGTTCCCATTCGAACTCGACCCCTTGCAGGCGCGCTTCTCCGCGGTTCAGATAATTACCGTTTTCATAGACGATGAGATCCTTGAGCTGGGAGTCAAAGAGCGTGGCGCGCGCCACGCTCTGGTCGTGACGAAAGATGTAGCCGAGTTCGGTGGTGCGAGCGGTCTCGGCGTCGGACGGGAAACGATGTGAGAGAATGCTGGATTGGCCATTCACTTGCAAAAGCGTCGGCGGGAAAAACGCCTCGGCGATCTGCGCCTTGAGCAGATGCTCATTGGTCAGGCGCCAGACCGCGGCGAGGCGCGGCGAGAGATTGTCGCCGACATCACTGTAGCGGTCATAACGCAGGCCTGCCGTGATCTCCAGGCGTTCCATGACAGACCATTGATCCTGGAGGACCAGACTCTGAATGGTCCGACGCGCGTCCTCGTCGATGAAATTCAGATCGCCGGTGTAACGGCGCAGTGTCAGCAGCGGTTCCCACGTCAGCAGATCGACATTAAAGGCCCACCAGGCATCGATCAGCTTGGCCTCGGCTGCGCTGAGTTCAAGCCGCCAGCGATGGTTAGCCCAACCGCTCCACTCCAGGGCCAGATCGGCTTCCGCGCGCCGCGTACTGCTATGAATCTGCTGACGCAAGCCATCGGGTAGGAGCGGCCCCTGAGTCACCTGGCTCGGGACACCTGGCGGCAGGATGTTGTGATCTAAGGCGATTTACGCGAAAGAACTTACCCGCAGTTTGGTCGGATGAGGATATCCCATTTGGGCAAAGTGGAAC
>NZ_JAAIJR010000309.1 GCF_010915725.1 Thiorhodococcus mannitoliphagus
AGCAGCGCCACCGTCACCCTGTTCGTGGTCGGCAAGCGCGGGCGCGAGGTCCTCGATCGCATCCTGCCGGGCTTCACCGGCTGGCTGATGAGCGACGGCTGGCAGGCGTATCGCCATCTGCCCCAGCGCCTGCGCTGCTGGG
The DNA here is from genome assembly GCF_010915725.1 of Thiorhodococcus mannitoliphagus. Lineage (GTDB taxonomy): Bacteria > Pseudomonadota > Gammaproteobacteria > Chromatiales > Chromatiaceae > Thiorhodococcus > Thiorhodococcus mannitoliphagus. The sequence goes on from NZ_JAAIJR010000309.1 coordinate 143, forward strand.
CACACCTCACGCGCAAGGCGCAGGGATTGATCGACAGCTATGATCGCGAGGCCCAAGCCTTCGGGCATGAGGTCCAAGACGCCTTCGACACCCTGATTGGCGCCATCCATGCCGCGCGTGACGGCCCGCCGGTCGATTTGCCGACCCTTCATGCCGCGTTACTGATCGAGTTGCATGCCGCGTGCGTGCGTCTGCTCGGGCACCGCCACGCCAAGACGCGCGCCTTGGCCGTCGAACTCTGGAACGACTGGGACGCCATCTTTCGGGTGCTGGACAATCCCCAGTGGCCGATCACCAACAACGAAGCCGAACGGGCGCTGCGCCATTGGGTGATTGCGTGACGCATCATGATGGGCACGCGCTGCGAGGCCGGGTCACGCACCTTCACCTTGCTGGCCAGCGTGATCGACACCTGTCGCAAACGCGGCCATGTGCCTTGGCCCTATCTGGCCGGTGTGATCGCTGAGCGCCGCGCCGGTCGCGAGGCCACTCCGCTGCCGGCTCCAGTGCCGGGTCTCTGAACGGCTACTTATATAGATTAATTAAGTTGTATAACTTATTTTTGAATCGTTACTTATCTATATGATTTGTCTCATACGGATGCCTTGAGCAAAAGTGTATCGTTGTAGTGATGCACAAAGTACCAAATTGCGCCAACGTGATTCTCTATTTTATTAGAGAATGAGAGCGCCTTCCGAACCAATCGTGAAACACGCTGCCGAACCGTGCAATTGAAGCGCTCAATATGACTCGTTTTTCCGGATTCTTTTCCGACTGAATGGTGCCGTTCTTCGGGAAAAGCGCAGTTATAGCTGTTTCATTTAACATGAGGGCGTCGGGAGCGCTTCATTAATATAAATAAGTAACGATTCAATATTTATTTTTCTTTTGCATGAATTTTGCTTTAACAAAAATATATCTATAAAACAATAGTTTACAGTTTTTTATAGATTAATTAAGTTGTATAACTTATTTTTGAATCGTTACTAACTGATTTTAAATCACTTTAAATTCTCAAGAAGACTCTAGCGTTTCCATGGCAGGTGAAATATTTATATTTCTGGTTGACATAGGCTTGCAGCCAAGACTCTGAAGCCGGGATTGAACGGGCGATGCCTGCGAGTGGAATACACTCAAGCAAAAGACGATCGATGAGCGCTTTTTTCTCATCGGAAATGGGTTGTTTGAGTGGATCAAGCACAAACTGTCGGCCGCAATCGGGTGCAACCCGCCTCCCGCGCCCTTCACGCCGCAATTGCCTGGGTGAAATCGGCATCATTTGCGGCGAATCCTGGATAGAGGCGACGGGATTCGCGTTGGATACGGAAAGCCTTGAACGCGTCCCAGAGGTCACTCAGCGCGATGCAGCGCATGTTGAGCATGGCACGTGCGCCAGACATCACCCAGCGCATCCAGGAGCCTTCCATGCGATCCTTGACGACGCATCGGCAAGCGCCTTCGATCACGCCTGAGGCAATCGGAAAGCCGTGCTCAAGATAGGTCGCGTCGTCCATCCGATGAGCATTGTTGTGGAAGTAGCCACAGATTGTTTCGAGCTGCTCAAGGCGTTTGCCGGTCAGTGCGTGGTGGGTACTCAGCCAACGCAGAGAGCGCAGCACGGTCTCA
>NZ_JAAIJR010000030.1 GCF_010915725.1 Thiorhodococcus mannitoliphagus
CGTGTCCATCAATTGTTTCCCGATGCGAGCGATGCCGCCCGAAATCCCCCCTAGCCCCCCTTTGTGAAAGGGGGGAAATTGTTGATGGACGCTTTCTAAGGCCTGCTTTGCGACAAATCCGATCACCGTGAGCCTGGCCAGGAGTAGTAGCAGCAAAGAGGCTCTATTTGAAGATTCACAGAGCAGGATCGTCCAGCTACACGGGGTTCGTGACGTTATAGTGCTGGACGCAACACGGCGCTTTTCAGGCTCATCCGGCCGCGGACGGCGCAGAGTGCTCTCGGCTAGCCCGCCAAATCCGGCCACTCTTCTGATACTGCGGAGCACGAAATTCATGCGACGCGGTGAATTTGCCACGCTCATCGCGCGCCCGGCTTGACAGCGCCGAGTATTACCTAGAAGAATCCAGTCATACTCATTGAGCGAACGACGAGGATCGACGGTATGCGATACGGGACGCGCGCCCTGCTGAGCAAGGCCTTGCTCAGCTTACTTCTCATGGCCGCCTGCGGCGCCCAAGCGCACTTCCAGGAACTCATCCCGTCCACGGACATTCTCACGGCCGAGACCGGAAACACCTTGGCGTTGAGCCTGAAGTTCACCCACCCCATGGAGCAAGGTCCGGTCATGTCCATGGCGGCGCCAAGGCGTTTCGGGGTCATGGGTCCGCGTGGTCAAGAAGACCTGATCGACCGGCTGCGGCCAGGCGGCACCGACGGCAAGCGGACATTCCAAGCCACGTATCGGGCCGAGCTGCCGGGCGACTATATCTTTTTCGTGGAGCCTGCCCCTTACTGGGAGCCGGCCGAGGGCGTCATGATCGTCCATTACACCAAGGTGATTGTGGATGCCTTTGGCGCGGAGCAGGGCTGGGATCAAGAGATCGGGCTGCCGGTCGAGATCATCCCCTTGGTCAGGCCCTATGGACTTTGGACAGGAAACCTCTTTCGCGGCATCGTCAAGCAAGACGGCAAGCCCGTGCCCTTTGCCGCAGTGGAGGTCGAATGGCGCAATGACGGCAGCGTCACGCCGCCCTCGGATCCCTACATCACCCAGGTCGTGAAGACCGACGCCAATGGTGTCTTCAGCTATGCCATGCCGCGCTCTGGCTGGTGGGGCTTCGCCGCCTTGCTGGAAGGCGATACGCCGCTCAAGAGCCCGGACGGGGATAGCGTTCCAGTCGAGGCTGGCGCCTTGATGTGGGTGCAGGTTAGAGACATGCGTTAGCGGAGCGGCAAACTTGGCTCATATTCCCGATGGCGTTCTCTCGGCCCCGGTTCTCATCACTGGCGGCGTGGTCAGTCTGGGGCTCATCGGCCTTGCGCTGCGCCAGCTCGACTATGACCGGCTGCCGCAAGCAGCGGTGCTCTCCGCGACCTTCTTCGTCGCATCCCTCATCAATGTCCCTCTGGGTCCAAGCACCGCCCATCTGTTGCTGAACGGCCTCATGGGTCTTCTGCTGGGCTGGACCGCCGTGCCCGCCCTGCTTGTCGCGCTTATCCTGCAAGCGGCCTTCTTTGGGTTTGGCGGGGTGCTGGTGCTTGGCGTCAACACTATGAATGTCGCCCTTCCGGCACTCTTTTGCGCCGCCCTCTTAGCTCCCCGGCTCAAGGGTCGGGCAACGCCAAGACGCGCCTTTTGGATCGGTTTCTTGGCGGGTCTGCTCGGGGTCTTGCTCACCGGCGTCATGGTTGCCATGAGTCTGGGCTTGAGCGGCGAAGCCTATGTGCCAGCGGCAAAAATCCTCGTCGCCGTTTATATCCCGCTCGCCCTCGTCGAGGGCCTGATCACCGCCACGATCATGGCCTTCCTGAGCCGTGTCGCCCCCGAGTTCCTAGACCGCGAGGGAAGGCATCATGCCGCACCTTGAAGACTCCATGAGTTCGACAACATCTGACAGCATCTGGTCAGGATTCAGAAACCGGGATGAGCGCGGACACCTCCAAGCATCACGGACCGGGCGCTCATTGGACGCCCCCAGCGCCCGACAGCGCCGCGCCCGATCTGGGGGTGCGGCTCATGGACAGATGCTCCGCGCTAAGCGCCAAGCCGTCCGCATGGCCGTCTTCTCGTCGGCGCTCGTCCTCGGCGGCCTGAGCGCACCTGAGACGGCAAGCGCCCACAAGCTGAAGGTGTTCGCTTCTGCGGTCGGGGACCGCATCCAAGGCAGCGCCTATTTCGCCGGAGGGGCCAAGGCAAGCGGCGCGACCATCTTGATCCAAGACATTGCGGGGCAAACACTCGCCACGCTCCTGCCCGATGAGAATGGCAGCTTCAACTATGTCGCCCGTGAACCCGGCGATTACGTCGTTGTCGCCAAGTCTGCGGACGGACACCAAGCAGAATGGCGCATTTCTGCGGCCGAACTCGCCCCCGCCTTTCCGCAAGGGTCCGCCACTGGAGCCGACCAGGAGATCGATCGAGCTGGACCGGCGGGCGAGCAAAGTCAGATCCCCAGTCCGCCAGACACGAAGGAGGCGGCGGCAGACAAGGCAGCCTCGACATCATCGGGCACGGATCAGCCCGGCAGTGCGCCCCTAGACCCGAGATTGGTCTCGGCCATTGAGCTGGCCGTCGCCCGCCAAATCCGTCCGCTGCGCGAGCAGCTCGCAGCGTCGGCGGATTCCGCCCGTCTGACCGACGTCCTGGGCGGCATCGGCTACATCCTGGGAATCACGGGCCTGGCGCTCTGGTGGCGCAGCCGCCAAGAGGGACAGCGAAAGCCGTGACTGCGCTCCTGCTATCGCCGCAGGCCAAGGGCTGGATGAGCGAGCGAGATCCGCGCCTGCGCATCGTCGCCGCCATCGCCTTCGCCTTGGTTACGGTCAGCCTAGCGACAATCGCGGGCGCAGCAGCCGCCTTAGTCTGCGCCACTGCGCTCGCCATGACGGCCGGCATGCAGCCGCGAGCGCTCGGCAAACGCCTGCTCGCGCTGGAAGGCTTTGTCCTCATCTTGCTCCTCACCTTGCCCTTTACGACGCCCGGTACCACAGTGCTCCGGCTTGGCCCACTGACGGCGAGCGCCGAAGGCCTGCACCTCGCCGCCCTCATCCTGCTCAAGGCGAATGCCGTGGTGCTCGCGCTCTTGGCGCTGGTCGGGACCCTGGAGCCGATCGTGCTTGGACATGCGCTCGCCCGGTTGGGGGCTCCGGAAAAGCTGGCGCACCTGCTGCTGATGACGGTGCGCCAGATCCATCTGCTGCACGCGGAACTCGGACGATTGCGTCAAGCCATGCGCGCGCGCGCCTTCGTCCCGCGCAGTGACAGCCATACCTGGCGCAGCTACGGCTGGCTCATGGGCATGCTGCTGGTGCGCAGCCTCGACCACGCCCAGCGGGTGCTCGCCGCCATGCGCTGTCGCTGCTTCGATGGTCGACTCTATCTGCTGGATTCGACGGCCTGGGCGACCAAGGATACGATCGCGGCCCTGGGCTTCACCGTCCTGCTCCTCGCCCTTCCCCTCCTGGACCTGGTGCAGCGATGAGCAGCCCACTGATCGAACTCCGCCACATCACCTTCGAATACCCGGATCGCCGCGTCCTCAACGACCTCAGCCTAAAGCTCCATGCCGAGGACCGCGTCGCCCTGATCGGGCCAAACGGCGCAGGCAAAACGACCCTGCTCCAGCTTATCGTCGGGCTGAAGCGTCCCAGCTCAGGGCAGATACGCGTCTTCGATGCCGAGCGCCGCACCGAGCGCGACTTTCACCCGGTGCGCGCACGCGTCGGATTGCTGTTTCAGGACTCGGACGATCAACTCTTTTGCCCAACGGTGCTGGAAGACGTCGCCTTCGGCCCGCTGAACCTTGGACGCTCGGCGGCCGAGGCGCGGCAGGATGCGCTAGACACCCTCGAGCAGCTTGGACTGTCCGGCTTCGCGGACCGCGTCACCCATCGGCTTTCCGCGGGAGAGAAGCGCATGGTGGCCCTGGCAACCGTGCTGGCGATGCATCCGGCGGTGCTGCTGCTCGACGAGCCGACAAACGGGCTGGACGAAGCGACCGAGCAGCGCCTCATCGACCATCTTGCCGCCCTACCTCAGGCGATGATCATGGTCTCGCACGACCGGCGCTTCCTCGAGCGCCTCTCGACGCGTGCCCTCGAGCTGACCGACGGCCGGCTGTGCGAAGCCACCCTGCACAGGCATGGCCATAGCCACTATCACACCCATGTGCATCTGCATGCCCCAGGCACGCCAGTCGACCACGCGCATACCCCATCGGAATTGCCGCACGGGGACCATGATCTCGAGTAGCGACCAAGCGGTCGCATTGCCTGCGGTCGCATACTCAGTTGGTAACGATTCAGCGCCAGCCTTTGCGGCCCAATCAGCGCACGGTATCGAAGCGAAAGGGTGCGGCCAGCAGCCCCCTGGGCGTCAGCAGCAGCACCCGCGCCTCCCAGGTCATGCGGTCGCGCACGCACACCGGGATCATGCCCCGCCCCTCATAGTGACGCGGTGAGCGCTCGCTGAGGGCGATCCGGTTGAAGCCCATGTACATATCGACGCCCGCGAAATCGACCTCGACGGACTCGACCTCAAGCCCCTGCACCTCCAGGCTCAGACTCAAGGGGACGGCCGGAGGAACCCCCCGCGGCCGAATATCCAGCACGACGCTGCCGCCAGTGCCGAAGACGACCTCGCAGGCCCCCTGGCGCAGATCGCACCCCCTATTGATCTCGGCGACTTCCGCCACCTCGGGATAGAGCAACGGCCAGAGCTTATAGCCCAGGGTGACGAAGACACCACAGACCAGGAGGGCCAAGACCAGCCAGAGAAAGGGCGAAGGATTTGGCGATGCTGAGCGCCCGTCGTCCATAGCTTGAGAACAACCTGCGAGTCGCCGAGGCTGAAGGCCCGAGGCGAGAAAACATCAAGCATAAGGGCAGCCACGCCCGCTGGCTATCAAGGCACGATGACGCGCCGATCGATCCCGCCCGACTGCGAGGATCGGATCCTGGGAGCCTGGCTGATGCCGGCGCCGCTCGCCCTTATTAGCGAACCTGGCTCCACCACCGATTGATGATGTCGGCGACGTCCAAATCATCCGGACCCTCGCGCCAACTCTTGGAGAGCGGCGCGTCATTGCTGGCCGGCGCCGGCTCGGGCGGATGAACCAAGATGCGCGCTGGCAACAGCGAGGCATCGCCGACCGCGAGCACCTCGCCGCGTCGCAAGGAAGCCAGCATGTCGGCCAGATTCTTGGCGCCCTCAGGCAAGAGCCGCCGCACGTACTCTTGGTCATCGGCATTGGAGATACGCAAACAGAGATAGTTGCCGCACTGGGAGAGCACGGTTTGCGACAGCTCGGTCGGACGTTGGCTGACGATGCAAAGCGTGACGCCGTACTTACGCCCCTCCTTGGCGATACGCTCCATGGCGCGTCGCGTGCCGACGAATCGAGTATCCGCATCGTTCGGGATATATTGGTGCGCCTCCTCGCAGACCAGCAGGATTGGGAACTCGTGCCGACGAGGATTCCAGTAATTGAACTCATACGCCAGACGCCCGATCTGGGCGGACACCACGGGGCGCAGATCGACGGGAACAGGGCTCAGGTCCACCACCGTCACCTGGCTCTTCTGCTCACCCAGACCGACGAAGTTGCGCAGCAAGTTCTCCAGGGTCGCCGAGCTGTTGTGCTTACGCGGCCGCATGAAAAAGTCGTAGCGGCCGTCGTTGTATAGCGACTGGAAACGGACCAGGAAATCGTCGAAGGCGCCATGGAGCGGGCCCTTGATCTTACCGAACTCCAGCTTCTCCTCATTGGCCTTCTTGAACTTGGCGTAGAGTTCTTCGATCGGGAAGTACACCGGCGAGTCGACCGACAGCCGATCCAGCCCCATGTGTTGGTTGGACTGTTTACGCAGGCTGTAGAGGGATTCGCGCAGGAAGGCGATCTGGACCGTAGCATTGGCATCCGTGCGGTCGACGAAGAGATCGACCAGCTCGGAATAGGTGAGCAGCCAATAGGGGATCTCGAGTTCTTGGGCGTCGATATAGCGTGCCGAACCAGGAGGAAAAATACCCTCCTTGATGCCATCCTTGTTCTTCCAGCCATACTCACCGTGGAGATCGAGCATGACGATGTGGGAGCGCGGCATGCCCTTGACGACGCTCTGCATGAGACTGGAGAGTGTCCACGACTTACCAGCACCGGTCTGGCCCAAGATGGCGAGATGCCGGCCGAACAAGGCCGAGGGGTCTAGAGAGGCCTTCAGCGTCGGCCGCACCGAGAGACGCCCCAACTCGAGCGCGCCCTCCGTCTTGCGCGAGATGAGCGCAGCCAACCGATTGCTCGGAATGAGGTGAACCGCGGCACCGATTACCGGATAACGGGCGACGCCAGGCTCCAGTCGCCCATCCGGGTTGATCTCTCCGAGGGGCGTCAGCTCCAATCGCCGCTCGCGCGCGGTCGCCGAGCGCGGCCCGCCCGAGCCATTGTCCTTGGTGGTGCGCGTGATCCGCGTATCCTCGACGATTCGAGACACCTCAGCCAAGACATGACCCGAGCGGTCCCTAATCTCAAAGAGGCTGCCCAACTGCCCGATCGGCAGACTTTCGTCACCGAGCGTCCGTGCGGACTCGAAGCCTTCTTCGCCAGGGAACAAGGTGGCGACGAGGCAGCCACCTGTAATGTCGACGATACGGCCAACCAGGGTAGACTCGGGCGCTGTGGTCATGACGCTCAGAACTCCTTGTGATTGATCCAAAAATAATCAGTTAGACCGCGAAGAGCGAGGATCTCAATGTCTCGTCTCGGCACCGGACTCACCTGCGGGGTGAACCGCCCGCACGCAAGAAATCTTTGTGTTTCTTAGCGTCCTTGGTGCACTTGCGATTCCAGCTGCCGGATCTGAGTTGATGGCCTCATCCGACATGATCGTCCACTATTGTCCGCCAAAGCCTGCGCGGACGGCAGGACGCAGATCACAGACGCGATACCTCCTCGACGCCTGTCGGAACGCGTCACGCAAAGGCGCGCGCTATCCAGGTTCTTGCCGAAGCGCCTGAGCGGAGAAACAAGCACCAGGTCCACATGCGCCAGCGATCGGGTTGGGTCAACCCGCACCCCCTCAGTCAGTGTTCCGAAAACGCGACCTCGGCCACATAAAGTCGCTTGCTAAATTAGAAATTGCTTATATAATAACAAACCATGAAGTCAACACACCTGAACGGAGAAGTAACATGGGTGCTCTAGGAATCCTCGCAGCAGTAGCAGTTCTGGTCGGTGGCGTTCAAACGACCATGGTGATGCCAGAAAAAGATCGGCTCGCGGCCGAAGCGACCAAAGAACCGATCGTTGAAGTACAAGCGGTCCAGCAAGACAACCATGCTGACATCGATGCCTTCTCGCATTGATTGTCGTCACTAGCCGCAGTGAAATGCCTCGTCGCCGTTGCGTCGAGGCATTTTTTGTAGAAGGATCTGAGTTCTAGACTTACACCTGCCCCCCATGCCGAGCGCGGACGAAACCATCCGTTTCAGTCTTTCCCTACCCAAGCCGCTCCTCGAGGCGCTTGATGCGCGCGTCGTCAATAAGGGCTATGGCCTCGCGCTCCGAACTGGTCCGCGACCTGATCCGAGAGCGCATCGTCGAGGATAGCCTTGATCATCGTTCCGGCCGGCTGCAAAGCTGACTCTGTAGTCAGGCCATCTTGGCCTGACGATCTCAGGGCTAGAAGCCCTGACTACAGATAGGCACAAGCGATCGGCACCGGGCGGCTTCTTAGGCGGCGCCCGCACCGCGTCACTGACAAGGAACGACTGAGCCCTCCCAGGTTCCTGGGCGACCCGTGCGTGCATGCCCTGCTCTCAGACCCCGGCGGAGTCTCGACATCAGGCCACTACAATGCCGAGACTGTTGCCTTCCGCTGTTCCGAATGCGTCGGCTCCGCTGGCATCAATTTCGGGGCTCCATCACACAGCCTACACGCCCCCTGTGTTCGCTTCGCAGCCGGGATCACTCCCGAACCACGCCACACTCGGTTCCGGTGGATGGCCAATCCTTACCGGCTCGGGACTTTCACCCGGTGGGCCGCAACAAGGAGTTTCCGATTCGCTTATCCGTCCGCTATCTTCCTCTCCTTCCAGGCTTTGCCTGGCGCAACGAAAGGATGATCAAGTCGTCGAGGATCTTTGGGAGCCTGGAGAAGAAGAAGTTGCCGGTGTGCTGACGATCGTCTACGACCATCATCAGCGCGAGCTGACTCAGCACATCCTGGACATCCAGCATCGACAGTATGTGCATGTGGTCGCGACGACGCATGTCCATATGGACCACCACGATTGCCTGGAAACCATCATCATTCGCGGGATGCCGACCGAGACCGAGCGGCTCAGTCTCGAGATCGGCGGTCTCAGAGGCGTGCGCTTCGCGGAACTCACAGGCGCATCGAAGGTGGAGAACTAGTCCGGCGACTGTCAAGCAGCGCGCCGCACCAGTTGCTGCAATGCGGTTCTGCCAATCTTCAGCGATTCGACCATGAGCGATCTGGTGATTGCTCGCGCGCAGCGACTCTTAGAGGCTGTCTGCAAACCATCGTCGAGGCCTAAATGGACGGGTACAAGGGGCGACTTCAGTCACCTCACCACCTATCGGTTTTATGTAGCCAGGGCTTCCAGCCCTGGCAAACCAGGCCAGGATGGCCTGGCTACGCAGGCTTGGAGCGGCTGTTCCGGTTGATTTCGGGAAACCGATAGGTGTTGAGTTCAGTCACCCACCCGCGCAGGTATCGAGGGCGAATGAATTCGCCCCTACGAGTTTCCAGACAGCTTCTTAGGCAGACGCTTCGAATACAAGACCTTAGGCCGACAGCTCAGGCATTCTAGGACGCGCCGAGGCGAGAAACGCTAAGCCTTTCGTCGACCTCCGCGGCCATCCCCTCACTACGGCAACTCTGCTTGATCGGCTGCGTGTCTTGCGCGTCCCGACCGACCGCCACCCGCACATAGGTCGCGTCGGCCAGAAGCCCCAAGGCAGGATCGAAGCCGATCCAGCCAGTGCCGGGGATCAGCACCTCGGCCCAGTGATGCAGCTGCTGAGGGGGCGGGTCCCCGTCTTCGCAGGTGCCCGACTCGAAATAGGCTGCATCCAGATAGCCGGAAACGAAGCGAGCCGGAATTTGCCATTGGCGAGTGACCGCGATGAGCAGATGCGCGAGATCCTCGGCGCTGCCAGCTCCGGCATCCAGCGCCGAGGCAAGCTCAGCTGCCCGCTCGGCCTTAGCTGGCTCGTAGGCGATGAGGTCGCGGGTCCAGCGCATCAGGGCTTGGACCTGGTCGATCAACTGCTGACCTTCCTGCAAGCGAGGCACAGGATGGCCGTCGATCTCCCCCGGGAGCGCTGGCGTCATTAGGCTGCGATGCAGGATCAGATCCCAAAGCCGCGGTGCCTGGTGCAAACGCTCGGTAATCCAAGCCAGTTCCCGCTCGCTTGGTATCAGCGCGAAATCGAATGGGTTGGCGCAACGCGTCTCGACCTCGGCCTCGATCTTGAACCTCAGCTCGTCGTGAGCCGCCAAGATGGCGAAGTGATGAAAGAGGTTGCCGAAACCATCATAGGCGGCAGCAGCATGCACCTCCGGATCCACCTTCAGCCCCATTCGAATGACGGACTGGGTCTGATCGTGCCACGGGGCCAGCCGAATCTGGATGTGATGCTCGCGCGCTGGGGCACTGAATCGCATGTAATGAGCGCGCTCGATGTGATACCTCACGAAACATCCCCCGGATGGGCCTCGAAATAGTCGCTTTGCAGGGCATCGCCAAGCACTGACAAACGCTCGAGCAGTTCCTCTAGGTATTGATGCAGACCGGACTCGATGATGGCACCCGGCTCCACCCCGACGACCTGCTGACGCAGTGCCGCAATGGCGGACGGAGTCGCGCCATCGGGCGGATAGCCAATCCGCGTCAGGGCATGCTCAAGCGCATTCACAGAGTAGGTGATGGAGCGAGGGAAATCCGGGTTGAGCATCACAAACTCAACCACATCGATGGGACGGATCCCGTTCTGATAGCGGCGGCGGTAGGACTCGAAGCCAGACAGCGACTTGAGGAGCGCGCCCCATTGATAGTAATCCAGAGGTGATCCGACCAGGCTCAAATCCGGGAGCAGCAGATGATAACGTACGTCCAGGATCCGGGCGGTCATGTCGGCCCGCTCCTGCAGACAGCCTAAGCGCACGAAGCTATGCGCCTCGCCGCGCATCATGGTCGTTTCGGTTAGACCCAGAAAGGTCGCAACTTCCCGATGAATAAAGCTGTAAAGCTCGGCGGCACGCCAGGGTGGAAGCTTGGCCCCAAGATGCTCGTCCGCGACCAGCCAAAACTCATTGAGGCTCTCCCACATGGCCTTGGAGATACGATCACGCGCAGCGCGCGCATTCTCACGCGCCAGCCTCAAGCAGTTGTGGATACAGCCCGGGTTGCTCGGATCCTGCGTGAGCAGATGGATGACGCGCTGAACCGTAGCGCGCCCGTCCGGATAGAGGGCTTGGTAGACTTCGTCGGCTCCGACGATGGTGAGCAACGGCCGCCACTGCGCGTCTTCCGTTAGCCCCTCGTCGGACTCCAGCATGTGCACGACATTGATGTCCAATACCCGCGCAGTGTTGTCGGCGCGCTCCAGGTGGCGCGCCATCCAGTAGAGGGACTCGGCAATTCGGCTCAACATCAGTCTGCGAGCACCCAGGTATCCTTGCTGCCGCCGCCCTGAGAGGAATTGACGACCAGGGAGCCGCGCGTCACGGCCACGCGCGTGAGGCCGCCGGGGACCACCTCGATGTCGCTGCCATAGATGCAGAAGGGCCGCAGATCAAGGTGGCGTGATTCCAGCTCTCCGTCCAGGTAGCAGATGTGTCGGGAGAGCTGCACGACTGGCTGCGCAATATAGTGGCGAGGATCCTCGACGATTTTCTTGGCAAACTTGTCGCGCTGCGCCGCCGTGGAGTTAGGTCCCATCAGCATCCCTTTGCCACCGGACTCGGCAACGGCCTTGACGACCATCTTCTCCATGTTGTCGAGCACATAGGTGCGATCCTGATGATCCGTCATCTGGTAGGTCGGCACGCTTTGCAGAATGGGGGCCTCTCCGAGATAGTAGCGGATGATGTCCGGCACATAGGCGTAGACGGCCTTGTCGTCGGCGACTCCTGTCCCAGGCGCATTCACCAGGGCGACATGACCGGCCCGCCAGGCGTTGATGAGTCCTGCCGCCCCAAGCACCGAATCCGATCTGAACACCAAGGGATCGAGGTACTCGTCGTCGATCCGTCTATAGACGACATCCACCTGGCGCAAGCCCAAAGTCGTCTTGAGATAGACTTTGTCGTTCTTGCACACCAAGTCGCGCCCCTCGGCCAGCTCGACGCCCATCTCTCGGGCCAAGAAGCTGTGCTCGAAGTGAGCCGCGTTGAAGATCCCGGGCGTCAGCACGACCACGACCGCCTCTTCTGGGCCGCGCGGCGAGAGGTCGCGCAGTGACTGCAGCAAGAGATCCGGATAGTGCTCGACCCGTCGGACGTGATAGCTCGAGAACAGCTCCGGCAGAATGCGCCGCTCGATGACGCGGTTCTCGATCATGTAGGAGACGCCGGACGGCGTACGCAGGTTATCCTCTAGGACGAGATAGCGCCCTTCCTCGTCGCGAATCAGGTCAGCGCCGCTGATGTGGATATAGATGTCACCCGGCGGATCGACATCCATGATCTCGCGGCACAGATCCTTGCCGCGATAGATGAGTTCGGGCGGCACAACCCCGTCCTTCAAGATATGCTGCCCGTGATAGAGATCTTTGAGGAAGAGGTTCAAGGCACGCACGCGCTGCTTGAGCCCCGCCTCGATCGGGTGCCACTCCTGCGCCGTGATGATGCGCGGAAGAATATCGACAGGCCAGACCCTTTCGATCCCCTTACCCTCGTCCGAATAGAGGGTAAAGGTCACGCCTTCGTTGTGCAGCGCCAGCTGCGCGTCCCTAGCCTTGTTGGCCAGACCTTTCTGGCCAACACGCTGAAGGTGCTCCCACATGGGGAGATAGTGCTCGCGCGGACGGAAGTCGTCTCGGTAGAACTCATGGAAGGCCATGGGTGGACCCTCGGAACGGTCCAGCAACGGTGCGCCGCCATTGGATTGAAACTGTCTAAACATGGCAAAGCGGCTCCTGAAACGCGGCCTGTGTTAATAGTGCAATGCAAAATTCACACCGCCACACGGAGTCAGAACATAAAATACAAGCCTATGTTTTATAAAATATTATCCTTAGCAAGGATCATACGCATAATCCCAGCCGCACAATACTTGATCCGAGTCGCACAATAAGAGTGCAGCCAAGACTGCAACGCCCCATCCTTGAGCTTAGCGAAGCAAGAGGCTTGACCTCGAAGGCAGGCCCCATAGAGCATCGCAAGCGCGCCCCTGAGACCCCACGAACGAACACCCTTAGAAAATGCCCATCATTTGTTTCGCGATGCGCGCGATGCCGCCCGAAATCCCCCCTGCCCCCCCTTTGCGAAAGGGGGGAAGTTGTTGATGGACACTTCCTTACCTGCAAGCTCGCGGTCGCACGCCTCACAAAGACCTCAAGGTTGGTGGGAGCGGAACCCTTGCCGCGAAGGGCGCGCGATCACGGCGGGACGCCGCTTCCAGGTCGCACCGCCGGTCCGCTGCGCGATGCCCCTGCAACCGACTGAGCGATCCAACGATCGGCTCCGAATATCTCAAGGGGCCGGCGACGAGCCGCCGCCCATTCGGCGCTTCGAACTCAAGAAATAGCGGGGGCAGTTACCTGCTCGGAGGTCAATACGTGTCCCCGTCAGCGGGACAGGTTCAGCAAAGCACCGCAGCCGCACGCAATGCTGCATTGGCGGAGTCAGGCTGTTCCGACCTCCAACGCGGATGCGCAACGCGGTTCGCCCGCATGACCATCACCAGGCACGTCGAATCCGACGGAAGACAGGTCAGGAGGCGGACCACATGCTCGAAATGCGCGACACGCCATCAGGCTCCACTCTATGACTCGGCTCGATCAGGGGCCGAGCGCCGGTCCGGACGGACGCTCGGATCACAGCCTATTGTCACAAACCGCCTTCACCAACAGCCGATCGCGCCTCTTCAAGCACAGCCTGCCGCGACCCTTGGGTGCCTAGCCGCAAAGGCGCCTGACACACCGAGATCAATCGCCTCCCTCGCCATAGTAGTTGCCGATATAGTTCTCGAACTTGGTGTACTTGCCGAGAAAGGTGAGCCTGACGGTTCCAATGGGGCCATTACGCTGTTTGCTGATAATGATCTCGGCAATACCTTTGTCATTGCTGTCCTCGTTGTAAACCTCATCCCGATAGATGAAGACAATGAGGTCGGCATCCTGCTCAATCGCGCCCGACTCACGCAAGTCCGACATCACGGGGCGTTTGTTGGGACGCTGCTCCAGACTGCGGTTGAGCTGAGAGAGCGCGATCACCGGCACATTGAGTTCCTTCGCCAAAGCCTTGAGGGATCGGGAGATGGCTGAGATCTCGGTCGCACGATTCTCGCCCACGCCGGGCGCCTGCATCAGCTGGAGATAGTCCAAGACGATGAGCCCCAGGTCGCCCTGCTCGCGCTTGAGACGCCGTGCCCGGGCACGCACCTCGGTCGGCGAGAGCGCGGGGGTGTCATCAATGAACATCGAGGCGCCCGCCAGGATATTCACCGCTGACGTGAGGCGCGGCCATTCATCGTCTTCCAGCTTGCCGGTTCTCACCCGGTGCTGATCGATCCGACCCAGCGAGGACATCATGCGCATCGCAAGCGAGTCGCCTGGCATCTCCATACTGAAGGCCGCGACCGGGCGCTGAGACTGGATGGCGACGTTCTCAGCGATATTCATGGCGAAGCTGGTCTTGCCCATGGAGGGCCGACCCGCAACGATGATGAGGTCGGCCGGCTGAAGCCCCGAGGTCATCATGTCGAAGTCCGAGAAGCCAGTCGCGAGACCGGTAATGGGCTCATCGCGCTGATAGAGCAGCTCGATCCGCTCGACCGCCATCCCCAACAGCGTCTTGATCGGCTGGAAGCCGCCTCCTCCACGGGCCTCCTGCTCGGCGATCGCGAATACCCGTCGCTCGGCGTCGTCCAGAAGCTCCGCTGCGTCGCGGCCTTGCGGGTTGTAGCCGCTATCCGCGATGGCCGTGCCGGCGGATATCATTTGGCGCAGGACCGAGTTCTGGCGGACGATGCGCGCATAGGCCTTGATGTTGGCGGCGCTCGGCGTCTCGTTCGCCAGCATGCCCAGGTAGGGCAGCCCCCCCGCATCCTCGAGGCGCTCGGTACGCTCGAGCGTCTCCGCGAGGGTGACCGCGTCGAATGGCTGATCCTGTTCGGCCAGGCGAACAATGGCACCGAAGATCAGTCTGTGCTCGCGGCGATAGAGGTCGCCCTCAGTCACCATGTCCGCGACACGGTCCCAGGCACTGTTGTCTAGCATGAGTCCACCAAGCAGAGACTGCTCGGCGTTGATGTTATGTGGCGGCACGCGCAGCTCATCGGGCGTGCCGTCGAGGCCCATGGGCACCATCTCATCCGGGCTTGATTCGAACATGACTCCTCGAGCAGTGCGAGAGCGGGCTTAGCCAGCGATTGACGGGAAGGCATCGGGCAGTTCGACGCATCGATAGCGATGCCCGAAGTCTGAACTCTCAAACAGTGCAACCGAACCACAAAGCGGAGAAAGAGAACAAATCGCAAGAAAGAGAATCAATGCGTTGCGCAGCTGACGCTACTCATCGAGAGCCTGAGCACTGCGCAAGAATCAAACCCTTGTTTTTCTTGATGTCCTGGGCGCCTTTGCGGTTCAAATGACCGAACCTAGGTGCAATGCGACCTGGATTCGGACGGCTTGCAATCTTCGATTCTGCGGCGACCCGAACTGGGGCGCAACCGCACCAGGGCGAAAGCTAGACATGATCAAGGAGCTTGATCGTCCGGCAGCGTCACAAAGGGTGTGGACGAGGAGACTAGCAGCCCGCCAGACGAGAGCCCCGACGGATGTCGGGGCTGAAGGGATCTCAGTCGCCTGGGACCACGTCCACCGTGATCTCGACATCGACCTCGGGATGCAAATGCACGGCGACTTGATACTCACCGACTGCGCGGAACGGCCCTTGCGGCAATCGCACCTCCGACTTGTCGAGTTCATAGCCGGCGTCGACCGCAGCCTCGGCAACATCCGCCGTGCCGACAGAGCCGAACAACCGGCCCTCATCCCCCGCCTTACGGGCGATCGTCAAGCTGACACCCTCAAGCTTGGCACGACGATCCTCGGCGGCCGCCAAGAGTTCTGCGGCAGCGCGTTCAAGCTCGGCGCGGCGCTCCTCGAAGGCCTGAAGATTGGCTGACGTGGCCGCAACGGCGAAGCCACCCGGCAGCAGATAATTACGGCCATAGCCGGCGCGGACCTTGACCTTGTCGCCAAGCACGCCAAGGTTGCTCACGTTTTTCAGCAGGATTACTTCCACTTTCGCATTCCTCTCAAGAGTTTATCTGGTTGCCGTCGCGCAAGCGGTCAGTCCCCGCCTGGCGCGCGGTGCGCGATGCGGGTGCGGATGTCCGCCCAAGTGTCGACCAGGCCAACGCTGGCCAGCAGCAAGCTGACCTGCGGCATAAAGAAGACCAAGAGCACGTAGAGCCCCGCGAGCCAGCCATGGTGTAGGCCCCAGAACCGGCCGAGGCAGTGAACGACCGCCAATCCCTGCAGCAGCATGAGCACGCCAAGCACAGGCATGAGGTCTGCAGCTGCGCCCCCGCCCCCCGCGACCATGACCCATGCCAGCAGCATCAGGAAGAGCAGGCCAGCAAGGCGACCGATGGAAAGGCCGCGAAACTCCTGCCCAAAGCCACCGGGATTGTAGAGCTGTGCCTGCCACCAGCGGGCGATGAAGAGACTCAGTAGGTACTGCAGCACCAGTCCGGCCGCAAAGGCCCCGGTCATCCACTTGGACAACTGCTCGAACACGGCTCGACTGGCATCGAGTTCGATCAAGCCATCCTTGACCAGGGACTCGCGCAAGGGCTCCATGAGCTGCTGCCAGTAGACCGAGGGATCTCCGACCAGCAGGTGCACGACCATCACGATCACCAGGCCGCCCAAGCCAGCGAGCTGCGCGGTAAAGCCCAGTGCTCGCGTGGCGCGCAAGATGGCCGCGAGCCCCCAGATCGGGATCCAGAGGACGACCGCAACGCCAATGGCAACGAGGGGGGCGCCAAGCGCAAGGGTCGAGATCAGGGCCGTCGCCAGCGCGGCAAGCGCGACGACGACGCCTCCCGCTCTGGGGCCGTTGCGCAGTGTCACCAGGCCCACCGCCCCGGAACTGATGAGACCGAAGAGCGGGAACAGCAGTGACAAGAGCGCGCTCGCAGTCACAACCAAAGTCGCCTGCGAGTAGCCCCGCATGATGAAGCTGGCAATCGGCTTCATGGTCGTGACTCACGGCCGAGAGACGGTCTACTCAAAGCACCCGAGCGGCGGACCGCTCCCGTCTCGACGCTGGATCTCAGTGACCGTCGGTGTAAGGCAGAAGCGCCAAATACCGGGCGCGTTTGACGGCCTGTGCGAGCTGGCGCTGATATTTTGCCGAGGTCCCCGTGATACGGCTCGGCACGATCTTGCCGGACTCGCTGACGTAGGCCTTCAGTAGGTTGAGATCCTTGTAGTCGATCTCGGTAATGCCTTCGGCGGTAAAGCGGCAGTAGCGCTTGCGGCGAAAAAAGCGGGACATGGTTCTCTCCGTGGATAGAGCTTGAGGTGTTGCACTCGACCAACGACGCGTCAGTCGTTGTCGTTCCTGGCACTGGACTCGCGACCTTCACTCGAATCGCCGTCGCTCCCTTCGGAGCGCTCACGCTCGTCGTTGCTCTTAGCGAGCGGCGACGGCTCAGTGACAGCGTTCTTGCGTTGGATAATCAGATTGCGCAGGACTGCGTCGTTGAAACGGAAGGTATTCTCAAGCTCGTCGATCGCCTCACGATCACATTCGACGTTCATCAGAATGTAGTGGGCCTTGTGCACCTTGTTGATCGGGTAAGCCAGCGGACGCCGCCCCCAATCCTCGATGCGATGGACCACACCGCCGCGTTTCTCCAGACTGCCCTGATAACGCTCGACCATGCCGGCCACCTGCTCGCTCTGGCTCGGATGCACCAGAAAAACTACTTCGTAGTGTCGCATTGCTGCTCCCTTCGGATTGGCAGCCTCCCGCGCAAGACGGTGAGGCAAGGAGTAACCCCTCGCTAAAGGGGTAATCGCCCATTATCTATTGCAAACGACAGAAATGCAAAGTCTTGACTCAGGCCAGTTGCGCCGGCTTGCCCTGGAGGCGCCTCTGGACCACACTCACGGGTACATCAGCAATTTAGAATATTTGAGGACTCAAATGAGCATAGAGCAAGACTTCGACTCGCTGCGCCGTTCTAGCTTGACCGCCAGCCTAGGCGACGAAGAGGTGTCCGCACTCGCCGGCATCGCCTGCTGCCGGCGGCTTGCGGACCAAGAGATCCTGATCCACGAGGGCAAGATCGACAACAGCCTCCACGTCATTACAGAGGGCGCGATCGCCGTCACTCGCGAGATGGGCAAGGGCGACTACACCACCATTCACGTCCTCAGGACTGGCGATCTGGCCGGCGAAATGGGCTTCATCAGCGGTCAGCCGCATACGGCGACCCTGAGATCGCTTGGGCGCACCCAGGTTTGCAGCTTCGAGCGGGAGGCATTCGAGCAGTTGCTGCCCGACCATCCTTGGCTGGTTTACCACGTCATGCAGAATATCGTGAAGGTGGGACAGGACATCTTGAGGCGGATGAACGCCCAACACGTTGAACTCACCAAGTACGTCAGCCGCTCTCACGCACTCTACTAAGCCGATTTCTGTCAAAGCTCATACCAGCTGACCTCAACACCTATGGGTTTCCCGAAATCAACCGGAACAGCCGCTCCAAGCCTGCGTAGCCAGGCCATCCTGGCCGGGTTTGCCAGGGCTAGATAAAACCGATAGGTGGTGAGCCAGCTGACCAGCTGACTTGTCTGGAGGCCCGCCTTCCGTATCGCACCGGCGGCGCTCCTTGAAGGTGAACCTCAGATTCGGCGCCTGGGTGTGGGATTTCCCGACAATCGCCTGGGCTCGGGGTTCTAACCCCGGGCCCGAAACTAAAGAAAGCAAGGTACGCT
Organism: Thiorhodococcus mannitoliphagus; assembly: GCF_010915725.1. Lineage (GTDB taxonomy): Bacteria > Pseudomonadota > Gammaproteobacteria > Chromatiales > Chromatiaceae > Thiorhodococcus > Thiorhodococcus mannitoliphagus. Next base: position 18,206 of record NZ_JAAIJR010000030.1, read on the forward strand.
GAGGCGCGGGCAACCTGAGCCAAGGCATCTCCTAACGGAAGCTAGTTCTGGAGCGCGCGTGCCGCACCTTCCAGCCCCTGCTGCGCGCGCTCGAGGAGTTCGCGCCCCTGTTTCATCATCGCTTGCTTGATCGCCTGGGCGAGGCGCGGATTGCCGATGACCTCGCCGTTCAGACTCATACGGTAAGGCGATGTCGAATAGGCCGCCATGGGATTGGCCAGCGTGAGCGCGGTGTCATCGACAGCATCGTGCCGATAATGACAGGCCGCCTGCATCGCCTTGCGCGCGCCCCCAGTTCCCGCGGCATCGAAGCGCAAATGCACGATCAGCTCTTCCGACCGCCGCATCTCTGGACGCGCCTCCGTCCAAACCGGAGCCGCACCGCTCGGTAGCAGAGTCACCACCAAGTCTTTGCACAAGCCGATACGGACATCTTCGCCGGATCCCGAGCACCCCAGCGCCAGCAAGGTCACCGCCAAGACAACGGCGAGCCGCTTTGCCGCCTTCGACCAGGTCTTGTTTGAAGCCATCTTCACTCCCATTCCCAAGGCGCCGGCGAGCAAACCAAGGCTGCCGACCGACAACATATCGCAATCTCCACGACGGCGACCCTGAGTATAATGCGCGGGCACTTGACGACGGCAGTCATCCCACAGATTGGCTGCCGACCTCCGAGACGAGCCAAGCGCGTCTCCCGCCCCGAATCCTAGCCTTATCGAGAGGAGCTAATCTATGGCCCTGAACAAGAATGTTGGCCCGATGGACAAGAACATCCGCTTGGCCGCCGCTGGCGTGCTCATTCTGGCCGGTCTCATGGTGTCCTCCGTCACCATGAAGGTGGTGCTAACGGTCGCCGGCCTGATCGTCCTCGCAACCGCCATCTTGGGGGTTTGCCTCGCCTACATCCCCTTCAGCATCAACACCAATAAAGACGCGGACAGCTGACCTGGCTTACTGGGGCGCCCTGCGCCCCACCCCCCTCAACGACGCGAGCCCCAGGCCTCCGCAGATTCGAACGTCAACCTGCAAACGACCCAAGGAGTTCCTCGTAGCGCGCCTTGAAGGCTTGCTGGCGCAACCGCGATGCCTCTTCCTCGCTGCCGAGCGTCGGGGAGTCCCGCCAAGCACCCGAAGCCTGGTCGAGCACAGAAAAGCGGTAGCCCCGACCCACCTTGAAGACCTGGGTCACATCCTGCCCCGCCCGCTCCATAGCCTCAAGCTTACTCATGCCCGCAGAACTCGACTGAGCTGCGCGCGAAGGGCTCGGCCGGGACTCGGCAATGATGAAGGCGTTATTCTGAATCTCACCTTGGACGTCCAGTTCCACTGACTCGACCCCAGGCAGCCGTGCCAGGATATAACCCGCCATGAGCAGCCCGAGCTTCTCATTCTCGGTCTCGAGCGCGGTCAGCAGCTTGTCCGCCACGATCTGGCAGCGCTGCATGCGATCTGGCGCATCGACCCACTCACGGCTCATCTGCCAGCCGGCATCCATATCCTTGTCGAGCTGATCGAAGTACCCGCCCGCCTGCGCGACGAGCGAATCCGGCACGTTGAGCTGGTAGACCTGATCGTCGATGATCGCGTTGAGGATCATGTGGCGCCTCCAAATCCTGGTTGTCTTGACATGTATCAGTAGATTCCGATTCTCCTATGTTACGTCAAGCCTCTCCAGACCGGGTCCGCCTTGCGGACCGCATCTCTCTGCAGAGACGCTATGGTTCGGCGCGGAGACCGAAGCAACTGCCGCGCATCGCAGGCCCGTCCCGCCCAACCTAGGAGACTCAAGTCATGCTGCTCACCATCCCAGATCTCCTGAACGCCGCACAGCTCGACAAGATCCACGAGACCCTCGCCGACGCCCCCTTCATCGACGGCAAGGCCACCGCCGGCTTCGCGGCTTCACGCGTCAAGCGCAACGAAGAGCTGCGTCCAGACCCGGAGCGCATGCAGCGCCTGATCCGCATCCTCATGGCGAGTCTCGGCCACAACGAGCACTTCCGCCTCGGCGTGCTACCGCACAGGGTGTCCGACCCCATCTTTGCCCGCTACACGCCTGGCATGGCCTATGGCGAGCACGTCGACGATCCCATCATGGGCGCGGGCGGGCCACGCTTTCGCACGGATGTTTCAATGACCGTCTTTCTCAACGCCCCGGACACCTACGAGGGCGGCGAGCTGGTCATTCGCACGACGTTTGGTGACAAGCGCGTCAAGCTGCCCCCCGGGCATGCGGTCGTCTATCCCTCCTCAAGCCTGCACCAGGTCGCCGAGGTTCGGTCCGGCACGCGGTTGGTCGCGCTTGCCTGGATTCAGAGCTATGTGCGTGACCCCGCCCGTCGAGAGCTGCTTTATGAGCTGGGCCTTGCGCGGGAGCAGTTGCTCAAGGAGGCGGCCGGGACCGCAAAGAGCGGCTATGTCGACCGTTCCTACGCCAACCTACTGAGGATGTGGAGCGACCTCTGAGCTGCGACACTCCGAGGCCGGCAGATCAGGCCGCCAGCAAGCTGGCTCATGCCAAGCACCAGAGCAATCGGAGCCAAGACGGCAGGCGTCACCCGACTGAACAAGCGCTCGAGGAACGACTGGCGGAGACACCAAGCCCGGCGCCCTCTCATGGCTCGCCCGGCCTCCGCGCCCATCTCCCCGGCCAGCCACTGTATGGCTAAAATCCGCGGATCATTGATTCGGAGGTCTGCAAAATGCCTGTCTACGAGTTCTATTGTCCCGACTGTCACAGGATCTACAGCTTCTTCTCGCGCCGCGTCGACACGGAAACACGCCCCCAGTGCCCCAGCTGCGGCAAACCCGAGCTGGACCGCCAGGCAAGCCTCTTTGCCATCAGCTCAGGACGCGCGGAAAGCGACGACGCGGCCGGAGACGACGCCCTACCGGCCGGCATGGACGAGGAGAAGCTGATGAGCGCAATGGCCTCCATGGCCGGCGAACTCGAGCACCTCGACGATGAAGACCCCAAGCAGGCCGCTCAGGTCATGCGCAAGCTCTTCCAGGCCAGCGGCCTCAAGATGGGGGACGCCATGTCCGAGGCCATCCGGCGCATGGAGGCAGGCGAGGACCCCGATCAAATCGATGCCGAACTCGGCGACGTGCTCGAGGAGGAAGCCCCCTTCTCGGCCGGCGGCAGCCGCACCAGTGTCGAAGCGCTGAAGCAGATGCGTCGCGACCTGCTGCCACCCCAACGCGACAGCGCCTGGTATCCACTCCACGGCCAGGAGCCCACTCAAGAGGCACCCCGGGACTGAGTCACGCCAACCTCGCGAGCAGCTCCGCCCAATACGGCCGCCGCTGTCTCCGTGCTACACTCGGTGGTCAACAGATCCAGACCTCCACACCTCCGACCATCGGCAAGGACATGACCAGGCAGAAGACCTATCTCGTGATCTCCGCACTGGGTGAAGATCATCCGGGCATCGTCAACCAGCTCTCCAAGGCCGTGCTCGAGCACGATTGCAACATTGAGGACAGCCGCATGGCGGTCCTGGGCGGAGAGTTCGCCGCGATGCTGCTCGTCGAGGGCAAGTGGAACACCCTAGCCAAGATCGAGAATGCGCTGCCCGAGCTGGAACGCCAGCTCGGCATGATCATCGTCTCCAAGCGCACCGGCCAGCGCACGACCGAGGGCAACCTGCTGCCCTACGCCATCGATGTCGTCTCCATGGATCATCCGGGCATCGTCAACAACCTGGCTGGGTTCTTCGCCGAGCGCAACATCAACATCGAGGACATGGCCACCAGCACCTATGCCGCAGCCCACACGGGAACCCCCATGTTCTCGGTGCACATGACGATCGGCATTCCAGCCGACGTGCACATCGCGGCCTTGCGCGAGGAGTTCATGGATTACTGCGACGGCCTGAACCTGGATGCCGTCCTGGAGCCGCTCAAGAGCTGAGTCAGCGCATCGGTCTTCCTTAGAAAAACCCTGGTCGTCCCCACATTGGAGATCGATTCAGCGAACCCTCAATCGCTGTTCGACAGTCGACTGCATCGGAGACAATGACCATGACATTGAAGACCGGCGAGACCATTCCTGACATCGAACTCCCCGCTACCGGCGACAAGACCGTCAAGCTCTCGGACTATCGCGGCAAGTGCCTCGTCCTCTACTTCTACCCCAAGGCCAGCACCCCGGGCTGCACCCAGGAAGGACAGGACTTCCGCGATGCCATGGCTGCCTTCACCGCCGCGAACACCCAGATCCTCGGCGCCTCCCGGGATGGCATCAAGGCGCAGGAGAACTTCAAGGCCAAGCAGGCCTTCCCCTTCGACCTCCTGTCCGACAAGGAAGAAGTGCTGTGCAAGGCCTTCGACGTCATCAAGCTCAAGAAGATGTATGGCAAGGAGAGCCTCGGCGTGGAGCGCAGCACCTTCCTCATCGACGCGGACGGCGTACTGCGCCAGGAGTGGCGTGGCGTCAAGGTCAAGGGGCACGTGGAGGAAGTCCTCGCGGCCGCTCAAGCGCTGAGCACCGGCTAGCTCCAGTCCAGCGTCACAACATGGCCGGCCTGGCACCCCGGCCCACCCACCCCGCCCGGCACAGCGTCTGCCCAGAAGCCCAATGATCAAACGCGAAAACGACAAGCCCTGCCTCTTCGTCCTTGACACCAACGTGCTCATGCACGACCCCACCGCCCTCTTCCGCTTCCAGGAGCACGACGTCTTTCTGCCGATGGTGGTTCTCGAAGAACTCGACCGGGCCAAAAAGGGCATGTCGGAGGTCGCCCGCAATGTCCGCCAGGTCAGCCGCTTCCTCGACCAACTCATGAGCAATGCGGACAAAGAGGAGATCGACGCCGGGCTGCCGATCGGACCAGCCTCCAGCACCGGGGGCGGCATCATCGCCCCGGCGAGCGGGCGTCTCTTCTTCCAGACCGAGATTCTGACACTCAAGCTGCCCCAATCCTTGCCGGGCACCATCGCGGACAACAACATCCTCGGCACCGCGCAGGCGCTGCGCGAGGCGCGCACCGACCGCCAGGTCATCATCGTCTCCAAAGACATCAACCTGCGCATCAAAGCGGCGGTGCTGGGGATCCCCGCCGAGGACTACTCCAACGATCAAGTCCTGGATGACGCAGCCCTCCTCTACACCGGGCTCGAGGTGCTGCCCGATGATTTCTGGGAGCGCCATGAAAAGACCGTGGACGCCTGGAAAGAGGAAGGCCGAACCTTCTATCGAGTCGCCGGCCCAGATCTCGTCGACTGGTACACGGCTGAGTGCATCGCCCTGGGTGACGACGGCGCCTTCGAGGCCATGGTGCGAGAGAAGCGCTCCGAGACCGAGGCCATCATCGAGCTGGTAGACGACTATCGCCAGTCGCGTCGCAACGTGTGGGGCATCAACGCGCGCAACCGCGAGCAGAACTTCGCGCTGAACATGCTGATGAATCCCGAGCTGGATTTCGTCACCCTGCTCGGTGCCGCGGGCACCGGCAAGACGCTGCTCGCCTTGGCGGCAGGGCTGGCCCAGGTACTGGACCGCAATCTCTATCGCGAGATCATCATGACTCGGGTCACTGTACCCGTGGGTGAGGACATCGGCTTCCTGCCGGGGACGGAAGAAGAAAAGATGACGCCCTGGATGGGCGCGCTCATGGACAACCTGGAGGTCCTGACGCAGCCCGAGGGCGGCGACTGGGGCCGGGCCGCAACCAACGACCTCATCCGCAGCCGCATCCGCATCTCCTCGCTCAACTTCATGCGCGGCCGGACCTTCCTGAACAAGTACATCATCTTGGACGAGGCGCAGAACCTCACCGCCAAGCAGATGAAGACGCTCGTCACCCGCGCCGGACCCGGCACCAAGTTCGTCTGTCTCGGCAACATCAGCCAGATCGACACGCCTTATCTGACGGAGACCACCTCCGGTCTGACCTATGTCGTCGATCGCTTCAAGCACTGGCCGCACAGCGGGCACATCACCCTGATGCGCGGCGAGCGCTCGCGCCTCGCGGATTTCGCCTCGCAGGAACTCTAAGCACAGATGAGCACCCGGCCGGCCACCCCTGAGCTTGAACACTTCGTGCGCCACAGGCTGGGGTGTACTTGCCCCGCCGAGGTCTTCGAGCAGGTCGACGACGCGCCCTCAGCGCCCTCGCGCACCGCGGGAATCGACCGGCGTATCGCCATTGGCGGTCGCCTGCTGATCTACATCGTCGCGGCGGCCAGCGAGCGCGCAGCGCACTCCAAGATGGCGGATTGGATCCGCGCGGGACTCGCCGAGCGCGACGCCCTGGGCATGAACAGACTCCGCCTCGTCCTTGTCATGGATGAACTCACAGGGGAGGAGCAAGGAGCGATTGAAGCAACCTTTGAGCGCCTCATCGCGGAGACCGACGACCGCGTCCATCTGCATCTTCTCGACACCGCATCCGCTTCCGACTTAGCAAGTGTCCATCAATTGTTTCCCGATGCGAGCGATGCCGCCCGAAATCCCCCCTAGCCCCCCTTTGCGAAAGGGGGGAAGTTGTTGATGGACGCTTTCTTACTGACGCAATAGTGCTGCGCAACGAGGCCTTGCCTTTCAGCGCGCCGGAAAAGAGAGCGAAAGACAGATCGCGCCCCCTATCAAGATGCCCGAGGATCCATCTCTCTCATCGACGCACGACGCACGACGCAACGCCAGAGACCCGACAAAGAGCCCTCCATGGACATCATCGACCAGCTGGCAGAGCAGCACATCAAAGCCGCCATTGAGCGTGGTGAGCTGAGCGGCTTGTCCGGCGAGGGCCGCCCCTTGCCGGACGAGGATCTTTCGATGGTGCCAGAGCACCTCCGCGCCGGCTATCGTCTGCTCAAGAACGCGGGCTATTTGCCGCCCGAACTCGAGACACTGCGCGCCATCAAGGACACGGAGGCGCTGCTGGCCCGGATTCATGAGCCGGAAGCGCGTGAGCGCAAGCTGCGACATCTGCGCCTCTTGGAGCTGCGGCTCCAAGAAAGCCGGGGGCATGGCCTCGGGCAGGTCGTCCAGCAGCAGTATCAGGACCGACTCAGCCAAGCCTTGGCGCCCGACACCGACTCCGATTGAACAAGTGCGATCCAGATCAGTCCAAGTCGCCCCAATGAAACCCGCCAAAGCGCCCGTCACCCAAGCCATCCGCGTCCTCCGCAGCGCCAAGATCCCCTTCGAGGGACACCTCTACGACTACGTCGATGGCGGAGGAACCAGCGACTCTGCACGCCAGCTCGACGTGGATGAGCACAGCGTCATCAAGACCCTCATCATGGAGGATGACACCAAGCGCCCCATGATCGTGCTGATGCATGGCGACCGGCAGGTCTCGACACAGGCGCTGGCGCGTGCCATCGGTGTCAAGCGCGTCTCACCCTGCGATCCCAACGTGGCGGACAAACATTCAGGGTATCAGGTCGGCGGTACCTCGCCCTTCGGCACCCGTCGCAGCATGCCCGTCTACTGCGAGCAGGGCATCGCCGAGCTGCCACGGATCTACATCAACGGCGGCAAACGCGGCTACATCATCAGGCTGGCAACGGCGGATGCATTCCGCATCCTGCAGCCGACACTGGTCAGCATGGCGGCCTAGGTCACGCTGGACATCGGCAGGGAAGCACGACCTTGGCCGTAGCCGGCGAGCCTTCGAGCCCGCCCTCCTGTCAGCCCGAAAGCGGCGCGACCTGGGCTGCCCGCGCGCTCAAGAGACGCCGCAGTCCGCCGCGGCGCCAGAAGCGGCGCAGGCGACTTGGCGTCATGCTCCAGCAGCGTCCGTCGCAGGGATCGAGCTGGATACTCGACAGACCAGCACCGCGCAGCTGGGCGTCGATCTCCGCGCAGCGCGCCTCGAGGGCCTCTAGACCCAGCTGCCAGGCATCGAGATCCCGATCGCGAAGCGCCCGCCAAAGGGCATCCTCGAAGACCAGCGCATTGCCCGCACCCAAGATCGACGCACCCGTGCCGCCGCTCGCCGGGAGCTGCTGACCACCGCCCAGCCGCGAGAGTCCGCGAATCAGAGGGTGGTCGCCGATGAGAAGGGACGGCGGATTCACCGGGGGCGCTGGCAGCCGCCCTCCCCCCCAGGCCCAGAGGCCATTGAGCATGGGGCGGCCACGCGACTCGCACACTGCGTTGACGGGGTGCGCGTGGAAGAGCATCTGCACTTCGTTCATGAGCCGCATCCATTCGGAGAGCCTCGGTCCTTCAGGCAGGTGCGCCAGCATCGGCTGCCCCTGCACCTGATGGAGCGGGACTGTGCGCAACCCCGGATCCTTCGGCACACGCAGATACCAGCGCCCGGGCGTGGGCGCGACGAGCAACAGGTGGTCATCCGCGAAGTGCAGGTTGAAGGCTTCGACGAGTGCCTGCGCTTCTTCCTGGGACGGCTGGAGGTCATCGCCCGCAAAGACCAAGAGCTGATCACGGTCCGGACGCAGATGAACCGGGTCGGCATGCATCCAATAGCCGCCGAGATCCGCGCTTGGGTCATCGCCGAGGAGACAAATGGGGCCGGTCGGCGGGGCTTGGTCGGGGGTCGAATGCAGCCCGAATGCCTCTAGAACCGCGTGGTCAGGGTCGCGTCTCTCACCATGGGAGACCTGCCCCCGACCCAGCCAAAGATCCAGCACGGGCGTTCGCGGAAGCCTCTCGGGAATGCAGGGCAGCGGTCCAACCAAGCCGGGGCAGATGACCGTGACGCCGTTCGTGCACTGAGACATGCCGTCGATCAGAGCCCGGACAAGCCGCGGGCGAGATCCGCTTGGATGTCGGAGACGTCCTCCAGTCCGACGGCGACGCGCAAGAGCCCGTCAGCGATACCGGCGGTAACGCGCTCCTCAGGTGACAGCCGGCCATGGGTCGTGGTCGCCGGGTGTGTGATGGTCGTCTTGGCATCCCCGAGGTTTGCGGTGATTGAGATCATGCGGGTGGCGTCGACCACACGCCAAGCGCCCACCTGTCCGCCGCGGACATCGAAGGCAAGGATGCCGCCGCCGGTCCGTTGCTGGTCGCCAACCAGCCGATGCTGCGGATGATCGGCGCGACCTGGGTAATAGACCCGCTCGACGGCAGCCTGGGTCGAGAGCCAATCAGCGAGTTGGGCGGCACCTCGGGAGTGCGCCAGCATGCGCAGCTCCAAGGTCTCGAGCCCCTTGAGGAAGACCCAGGCGTTGAAGGGGCTCATGGTCGGGCCAGCCGTGCGCAGAACGCCGAAGACCTCTTCGCCGACCAGCTTCTTATCACCCACGACGGCCCCGCCCACGCAGCGTCCCTGGCCGTCCAGAAACTTGGTTGCCGAGTGGATAACGATGTCCGCTCCCAAGTCCAGAGGGCGCTGCAACGCCGGTGTGCAGAAGCAGTTGTCGACGACGAGCAGGCAGCCGTGGCGATGCGCGATCTCGGCGAGCCGCCGCAGATCGACCATCTCGGTCAGCGGATTCGAGGGTGTTTCGCAGAAGAGGATGCGCGTGCGCGCATCCATGGCGGCCTCCCAGGCATCCAACTCGCTCAGCGGCACATAGCTGGTTTGGATGCCGAAGCGTGCCAGATACTTGTTGAACAGCATGGTGGTGCTGCCGAAGAGACTGCACGAGGAGAGGATGCGGTCGCCCGTCTTGAGCAGACCCATGCAGGTCGCCAGGATCGCACTCATGCCGGAGGCAGTCGCAACGCAAGCCTCTCCACCCTCCAGGCTCGCGAGCCGCTGCTCGAAGGCACGCACCGTGGGATTGGTGAAGCGCGAATAGATGTTGCCTTGGAGATCGCCGGAAAAGCGGGCCGCAGCCTCGGCGGCGCTGTCGAAGACGAAGCTGGAGGTCGCAAAGATGGGCTCGCTGTGCTCACCCTCGGGGGTACGCAGATGGCCTGTCCGAATCGCGCGCGTGGCGAAACCGGACTTGGCGTCGAAATCCTCGGGTGCGCTCAAATCCGCGTCGTCACTCTGAGTTGTAAAGGTCAATCGCAGCCTCGTCGGCGCACTTGTGGCTCTCTTTCGCGCAGTCGTTGCGACGCGCCTCGAGCGCTTCGAGATACTCGGGCGTCACGTCTCCCGTCACATACTCACCGTCGAACACAGAGGTATCGAAGCGGTCGACATGCGACTTGCCCTTCTTCTGCACGGCCTCGATGAGGTCGTCAAGGTCCTGAAAGATCAGACCATCCGTACCAAGCTCGCGCGCGACCTCGTCCTCGGATCTGCCAGAGGCGATCAGCTCACTCGCAACGGGCATATCGATGCCGTAGACGTTGGGAAATCGCACGGGCGGCGCGGCCGACGCAAAGTAGACGCGATGGGCCCCGGCATCACGTGCCATCTGGATGATCTGCTGCGAGGTCGTCCCGCGCACAATGGAGTCGTCGACCAAGAGCACGCTCTTTTTGCGGAACTCAAGATCGATGGCATTGAGCTTTTGCCGCACAGACTTCTTGCGCACCTTCTGTCCCGGCATGATAAAGGTCCGCCCGATATAGCGGTTCTTGATGAAGCCCTCGGCGTAGCTGATTCCCAGTTGATTGGCGAGCTGCAGGGCGGCAGTGCGGCTGGTGTCCGGCACCGGGATGACGACGTCGATGTCGAGATTCGACCACTCGCGCTTGATCTTGGCCGCGAGCTTCTTGCCCATTCTCGAGCGTGACTTGTGTACTGAAATGTTGTCGATGATGGAGTCCGGGCGGGCGAAATAGACGAACTCGAAGATGCAAGGCGAGAGCTGCGTCTGAGCCGCACATTGACGCGTATGGAGCTCGCCATCGACCGAGATGAACACCGCCTCGCCCGGCGCGACATCACCAACGAGCTTGAAGCCAATGGTATCCAGCGCGACGCTCTCCGAGGCGATCATGTACTCCGCCCCATCAGGCGTCTCGCGACGCCCATAGACCAGCGGACGAATCCCGTACGGATCGCGGAAACCAAAGACGCCAAAGCCTGGAATCATGGCCACGGCGGCATAGCCCCCGCGACAGCGCCGATGTACCCCGGCCACGGCACGGAAGACATCTTGCTCATTGATCCGCAACTTACCCTGGATCTGCAGCTCGTGGGCGAAGATGTTCAGCAAGATCTCGGAGTCAGACTCCGTGTTCAGGTGGCGCAAATCGTCGACGAGGAGGTCACGCTTGAGGTCTTCGGCGTTGGTGAGATTGCCGTTGTGCGCCAGCACGATGCCATAGGGCGAATTGACGTAGAAGGGCTGCGCCTCCGCCGAACTCGATGCACCCGCAGTGGGGTAGCGCACGTGGCCGACACCCATGGCCCCCAGCAGGCGGATCATATGGCGGGTTTGGAAGACATCCCGCGCGAGGCCGTTGTCTTTGCGTAGATGAAGCTTGTCACCATGGCAGGTCACAATCCCCGCCGCGTCCTGCCCGCGATGCTGGAGCACCAAGAGCGCGTCGTAGAGGGATTGATTGACCGGACTTTTGCCGACGATTCCGACGATACCGCACATGAAGAGAACCCTCGCCTGCGCCTCACCCGGCGGTCAGACGCAATTGATCGAGAGCGAAGCAGGGTAACCTACGCAGGCCCGAGCCATCAACTCGTTCAGATAATCTCACCACCTATCGGTTTTATGTAGCCAGGGCTTCCAGCCCTGGCAAACCAGGCCAGGATGGCCTGGCTACGCAGGCTTGGAGCGGCTGTTCCGGTTGATTTCGGGAAACCGATAGGTGTTGAGGATAATCGGCATCGCGCGATCAGCTCAGATCTCTTTGAGCCTGACCTGCAGCTCCGGAGGCACCATGCTCAGCATCCAGCCGGCCATCCCCTGAAAATCGTCGATGAGCCCAGACTCGCCCCACCACTGCTCCGAAGGCAGAGGCGTTAGCGCCACCAGGAAGACCGCCATCGCCACAATGACGGCCCCACGGGCACCGCCGAAGAAGAGACCCAAGAGCCGGTCGGTGCCGGTGAGGCCCGCCTTGTCGACGAGTGCCGTCAAGAGCGCGCCAAAGAGCGCGCCAAAGAGCAGCGTCAGCAGCACGAGCCCAACGAAGGCGACCGCGACGCGCAACTCCGGCTGTGAAAGTTGGGCGGTCAGGAGATCGGCAGCGTCTGCATGAAAGACCCAGGCGACAACCAACGCCAAGACCCAAACCCCGAGGGAAACCACTTCACGAACCAGGCCTCGGGCGAGCCCAACCAAAGCTGACAGCACGATAATGGCGATGATGCTGTAGTCGACCCAGTTCATTCGGACTCCTGAAAATTGACTGCGCTGGCTTGAAGCATGGACTCTTGGACGGGACCGCCGGCGCGCTCTCGGCGCCATCTATGGGCTGACGAGGAGAGCGGGCAAGAAGGCCGCCGAGCTATGGGTAGCCGAGCTACGGGTAGCGTTGAATCAAGGTATCGAGCTTCTGCTGCTGACGAAGCATTGCGGCGGCCCGCTCGGCCGCGTCGCGGTTGACCTCTGGACCAACGCGCACTCGATAAAAGGTCTTGCCGCGGACTTCGGCCTTCTCGACGAAGGCGGTGAAGCCGGCTGCTTTGAGCTTATCGGCAAGATTGGTCGCCGAGGCGGACGACCCGAGGCTCGCCACTTGCACGACCCAAGACGGCACCCCCTCGGCTGGGGGCGGCGGAGGCGGAACTGGGGGCGCTGCCGGCTTCGGCTCAGGTTTGGCGCGCGGCGTTGGGGCAGCGCGCTCGGGCGCGGCTGTCACGGCCGGCGCTGCCGGTCTCTCGGTGGATGAGGCCCGCGAAGCCGACTCGGCCGGCGCAGGCTCGGGCACATCGGTATTGCCAATCTGGCCAGGCTGCAGGCCGTCAAAATCCGTTTCCGGTCGCGGGAGCGAGTCCGGAGGAGGCAGGTCGAGCGGTGCGCTCTCGGCACCTAAATCGGTGACCGAGTCCTCACCGCTCTGATCAGACAGCGGGATGTCGAGGTCCGCTTCGAACGGGGTGTCAAAGCCCGGCTCATCAGGAAGCAGCGCTTGGCTCAGGGGTGGTGCCAGCGATTCGTCCTCGAACAGCATAGGCACAAAGATCACCGCCAGAGCGACGATGACGACCGCACCGACCAAACGTCTCTTGGCTCCTTCTCGCATAGATCCTCACCGAATTGCCTAGGGCTGTCTCGTCGCCCACGCTTTGAAGTCAAGCCCCGCGCGTGAGGGCGCCGGCCAGTATAACCCGTGAGCCATGGCTTCAGATACCGCCTGCTCGGCGTAAGGCCTGACCCACGGTCGTAAAGGAGCCGACCACCAAGAGACAATCGCCCGGCCTCGAAGCCGCGAGCGCATGCTCGATGGCCGAGTCGACGCCCAGGAAGCCGCCCGCGATTGAGCGGCCCAAGAGGCTTTCGAGCCGCTGCCCGAGTTCATCGACGGGCATGGCGCGCGCGTCGTCACTTTGCGCCAGATACCAATCAGCGACGAAGGGGCGCAGCGGCTCGACGATGGCTTCCGGGAGCTTGTCGCCAAGGACTGCCAAGACCGCACGCAAGGAGCCGTCGCAGCGAAAACCGCTCAGGTTGGCCGCCAGCGCCCCGGCGGCCTCAGCATTGTGGGCGACATCCAGAATCCAGGTCACCTCACCGGGCACGATCTGGAAACGCCCTGGCAGCAAGGCACGTCCGAGACCAGCACGGAGCGCAGCCGCGGAGATGGGCAGGCGCTCCGCCAAGCACTGCAGCGCAGTGATGGCGCTCGCCGCGTTGTCGAGCTGAAAGCCGCCACGCATGGCCGGAAGCGGCAGCGCGAGGCGCCTGCCACCAAGTCCGCGCAGGATCCAACCGGCATCGGCCGATTCGACGACCATCTCCCGACCGAGCTGAATCGGCTGGGCGCAAGCGTCCTCGGCTGCTTGCCTCAAGGCCGCCGGGGCATCGCGCTGCCCGATGATCGCCGGACGCCCGGGGCGAAAGATCCCGGCCTTCTCGCGCGCGATCGCATCCAGACTCTCGCCGAGCCAGGCGGTGTGATCGAGGCCGATGCTGGTAACCACGGATACGTCGGAATCGCTGATGTTGACCGCGTCCAGGCGCCCCCCGAGTCCAACCTCGAGCACCACAAGGTCCGGTTGCTCGCGCGCGAAAATGTCCAATGCCGCGACTGTGCCGAACTCGAAATAGGTCAGCGCCACGGCTTCGCGCGCTGCCTCAACACGCTCGAAGGCACTGCAAAGGACTTCGTCAGAGACGGGCTTGCCCGCGAGCTTGACGCGCTCGTTGTAATCGACCAAATGGGGCGAGCTGTAGCTGCCGCAGCGATAGCCGGCGGCGAGCGCCATGGCCTCGATCATCGCAACGCAGGAACCTTTGCCGTTGGTGCCCCCGACGGTGATGACGGGAAACCCGAGCGGCTCCGGCCTGAGCCGCCGCCAGACCTGGCTGACGCGCTCCAGCCCAAGGGCTGTGTGCTGCGGGTGGATGCAAAGCTGCCACTCCAACCAAGCCTGCAAACCGACCGGGCCTGCCCTCATGGGCACCCGTTCAGGGTCTCCGTCGGATCCGGCGCCCTGGCTGTCGGAATCGCCCTGCCCCCTGCTCACCATGCCTCGCGGTCAGACCGGAACGACCGTGCGGCAATAGCGCGGCCGCGCGGAGAGGATCGCCAGCAGGTCGGCGATACGCTCGCGAAGATCGCGGCGATCGATGATCATGTCGAGCGCGCCCTTTTCCAGAAGGAACTCGCTGCGCTGGAAGCCTTCGGGAAGCTTCTCGCGCACCGTCTGCTCGATCACTCGCGGACCGGCGAAGCCGATCAGTGCATTGGGCTCGGCGATGTTGATGTCGCCGAGCATGGCGAGACTCGCGGAGACGCCGCCCATGGTCGGGTCCGTCATCACCGAGACGAAGGGCAGCGACCGCTCGCGCATCTTGCCGAGCGCCGCACTGGTCTTGGCCATCTGCATCAGGGAGAAGAGGCTCTCTTGCATGCGCGCACCACCGCTGGCCGAGAAGCACACATAGGCCGAATTCTGCTCCAATGCGGCCTCCACGCCGCGCACGAAGCGCTCACCGACGACGGAGCCCATGGAGCCGCCCATGAAGCTGAACTCGAAGGCCGCGGCTACGATGGGAGTCTCCTTGAGCGCACCGCGCATCACGACCATAGCCTCCTTTTCGGAGGACTGTTTCTGCGCCTGGCTGATCCGGTCCTTGTACTTCTTGAGATCCTTGAACTTGAGCGGGTCTAGCGATTCGAGGCTCTCGCCGATCTCCTGGCGCCCTTCGGGATCAAGGAAGGCCTCAAGACGCTTGCGCGCGGTCAGCCGACTATGGTGGCCACACTTCGGGCAGACTTCGAGATTCCGCTCGAGTTCGGCGCGATAGAGGATGGCGTGGCAGCCCGGGCACTTGGCCCAAACGCCCTCTGGGACAGCCCGCTTGGTGCTGGCCTCGATTCGAATGCGGCTCGGGATGAGCTTCTCGAACCAACTCTTACCCTTGTCCATCGCCTGTTTCAATGTGCCACCTGCTTGGGTCTGGTCTTGTTATATCTGAGTTCCGCGCGTCGGCGGAAAGGCCGCACTGGAGTGATGAACTCACTGAATGCCAGGTCGGCATTGGGTCTCGTCCTTCTGAAGGCTCTCCGCCTTTCTAACGACGCCCCGCGTTCAGGCCGCGTCGATCGCGGCGCGGAGACTGGAGAGAAAGTCCCCGATGGTCGCAGGGATCTCCGCCGGGCGCTCCGCAAGCGCTTCGATGCGACTCACGATTGCGCTACCGACGATCACAGCGTCGGCGACCTTGGACACCTTGGCCGCCGTCTCGGGATCCTTGATCCCAAAGCCCACGCCGACGGGCAACGCAATGGTGCGTCGGATCGCCTCGACGTGCTCTGCCACATCCCCAGCATCCAGATTGGCCGCTCCGGTCACGCCCTTGACCGAGACGTAATAGACGAAGCCCGAGGCAACCTCACCAATACGCGCGATGCGGTCCTGCGTCGAGGTCGGCGCAAGCAGATAGACGAGATCGAGACCCTGCGCCTTCATGGTCGCGACCAGGTCGTGGCCCTCCTCCGGCGGGACGTCGACGATGAGGGCGCCGTCGACACCCGCGTCCCGAGCCCGCTCGGAGAAGGCGTCATAGCCCATGATCTCGATAGGATTGAGATATCCCATGAGCACCACGGGCGTCTCCGCGTCCTGCGTGCGGAACTCGCGCACCATGTCGAGGACGTCGGCAAGCCGCACGCCCTTGGCGAGGGCGCGCTCGGTGGCACGCTGAATCACCGGGCCGTCGGCCATGGGATCGGAAAAGGGCACGCCAAGCTCGATGATGTCCGCGCCCGCGGTCACCATGGCGTGCATTAAGGGCACTGTCGTCGTCGGCTCCGGATCACCCGCCGTCACGAAGGGGACGAGCGCGGTGCGGCCCTGCGCCTTCAGTTGCTCGAATCTCTTGGCGATACGGCTCATAGGACCAGTCCATCGTGACTCGCAACCGTGTGCATATCCTTGTCGCCACGTCCCGAGAGGTTGACCAGGATGCTCTGATCCTTACGCATCGTCGGCGCCAGCTTGTGGGCATAGGCCAAGGCGTGGCTCGACTCCAGCGCCGGGATGATGCCCTCCGTGCGCGTGAGGTGGTGAAAGGCCGCAAGCGCCTCGTCGTCGGTGACCGAGTCGTAACGCGCCCGCTTGCTGTCCTTCAGCCAAGCGTGCTCGGGGCCGACACCGGGATAGTCGAGACCGGCCGAGATGGAATGGGTCTCGATGATCTGGCCGTTCGCGTCCTCCATGAGATAGGTGCGGTTCCCGTGCAAAACGCCCGGCTTGCCGGCGCAAAGCGGCGCGGCGTGATGGCCGGTCTGCAAACCCTCGCCACCGGCCTCGACCCCGTAGATGGCAACATCGGCGTCGTCGAGGAAGGGATAGAAGAGTCCAATGGCGTTCGAGCCGCCGCCGACGCAGGCGACCAGCGCATCCGGCAACCGCCCAGTACGCTCCAACATCTGCGCGCGCGCCTCGCGACCGATCACGGTCTGGAAGTCGCGCACCATCATGGGATAGGGGTGGGGTCCCGCCACCGTGCCAATGATGTAGAAGGTGTTGTCGATGTTGGTGACCCAGTCACGCATCGCCTCATTGAGGGCGTCCTTGAGGGTCCGCGAGCCCGACTTGACCGCCACCACCTCGGCGCCCAGCAGACGCATACGGTAAACATTCGCCTCTTGCCGAGCGACGTCTACCTCGCCCATATAGACGACACACTCCAGCCCCAGCCTCGCGGCCACGGTGGCCGAGGCGACACCATGCTGACCGGCACCCGTCTCGGCAATGATGCGCGTCTTGCCCATGCGGCGTGCAAGCAGCGCCTGGCCGATGGTGTTATTGACCTTGTGCGCACCCGTATGATTGAGATCTTCACGCTTGAGGAAGATCTGGGCGCCGCCGACCTCGCGACTCCAGCGTTCGGCGTGATAGATCGGCGAGGGACGGCCGACATAGTCGCGCAGATCCGCATCCAGCTCAGACAGGAATTCAGGATCGGACTTGCAGCGCTCATAGGCCTGCTTGAGTTCATCGAGCGGATGCATCAGCGTCTCGGGAACGAACATGCCTCCGTATGGCCCGAAATGCCCAACCGCATCCGGCAGACTGTAGGCCGCCTCCCGACCCGACCCCATGCGCTCGGCATGGCTGTTATCGGCGCTTGTCGCCATCTCTTACCCCTTGCATGAAGCCAAAAATGAGAGCTGCGTCCTTGACGCCCTTGGTCGCCTCGACGCCGCCACTAACGTCGACACCATAGGGCTTGACCCGTTCAATCGCACAGGCGACATTGGCGGCGTCGAGGCCCCCAGCCAAGACGATCTCCGGCGCCAGATCGGAAGGGATGCGTTCCCAATCGAAGCGCGCACCCGTACCGCCAGCGCGGCCAGGCTGAAAGGTATCCAACAAGAGCCCATCGGCGCCGACGTAACGCTCGCGCTGCGCGCGCAGATCGATCCCCGGCCGCATTCGCAACGCCTTGATCCAGCGCCTGCCAAAGGCGGCGCAAGCGCGCGGATCCTCGTCTCCGTGGAACTGCAGCAGATCAAGCGGGACCTGCTCGAGCACAGCTTCGACGACGCTCGGGTCCTCATCGACGAAGAGGCCCACGGCGGTCACGAAAGGTGGTAACAGCTTGCAGAGCGCGGCGGCCTGCTCCGCAGTCACGGCGCGCGGGCTGGGCGGATAGAGCACGAAGCCAACGGCGTCTGCTCCAGCCGCCACAGCGGCCTGGATATCGGACGCAGTGGTCAGACCGCAGATCTTAACCCGGGTTCGAGTCATAGGCGAGCGCACTTAGACTGAGATCGCTCAATCGGCAGCCAATGGCTGCAAGGGATCGACATGGGCGACCTGCGGAAGATGGAAGGTCTCAGGATAGTCAGCCCGCAAGAAAGACAGGCCATGAGGCTGCGCGGTAACGCCCCCAAGGGTGCGGTCCCTGACCCGCAGCAGTTCCAGGGTCCAATCAGACTCGGCCTCGCGGCGACCGATCGCGATGAGAACACCCGCGATATTGCGGACCATGTGATGGAGAAAGCCGTTGGCCCCGATGCCGAGGGTGATGAGTTCATCCCGCTCAGCGACGTCCAAGTAGTGAACGCGGCGAACTGGGCTCTTGGCCTGACAGCCGATGGCCCGGAAACTGGAGAAATCATGCTCGCCGACGAGGTGCTGCGCCGCGCTCCGCATGCGCTCGAGATCAAGGGCTTCATGAACCCAAACCGCGCGGTTGCGCTGCAAGGGAGAGCGTGTTCGGCGCACCATGATCTGATAACGGTAGTGCCGCGCGAAGGCGCTAAAACGCGCGTGGAAGCTTTCGTCGACCGGATGCGCCCAGCGCACCGCAACATCCGGCGGCAGATTGACGTTGGCGCCGAGCACCCAAGAGCGCTCACTGCGCGTCGCGGTCGTGTCGAAATGGACGACCTGCTCAAGCGCGTGAACGCCTGTGTCCGTTCGTCCTGCGCAATGCAAGGTCACCGGGTGATTGGCAACACGGCCCACCGCCTCTTCAAGGCTGGCCTGAACCGTGCGCGTGTCCACTTGTCGCTGCCACCCATGGAAGTCGGTACCGTCATACTCGACACCCATGGCAATCCTGCCTGGCCTCAAATCAGCACCACCTCAGGTAAAGGCAGCCGGGCCGCTTCGCGGCCCGGCTTCAGGCGGCAGCACCAGCCCGAACAGTCGCTCGAACTCGCCCCGCTATCATCGCTTGAGTCTCGTCTCAGCCCAAACCTTCGAGCATCGACTTCGCCTCGCCCTTCTGCTCATCACGCCCCTCTGACATAACCTCTTGCAAGATCTCGCGCGCGGCCTCCTTGTCGTCCATCTCGATGTAGGCGCGGGCCAGATCGAGTTTGGTCGCAGTCTCGTCCCAGATACCTGAGTCGATCTGCCATTGAGAAGAGAGCAGATCACTCGGAACGCTCTCCTGATCGGGCGGCAGGCCCGGCCCGGAGGATTCCGAGGATCCACTCGTCGACTGGCCAAGCAGGCCGAGGTCAACATCCTTAGGCCGCGCACCCTCCATCTCATCGCGTGCGAGCGTTGGTTCGTCGATCGTCTCGGTGTCGAAGATAGAGTCCAGGTCGTCGACGTCTTCGACCCGATGTTCTTCGAGGCTGAGTTCGATCTCCGTGTCGTCAGTGTCCGCGCCAGTGTCATGCTGGTCTTTGTCAGCCTGATTCACGGCGACCGTCATGGCATCGCCGAAGGCGTCGATGTCCAGCTCGGAGTCGTCGAGTCCAACGTCGATGACGGCACGCTTCGCCCCGCTCGCCTGGTCCGACTCACCCTCCTGCTCGAACTCCAGCTCGTCGAGCAAGTCTGAGCTATCGTCGTCCTGCCCCGAGGAACCTTGGACGTCGCTGAGATCCAGCGAGAGCGAATCTTCCAAGCCGAGATCCAAGGAGTCCTCGCGCCCCCAAGAAAGCTCCTTGCCTGGCGTCGGCGCCACCGGAACGGCACCGGCACCGCCGCTCGACTGCAGCTGCTCGCGCTGGCTCTGCAGCTTATTCCACTGCGCCGCATCCTGCTGATCACCGCCCGCCGACTGGATCTCCTCCATGATCGCCGCCAGGGAGTTGAGATCCCGCGACGCGGCAAACGCTTCCGCGAGCTTGTACTTGATATCCAACCGCTCCGGAAAACGCCCCAGCTCATTCTTGAGAAGATCCTGCGCCTCACTGTAACGGCCGTACGCGATGTAGATGTCGGCCTCGGAGAGGACATCGGCCTCGTCGGTCTCCGCGTCGAAGTTGCTCAACGAGGACATCATGGTCACGCCCGACTCGCCATCGCCCTCGTTCGTCTGCAGCGACGCCTGCTCGGAAAGCGGCTCATTGGCGGCCCGCGAGGTCGCGGCAATGGTCTCGTCATCGTCACCGACGACGGAGGAGCGCGGCTCGGTCGTCACATCCAAGGTGTCGTCGCGCGCGTCTTCGAGACCGATTTCATCCTCGTCGAAGGCTTCTTCTTCCTCGCGACGGCGGCGCATCGTGATCCACGAGAAGACCATAATGCCGACGGCAGTCAGGCCTGCGAGTCCCGCCAGCGGCAGCAGCAGCGCGTGCCAGGTCGAGGACTCTTCTTGCTCCGCAACCGGCGTTGGCAACTGGTCCGCAGCCGGAGGCTGTGGCGGCTCGACCACTGCTTCCGCCGTCTCTTCGACCACCAGCGGCTCCGTCGGTGTCGGGACAGGAATCAAGCCCAGCTCCTCCGAAACCGACTCCTCTTCCTCGGCGAGCGCGGCATCCAGCGCTTCCCCCGCTGTCTCGGCCACTTCAACCGCTTCTTCGAGTGCGGGCTCGACACCCGCCTCCTCCGGCACGACCGCAACCTCCTCGGTCGCGACCTCTTCAACCACCGGCTCAAGCGTCGCCTCGCCTTCGGTCGGCAACTGCTCCGCCGAGACTGTCTCCGTGGTGACTGTCTCCGTCGCAACTGGGGGCCTGGGCTCGCCGAGGGTGCCGGGGACGTCCTTGACGTCTTGCAGCCGAGAAAGCTCGGCGTTGCGCAGCTGCAACAGGGTCTGAATGTCCGCGAGCTGAGTCTCAAGCTCGCGAATACGATCACGTAACTCGACCGTCTCTTGGCGGGTGCTCTCAGAGGTCTCCAGCGCCAGCATGACGTCTTGCTGGACCTTTGGCGAAGTCGTTGGAGGAGGCGCCTGAGTCCCTGCCGCCGGCGCAGCTGCAGCTGCCGCAGCGGTTGGCTGGGTTGCCCCCGTCACGCGCAACTGCGAGGCGGCCATGGCTTGAGACACATCCGTCAGGGGCGCGCGATATTGGGCCCGACCACGCAAGGCAGCGGCATACTCGCGCTCCGCTGTTGCGGGATCCAGGGCGAACAGCTCCGCCTTGCTCGGGATGACGAGTGTTTTCCCCGCAATCAGCCGATTGATGTTGCCGCGAATGAAGGCGTTTTGGTTATTGCGGTAGAGCGCCATCGCAGTCTGAGCGACAGTCGCCCCCGCTGGGGCCTGGCTGCGTGCCAAGACCCAGAGCCCATTGCCGTTACCAACGGGGCCGACGTAGACAGGGAAGCCATCGCCTGGACCGGAAATGTAGTTGGAGCGACCGCTCGAGGCGGCAACGGAAGCCGCCCTGTCAGCGCCAGCCGCCGCACTGCCGGCGCGGGCAGCGCGCACGGAAGGCGAGGCTGTGCGCTGAGACATGCCCGGCGGATCGAGCAGAACGGTGTACTCCTTCAGGAGCTTACCCGAAGGCCAAACCACCTCCACCAAGAAATCCATGTAGGGCTCGCGGATCGGATCCGTGCTGGAAATCCGCACGACAGGCTTGCCCTGAGCATTGATATCAGGAGTGAATTGGAGGCGGGTGAGGTAGTAGTAGCGCTCGATACCCGCCTTGGAGAAGGCAACCTGCGAGCCGAGCGAGGCGCTGACCGAGTCTAGCTCGTCGGCACGCACATCCCTTAGCTCGATCTCGCCAACGAATGGCTGATTGAGGGCTGATTGAGGACGCAGGCCACCCAGACCCAGGGCGGAAACATCGGTGCCGGCCAAGACCATGGTGATGGTCGACGCTAAAATGAGCTTGCGAGACATCCTCCTCCCTCGTGCACAACGCAATGACATGATTCCAACCAAGTCCTGGGAGCTCGCCTCATTGAGAGTAAGCTCGTTATTCCCTCAGGCCGTTCAAGCTGTTCTGGAGAGCACAGGAACCTCGCCTTTGATCGCTTGCCTTGGCGCAGAACCGCACTCATCAATCGCCAGAAAAAGGGATCGATCAGCTATTCCTCAGCCCGTGATCCTGTCACCAGCCCCAGTCATCGAGCCGGTTTCGTCCCGCATCCTACTCGATCCGGATCGCCAACTTTGAGCCTTGGGTCACCATAATTTCGTTCGCGGATCACCTCAAGCGGTAGAAGACTATAGCCGATTGGCATGCTTTCACCAAGGCAGCGGGCACGCATTGCGCCTAAGACGAGCGCTCATCAAGGATTGCAAGCATGCGCCTCAGCGGCTCTGCCGCACCCCAGAGGAGCTGATCACCCACAGTGAAGGCGGAAACGTAGGAATTACCCAAATTCATCTTCCGTAAACGCCCCACCGGAACCTGCAGCATGCCGGTCGCGGCAGCGGGAGAAAGCGCGCGAATCGTCTGCTCGCGCTCATTGGGAATCAGCCTCACCCAATCATTGGAGCTTGTGATGATGCGCTCGATCTCAGCGATCGCGACGTCCTCGGTGAGCTTGATCGTCAACCCCTGACTATGGCAGCGCATGGCTCCGACCCGTGCGCAGATGCCATCGATCGGAATCGGCGCATCGCTCAACCCCAAGATCTTGTTGGTCTCGGCATAGCCCTTCCATTCTTCGCGGCTTTGACCGTTCTCAAGCTGCGTATCGATCCAAGGAATGAGACTGCCGGCCAAGGGCGCGCCGAAATTCGCCGTCGGGAAGGCAGGTGCCCGCATGCAGTCGGTCACCTGACGATCGATCTCGAGAATCGCCGCCGCAGGATCCGCCAGCAGCCCCGCAACCGATCCGTGCAGCGCACCCATCTGGGACAGCAGCTCGCGCATGTTCTTGGCCCCGGCGCCCGAGGCCGCCTGATAGGTCATGGCGCTGACCCATTCGACGAGCCCCGCGTTGAAGAGCCCACCGATCGCCATGAGCATCAGGCTCACGGTGCAATTTCCACCGATGAAGTCGCGCTTGCCGGCATCGAGGGCGGCATCGATGACCGGGCGATTGACCGGATCCAGCACGATGGTCGCATCAGGGTCCATGCGCAACGCGGATGCTGCATCGATCCAGTAGCCATCCCAACCAGCGGCCCGGAGTTCGGGGTAGACAGCCTTCGTGTAGCTGCCCCCTTGGCAGGTAAGGATGACATCCATCTCGCCAAGCGCCTCGACGGATTCCGCATCCAGCAAGGGGCTGGCCCCGCGCCCAACATCCGGACCGGGCTGACCGGCCTGTGAGGTCGAAAAGAAGACGGGATCGGCGATCCGCGCAAAATCATTTTCTGCGCGCATCCGCTCCATGAGCACGGAGCCCACCATGCCTCGCCAACCGACGAATCCCACCCGCGTCATCATCTAACCCCACAAAGTCCAGTCGTCGTTCAGCAGCACAGGCTCAGGAGAACCTTCACTCACAGCGCTTCCCGCCAAGCCAGGGACGCTCCGCCCGCATCGCTGCCATGATGACAGCCACTCAGCCTCACGTTAGGGCTGCGACCACGGCATCGCCCATCTCGGCAGTGCCGACCTGCCGCATGCCCTCCGACATGATGTCGGCAGTACGCAGCCCCTGATCCAAGACCTGCGAAACCGCCTTTTCGATGCGCTCGGCCGCCGCCGGCGCATCCAGCGAATAGCGCAGCATCATCGCCACCGAGAGGATGGTCGCCAAGGGGTTGGCGACGCCACGGCCGGCGATATCAGGCGCAGAGCCATGGATCGGCTCATACATGCCTTGGCCGTCCGCGTTCAGCGATGCGGAGGGTAGCATGCCGATGGATCCGGTCAGCATGGCGGCGCAATCCGAGAGGATGTCGCCGAACATGTTGGTGGTCACCATGACATCGAACTGTTTGGGCGCGCGCACCAGCTGCATGGCCGCGTTGTCGACATACATGTGACTCAGCTCAATCTCAGGATAGTCGGCAACGGCCTTGACGGCGACCTCGCGCCACATCTCGGTGCACTCCAGCACGTTCGCCTTGTCCACCGAGCAGACCTTCTTGCCACGCTTCATGGCGATATCGAAGGCGACGCGGCAAATGCGATCGACCTCGGACTCAGTATAGACAAGCGTATTGACACCCTTGCGCTCACCGGAGGGCAGCGTCTCGATGCCGCGCGGCTGGCCGAAATAGATGCCACCGGTCAGCTCACGCACGATCATGATGTCGAGCCCTGCAACGACCTCGGGCTTCAGCGTCGAGGCGTCGGCGAGCTGGGGATAGAGAATGGCCGGACGCAGATTGGCGAAAAGCCCTAGACCGGCGCGGAGTCCGAGCAGGCCTTTTTCCGGACGCTTGGAGATGTGCAAGGGCTCCCACTTGGGACCGCCGACCGCGCCGAGCAGGACTGCATCGGAGGCCTTGGCTGCCTCCAAGGTCTCGGCCGGGAGCGGATCACCGGCGGCATCATAGGCCGCGCCGCCGATCAAGGCGTCCTCGATACTCACATCAATGCTGCCGTCCGCCTGCAAGGCCTGCAGCACCTTCATTGCCTCGGCGACGATCTCGGGGCCGAT
The DNA here is from genome assembly GCF_010915725.1 of Thiorhodococcus mannitoliphagus. Taxonomy (GTDB): domain Bacteria; phylum Pseudomonadota; class Gammaproteobacteria; order Chromatiales; family Chromatiaceae; genus Thiorhodococcus; species Thiorhodococcus mannitoliphagus. Next base: position 42,865 of record NZ_JAAIJR010000030.1, read on the forward strand.
GCCGTCACCAGCAACGACCAGAATCTTCTTGCTCAAATCTCAGTCTCCAAATGCATTGGCGCGATTGGCGTCCACAGGCCGCTCAGGCCTAGATGAACAGCCAAGGCGCCTCTTGGCGGCGACGCTCCTCGTAGGCGCGAATAACGTCGGTCTCTTGCAGCGTCAGTCCGATGTCATCCAGCCCCTCGAGCAGGCGGTGCTTGCTGCCAGAGTCGACGTCAAAGGTGATCAGGGTCCCATCGGGGAGCGACAGCGTCTGTGCGGCAAGATCCACGCTCATGCTCAGTGGCGTCTCACCCACGGCCTTGGCGAAGAGGGTGTCGATCCTGGTCTTTTCGAGCACGATCGGCAGCAGGCCGTTCTTGAAACAGTTGTTGAAGAAGATATCGGCGAAGCTCGGCGCCAGGATCACCTTGAAGCCAAAGTCGGCAAGCGCCCAAGGGGCATGCTCGCGCGAGGAGCCGCAGCCGAAATTTTCGCGCGTCAGCAGGATCTGCGCCTTGGCATAGCGTGGATCGTTCAGGACGAAACCCTGATTGCGCGGACGATTGGTGCAGTCCATATCCGGCTCACCATGGTCCAGATAGCGCCATTCGTCGAACAGGAAGGGACCGAAGCCGGTCCGCTTAATGCTCTTGAGGAACTGCTTGGGAATAATGGCGTCGGTGTCGATATTTGCCCGGTCGAGCGGGGCGACCACACCGCTAACCTTCTTGAACGCGTCCATCACAGCTCCCTCACGTCGACGAAATGCCCAGTCACCGCCGCGGCGGCAGCCATCGCGGGGCTGACCAGATGGGTGCGCCCACCCTGCCCCTGACGACCCTCGAAGTTGCGGTTCGAGGTCGAGGCGCAGCGCTCGCCGGGCTCGAGTCGATCGGCGTTCATGGCCAAACACATGGAGCAGCCAGGCTCGCGCCACTCGAAGCCGGCCTCGACGAAGATCTTATCGAGCCCCTCGGCCTCGGCTTGCTCCTTCACCAGGCCGGAGCCTGGGACGACCATGGCGAGCTTAATGCTGTCAGCGACCTTGCGGCCCTTGGCGATCTCGGCCGCGGCGCGCAGATCCTCGATCCGGGAATTGGTGCAAGAGCCGATGAAGACCTTGTCCGGACGGATCTCGGTCAGCGGCGTACCAGCGGTTAGCCCCATGTATTCGAGCGCGCGGCGGATGCCATTCGCCTTGACCTCATCGCCTGCGTCATCCGGGGTCGGGACTCGACCGTCCACCGGCAGCACCATCTCGGGCGAGGTGCCCCAGGTCATCTGCGGCTTGATGCTGGCCGCGTCGATGCGGATCACCTTATCGAACTGGGCACCCTCGTCACTCACCAGGGTGCGCCAGTGCGCGGCGGCGCGGTCGAACATCTCACCCGCAGGTGCGAGCGGGCGTCCGCGCATGTAGTCGACCGTCTTCTCGTCGACGGCGACCAACCCAGCGCGGGCACCGGCCTCGATCGCCATGTTGCAGACGGTCATCCGGCCCTCCATGCTGAGATCGCGCATCGCCTCACCGCCGAACTCGATGACGTAGCCAGTACCGCCCGCCGTGCCGATCTCGCCGATGATCGCGAGCACGACATCTTTGGCGGTCACGCCAGCACCCAGGTTGCCATCGACGCTGACCAGCATCGACTTGGACTTACGCTGGATCAGCGTCTGAGTCGCCAGCACATGCTCGACCTCGGAGGTACCGATGCCGAATGCCAAAGCGCCGAAGGCGCCATGCGTCGCCGTGTGAGAATCGCCGCACACAACGGTGCTGCCCGGCAGGGTAAAACCCTGCTCGGGGCCGATGACGTGGACCACGCCCTGACGCTTGTCGCCCATCCCAAGCTCAGTGATGCCAAAGGTCAGACAGTTGGTACCAAGCGCTTCCACCTGGATCCGGGACACGGGGTCCGCGATGCCCTTGGCGCGATCTGTCGTCGGGACGTTGTGATCCGGGACCGCAAGGTTCGCGCTCGTTCGCCACGGCTTGCGGCCCGCCAGGCGCAGACCCTCGAAGGCTTGCGGCGAAGTCACCTCATGGATCAGCTGCCGATCGATATAGAGTAAAGCCGTGCCATCGTCGTCGACACGGACGACGTGCTCGTCCCAGAGTTTGTCGTAGAGGGTCTTGGCGACCATGGCCCACCTCAGCTAAAAAAATACAATCGCGTAGAATAGTCCGCGCGCCTGGGAGTTGCAATTCCAGCCGCGGGCGTCCAGCGCTTCGACGACTGCCCGAAGGCGCCCGACCATCCAAGGCCGTCGGGATCGGGATCGAACCGACGATAGCGATCCCGATCCCGATGGCATGACTCGTCGGTCTGAGGCGAAGCCTCGCTAGGTCTTGGACAAAGCCCGCCGAAAGCGCGAGTCGATGACGCGCGACGTGCGCCGGATCGATCGCCCGCCCTGCCCCGTCGTACCGCATCCGCCCATGGGATCGAGCACGCAGGCAACCCGCTGAATCGCGTCTCGATTGGTCCAGGAGCCAGTCAGCTCAACGGCCTCTGGGGCTGAGAGCCAACGGCTCGTCAGGTGCTCCCGCTGGCTCAGCCGAACGTGCCGCCGTGAATCCAGCACCAGCGCGAACCAGTATTCCCGGTTGAAGCAAACATTGAGCGCATAGCGCCTACGCCAAGCGGGGATGATGGGGAAGAGGACGGACTGGTGCAGGTCGATCAGCCCGCCTCCGGCGCGGATGCCCGTCTCTTCGAAGACCTCACGGGCCGCAGCCAGCCGCGGTGTCTCGCCCGGATCTAGGCTCCCGGTCACAGATTGCCAGAAACCCTTCGGGCGCGTCCGCTGCATCAGCAGAAACTCGCCCTGGCGGGTACAGACAACCACCAGGACCGACTGAGGCCGTTTGAGTTCGCCTTTGGACATCGGCCCCTCGCGTTCTTGAACCACCGCATCTCCGCCAGCCGTCAACTGCGGCTGCTCGGGTCCCGGAGCCGCCAGACCGTCGCGACCCTCGGGGGTCGGCATCGGCCGATCAGGCCCGCGGCCGAATCCGCAGCGCCAGTTCCTTGAGCTGATTCTCGTCGACCGCGGATGGCGCGTCCGTGAGCAGACAGGCCGCCGTTTGGGTCTTGGGGAAGGCCATGACATCACGGATAGAGGTCGCACCCGTCATGAGCATGACCAGGCGATCCAGACCGAAGGCGATACCGCCGTGCGGCGGGCAGCCGAACTTGAGCGCCTTGAGCAGGAAGCCAAAGCGGTCCTCGGCCTGTTCGTCGCTGATGTTCAGCAGCTTGAAGACGCGGCGCTGGACCGCCTCGCGATGGATACGGATGGAGCCGCCGCCGATCTCGGTGCCGTTGAGGACCATGTCGTAGGCACGCGAGAGACAGGCACCGGGATCCTGCTCCAAGGTGTCCAGTTGCTCCTCCTTGGGGGCGGTGAAGGGGTGATGCAGCGCGACCCAGCGGTTGCTGTTGGGATCGTGCTCGAACATGGGGAAATCGACGACCCACAGCGGACGCCAGCCCTCTTCCATGAGATTGAGATCCTGACCCAGCTTGACCCGCAGCGCGCCGATCGACTCGTTGACCACAGTGGCCTTGTCGGCGCCGAAGAAGACCAGGTCGCCGTCCTCAGCCCCGGTGCGCTCCATGATCCCCTGCACCGCAGAGTCCGGCAGGAACTTGAGGATGGGCGACTGTAGCCCCTCGCGGCCCTTGGCGGACCACTCGTTGACCTTGATGTAGGCCAGCCCCTTGGCACCGTAGATGCCGACGAACTGGGTGTAGCCGTCGATCTCCTTGCGGGTCAGCTCGCTGCCCTTGGGCAGGCGCAGCGCGACCACGCGGCCTTCCGGATCCTTGGCCGGACCGGCAAACACCTTGAAGTCGACCTCGTCCATGAGATCCGCGACATCGATCAGCTCAAGCGGCACGCGCAGGTCCGGGCGGTCGGAGCCGAAGCGACGCATGGACTCGGCATAGGACAGGCGCGGGAAGGAGTTCGGCAGCTCGACGCCGCTCACCTCTTGGAAGAGCGCGCGGATCATCTCCTCCATCAGCCCCATGAGTTCGTCCTCCGACATAAAGGAGACCTCGATGTCGAGCTGGGTGAACTCGGGCTGACGGTCGGCGCGCAGGTCCTCGTCGCGGAAGCAGCGGGCGATCTGATAGTAGCGGTCCATGCCGGACATCATCAGCAGCTGTTTGAAGAGCTGCGGCGACTGCGGCAGGGCGAAGAACTCGCCCGGATGGGTGCGGCTGGGAACCAGGTAGTCGCGCGCGCCCTCGGGCGTGGACTTGGTGAGGATGGGCGTCTCGATGTCCAGGAAGCCCTGTCCATCGAGGAAGGTGCGCATGGCCTGGGTCACCTGGCTGCGGACCCGCAGACGGGCCTGCATCTCGGGGCGGCGCAGGTCGAGGTAGCGGTAGCGCAGCCGGATCTCCTCGGAGGCGTCGGCCGAATGGGTGTCGAGCTGGATCGGCGGCGTCTCGGAGGCGTTGAGGATTTCGAGTTCCAGCCCGAGCACCTCGACCATGCCGGTCGGCAGATCGGGATTGACCGTGCCCTCGGGACGCGGACGCACCCGGCCCTGAATCCTGAGAACGTACTCACTGCGAACCTGCTCCGCGCGCGAGAAGACCTCGGCGCGGTCGGGATCGAACACGACCTGCACCAGCCCCTCGCGATCGCGCAGATCGATGAAGATCACGCCGCCATGGTCACGTCGCCGTTGTACCCAGCCGCAGAGCACGACCTCCTGGCCATCATGGCTGTCGTTCAAGTCTCCACAGTAATGCGTGCGCATCGGTGTCTAGCCCCATCGTTTAGCGGTAGATGGACCTGCCTTCGCGGCGGGCTGGGTCCGTCATGAAAAAGCCAGCAAGCTTAACGTGCTGTCTCTCATCGCCGCAAGTGGATGGAGCCGAAATCTCGGCGCGACGACGGGCGGCGGAGCGCGCGCCTGCCTGTACAATCCGCGGTCGAGTCAACTGGACCAACGCCGCCCACCTGGACAGGAAGGAGATCCAATGTCGGTCGAAGACACAACAAAAGCACGAACCGGACGCAAGGCCATCTGCGGGATCTGCCCGGCCGGCTGTTGGGTCGAGGTCGACTACGACGCCGAGGGCCGCCTGGACCGGCTGCGCCCGGACAGGGACCATCCGCTGGGCGCCATCTGCACCCTGGGCGAGCACGCCAAGGAGATCGTCTATTCCGAGCATCGGCTCAAGCAGCCGATGCGCCGCAAGGGACCGAAAGGGACACTCGACTTCGAGCCCATCAGCTGGGACGCAGCCTTCGCCCTGATGACCGAGCGGTTGACGTCGATCAAGGCCGAGTCCGGCCCCGAGGCCACCGCCATCTACACCGGGCGCGGCAGCTTCGAGCTGGCGATGTGCGACCTCTACCAGCCCAAGGGCGTCGCGGTCTCCTCCGCCTCCAGCGTGCTCTTCCCCTTCGGCTCGCCCAACACCCTGGGCGTTGGCGCCCTCTGCTATGTCTCCATGGCTATGATCGCGCCGCACGTCACCATGGGCGGCATGTTCATCAACATGTTCTCGGATCTGGAGAACGCGGATCTCATCGTCGTCTGGGGCGCCAACCCGGCCACAGACTGCCCGCCGCGCGATCTGGAACGCATTCTCGCGGCTCGGCGACGCGGGGCTGAGGTCGTGGTGATCGATCCGCGCCGCACGCGCACCGCCAAGCTCGCCGAGGCCGAATGGGTGCCGATCCGGCCCGGTACGGACGGTGCGCTGGCCCTGGCGATGGCCAACGTCATCATCGAAGAGGAGCTCTACGACGAGACATTCGTGCGCGACTGGACGCTCGGCTTCGACGACTTCAGCCAGTACGTCCAGCACTTCCGCGCCGAGGAAGCGGCGGCGATCACGGGCGTTCCGGCGGAGACCATCCGCCGACTGGCGCGCCGCATCGCCGGGGCCGACGGCGCCAGCCCGGTCATGTACACCGGGCTGGAATACAGCGACTCCGGCGTGCAGGCGATCCGCGCCACCATGGTGCTTTGGGCGCTGGCGGGCCAGCTCGATGTGCCGGGCGGGCGCTGCTTCGCGATGCCGAACACTGACTTCCCGATCAACCGCAGCGGGCTCATCGCCAATCCGGATCTCAACAAGGCGCTCGGCCGCGACCGCTTCCCCGTCTACAGCCAGTATCGCGGCGAATCCCACGCCATCGCCCTGCCGGAGTCGATCCTGGAGGGCAAGCCCTACCGGATTCGCGGCCTCATCGTCCTCGGCGGCTCCCTCATCACCGCCTGGCCGCAGCCCGAAATCTGGAAAGAGACGCTCGGCGCGCTCGATTTCCTGGTCTGCATCGACCGTCAGTTGACCGCCGACTGCGCCTACGCCGACCTGGTGCTGCCGGCGACCACCGGCTTCGAGATCGACAGCTATATGCACTACGGCCCCATCTTCCGGCTGCGCGATCGGGTGATCGAGCCGGTCGGCGAGGCCCGCAACGACTTCCTCATTCTCGCCGAACTGGCCCAGCGGCTCGGCTATGGCGAGCGCTTCCCACAGGACGAGGAGTCGATCCAGCGCTTCGCGCTCCAGGGCAGCGGCTACAGCCTGGAAGAGGTACGCGACGCGGGCGGCTGGGTGGAGCGCGACACGGCCATGATGGAATACAAGAAATGGGAGAAGGGGCTCCTCAGGCCGGACGGCAAGCCGGGCTTCGACACCCCCTCCGGCAAGCTCGAAATCGCCTCAAGCATCCTCGCCGAGCACGGCTACGACGCCCTGCCCGTCTACACCGAGCCCGCCGAAGGCCCGCTGGCCCGCCCGGACCTGGCCGAGCGCTTCCCGTTGGTCTTCAATTCGGGCGCGCGCGTCACCACCGACTTCCGCTCCCAGCACCGCGGCATCCCTGGACTGATCAAGAAGCGCCCCGAGCCGACCGTGACCATCAACAGCCGCGACGCCGCCGCACGCGGCATCGCCAAGGGTGACAAGGTGCGCATCCGCTCGCCACGCGGCGCCGTCGAGATGCGTGCCCTGGTCACGGACGACATGGTGCAAGGCGCCATCGACGCCAACATGGGCGGCGGCACGCCGGTGGGGCCGGATGCCTGGCGCAACGCCAACATCAACGTGCTGACCGACATCAGCCGCCACGACCCCATCAGCGGCTTCCCGATCTACAAGACGCTGCTGTGCGAGGTCGAGCTGGCAGCCGGCGTGACGGACCGAGTCGAGATCGACAGCGGCGAGCGCGCCTCGGCGGCAAGTCAGCGAGAAGCCGTGACCGGCAGTTCCAGCCGCCGCATCGATCTCGACGCCAACGCCACCACGCCGATCGCAGCGCCGGTGCGCAACGCCATGCGCGACGCACTCGATGGACTCGACGGCAACGCCTCCAGCATCCATCGCGAGGGCAAGGCCGCCCGCCAGGCCATCGAAGAGGCCAGGCGCAAGCTCGCCAGTCTGCTGAACTGCACCGCGCGGCGCATCCACTTCACCGGCGGCGGGAGCGAGGCGAACAACCTCGCCATCAAGGGACTCGCCTTCGCCCATCCCGAGCGCGGCCACATCATCACGAGCAGCATCGAGCATCCGTCGGTGCTGGCGACCTGTCGCTGGCTCGAAGCGCGCATGGGCCGGCGCCTGACCTCTCTGCCAGTGGATTCACAGGGCCTGGTCAACCCGGATGATCTGGCGGACGCGCTGAGCGACGACACCTTGCTGGTCAGCATCATGACCGCCAACAACGAGACGGGCAGCCTGCAGCCCATCGCGGAACTCGCCGCCATCGCCCATGGGCGCGGGGCCTTCTTCCATACGGACGCCGTGCAGGCGCTGGGCAAGCGACCGCTCGATGTCGAGGCCCTCGGGGTGGACCTGCTAACGCTCTCCGCACACAAGATCCGGGGCCCCAAGGGCGTGGGCGCGCTCTATCTCGGCAAGGGCGTCGAGCTGGACCCGCTGATTCACGGCGGCCATCAGGAGCATGGGCTGCGGGCGGGCACTGAGAACACCGTCGGCATCGTCGGGCTCGGAGCAGCGGCCGAGCTGGCCGCGAGCGGGCTGGAGCATGCCGATGAGATCCGCGCCCTGCGTGACCGGCTAGGCGCGGGTCTGGCGAAGGTCTTCCCAGAGGCGCGGTTGAACGGCCACCCGAGCGAGCGCCTAACCAATACGCTCAACCTCTGTGTTCCGGGCGTGCGCGGCGAATCGCTGGTGCTCGCGATGGACCGTCTCGGCGTCGCCTTCTCGTCCGGATCGGCCTGCCGCTCCGGCTCGCCCGAGCCTTCGCACGCACTCCTGGCGATGGGGTTGAGCCCGGCGGACGCCCATTGCTCGATTCGTCTCTCGCTGAGCCCGGAGACAACCGCCGCCGACATCGATCAGGCGATCGAGCGCTTCGGTCAGGTCGCGACCGGTGGGGCCGAGGGGATTCGCTTCGTAGCCTGTCGCTAGGCGGTGTGGCATCGATCATGGGTTCGGGCGCAGCGCTGTTGTCGAGGCTTGTGAGCCACGACGATGCCCTTCTTGGGTCTTCGCAGTTGCAGCAGCCGGTCAGAACCGTCCGCCCGGCCTTGGAATCTCTGCGACGGCATCACGCGGTTATGTGAACCTTCACATAACCGCGTTTATGTGAAGGTC
>NZ_JAAIJR010000310.1 GCF_010915725.1 Thiorhodococcus mannitoliphagus
TGCTGCGCCGTGGTGTGCTGACGCACCAACGCCTCCAACTGGGTACGTTCTTTGTCGGTGAGGGAAACGGGAATCGGGGTACAGCGTGGCATCGTGTCATCAACTCATCGGCGAAACTCAAGACAGATGAGCAGGATGCCATCGATCGCCCAGAAACAGTATTAGGACTTTCACTCTAGACCACTAGTTGGTCCCAGAGCGCAGCGATCTCCGCTGTCCGCGCCAACTGAGGCAACTGCTGGCTCAGCAGGGCCTTCGCAGCCCGCAGGTCCGCTTCAGCCTTTCGCTTTTCGCCAAGGGCAAGGTACACCCGAGCCCGGGAGACCCGGAATTCGGGGGCTTCTGGGTCCAGCCTCATTGCGCGCGCATAGGCTTTCACCGCCTCGGGAAACCGGCCATGGCACTCGTGAACGCGGCCGCGCAGGTAATGCGCTTCGGGATGCTCCGGATCCCAGCCCAAGGCACGGCTCAGCTCTCGCTGCGTGGCATCGGGTTGATTCTCTGCGAGAAGAATCTTTGCCCTCAGTACGGCGATCTCGGCGCGAGTATCTGGAGCATCGGGGGCGGACAGGCGCTCCAGATCATGTCTGGCGGGCTCGATTCTATCGAGCGACAGCCAGCAGTCGGCACGCCAGAGCAGAACCTGGTCCAGGTTGATCTCGACGGTCCAGGTCTGCTCATCGGAGCCGTCGTATTCGTAGCACAGATGAGGATAGTCACGAGAGCCAAAGCCACGTTCGAGACAGGCATCATAGTGGCGGATGGCGCGACGGTCGTCGCCCAGATTGGCATAGCAGAAACCGAGTCCTAGATGCGCTTCCGGGCGAGTCTCGTCCAGGAGAACGGCGCGGGCGAAATGCTCCAGAGCTTCATGCAATGCCTTGGCGGTGCCTTCAGCGAAGGCGAGGCCGCAACCGGCGAGAAGTGCGGCAAGGAGCGCCTCCGGCGGGGCCTCGTCAAGGTCCTCGGGGCCGCCGGTGATTGCCGGGGCGTCGTTCACGGTCGTGGCGTCCAGCGCATCAGGCGGTGGAGAACGGCAGCCATAGACCCAGTACTACGAGCACTGCTAGGCTGCCGGTCGCAAGCAAGTAGGCGGCCGTCCAGTACAGGGTTGTCTCGAGCAGCGCAAAGCGGTTCGGTGCGGTCCATGCCCAATGCAGCAGTCGTACCGGCGGCAGTAGCAGTGCCCCCCAGACCAACCAAAACACCGGACTGTACCCCTCTGCCGCAGAGCTGATCTCGGGTCCCAGAACCGGCAATGTCAGCGCTGCCGTAAGTCCCGGGAGATCGCCTCGCAGTGGATGCAGCCAATGGCCGTAGCTGTAGGCGAGCTCCGGACGAACCACGAAGAACAGGACGCCCTGCAAGACATACCAAAGGCCGACGACCAAGTTGACCAGGAGCCGAGATCGGAGCATGCCGAATGTCCATGGTAAATGCCTTGTCATCGGCAGCGGAGACTATCCCGGCCCTGGAGCCGACGGCCAGGAGTCGAGCACACAAAAGGCTGCGCCGCGGCTTTCCCTGACGCTTTTATGTCTGGCCCTGAGTCGCAGCCTAGCCAAGCCCCCCCTAGTGGTCTAGAGTGAAAGTCCTAATACTGTTTCTGGGCGATCGATGGCATTCTGCTCATCTGTCTTGAGTTTCGCCGATGAGTTGATGACACGATGCCACGCTGTACCCCGATTCTCGTTTCCCTAACCGACAAAGAACGTACCCAGTTGGAGGCGTTGGTGCGTCAGCACACCACGGCGCAGCA
>NZ_JAAIJR010000311.1 GCF_010915725.1 Thiorhodococcus mannitoliphagus
CGCCACGATCCCGGGCTTGTCCAACAACCGGTTCAGATCGTCGCTCGCTTCGCTCGGACGATCTAACCTTATTCGTTGGGCTCTCGCTATGCATACTTGAAGACCGGAGTCTCGATGATTCGATCAGGGCGCTTACCGCCTTTGATGAGCCTCTGGATATGTTCGACTGTATCCGGCGAGAAGAACTCCTCTCCAGTTTCCTGGCAGACACGAGCCGGAACCTGTTCAACCACGTAGAGCTTGCCCTTGTACTCAAGCGTGTAGGTAACTGTCTTATCGACCATAGTTTCTTTCATGGATATCTCCACATTTTTCAGCTTATCCTGATGCGGTCATCAATCCACTGGCTCGGATCTGGGTCGTAAATCGTGATGGCCTTTAGTATCGAACGACTCGGATAGCTGCAAAGCACGTGAAGCGCACGTCCCGAACTGGTGTACCCTAGAACGAGGCAGCTCGGACCATACTTGTCATCCGGGTAATCCTCAATGATTTCGATGTTACCCACCAACGCCTCTTCCAATTCGCCCACGCTGATGTCGCGGCGAATACTCTGATCCACCGCGTGTCGAGAGAACTCGTAGCTCCGGGAACGGATCTTCTCTTGGATGCCGGTGATAATCATATCCTGAAGCCACAAGGAATGAGCGGTCAGCGCGAATCTTTGTGCCCAACGCCCGAGATAAGCCGCCCCGCGCGTAGAACGACGATTGAGATCCAGCACGGCGCGGACCGCGCGGGGTCAGCTTGAGCGCCGTGTTAGCTTCCTGTCTTTTGGAGCAAATATTTTGGACCGGGATTAAGCACAGGGCGTTTTGATTGCGCTTCTCGCTCTCGGAGTGCGGCAATAATGCGCCGGAGATCATGTCCGTAAGCGGAGGCATGTTCTTCCCGGTGCTTTCGCATTTCCTCGACGATAGGGTCTTCAACCATTAGATGTGCCTCCGAGTTCTTCCGGCGAGCAAAGCAAGGGACAAACGTAGCCGAGGGATTCAACGATTCGAGTGATCAATTTCTTGGTTTCGGCGTTGTTGATATGCTTGAAATTCCAGGTAAGCAGATAATCAACTCCTTGAGTTGCAGCGATAGCGATGTAAAGGGCGTCATCCTCGCTGCCAGCGGGTATAGCCTTTTCTGCAATGAGTCTTTCAGAGAGTAAGAGAGCGTTATCCGTAGCGGCTAGGCTTGGAATTCGTTCAATGAGTGCAAGTCGGCGTTCAGCAGCCGAAGGATCTCCGCGCCCGATTTCGTCCTCAACCAGAGCCGATACTCTCAAGTCAAAGCGCTGTTTCTCGTTTTCCCACCACTCAAGCGTAAGTGCTTGCCGGCCTGCGATGATGATATCGCGACTGGGACGAGAAACCAGATAGCTGATTACCGAGGACTCAATGTAGACAACAGGCTTCATTTGCTTTGGTTCGGTTGCCACGTTTCTCGGAAGCTAACGTTGCAAATCAGCCGACCCAAAAGCGCGCGTGGCACTGAAGCATGAAATAAGTAGCGAGTTCGACGCGCGCTTTTGGGGTCGGCTGCATTTGCCGTGTTAGCCGTATCATGGCTCTTCAATTCCAAGGTCTCTGCAAATTTTTCGCGCCATCAATTCTTTCATTTCATTGTGTCGCGGTACGGCCGTCATCTCGCCGGTGTTTTTGTGGCTCTCCCGGAATTCAGGTGATCGATAAAATGCTTTGATAACAGTCACTTGAACTCGAATTATCGGTACACAGAAG
>NZ_JAAIJR010000312.1 GCF_010915725.1 Thiorhodococcus mannitoliphagus
GAGTTGTTCAATAGATTGAAATATAAATGGTTTATGGAAAATGAATAACGTTGGCTATTCTTAGCCTGACGGCTATGGGGGCTAGGGGGGATTTTGGGCGGCATCGCTCGCATCGGGAAACAATTGATGGGCACTTTCTAAGCATCGTCTTTGACAGTGGCCCCTTGATTGCGGTTTTCGATGGCTCGGATCAGTTCCACGCAAGCGCTGTCAGCTTCATGCGCGAGCTGCGCAGCCCCTTGGTGACCAACCTGCCGGTCATCACGGAGGTCGTCTAGATGCTGGGCTTCGCGCCCCAGGCCCAGCGGGATTTTCTCTTCTGGGCCGAGGGCGCTTTAACGATCGACACCGAAACGCCCGGCGATCTTCCAAGGATCCGTGCCTTGCTGGAGAAGTACAGCGACCTGCCGGCGGATTTTGCCGACGCCTCGCTGGTCGCGCTGTGCGAGCGTCTGCGGGTGACGACCGTGGCCACTGTGGATTCCGATTTCACCGTCTATCGCATGCGCGACCGAAGAGGGTTCCGCAACCTGTTCTTCGAGACCTGACGGCATCAATCCATTTTGTCTGTAAAGACAGCGACTTCCGCGTTTCAGGCCTCCTGACACTGGCCGAACGCCTCTTTGATTGGACCGAGCGTCATCACGGCAGGCACGTCAGAGCGGCACCAGCACCTGCCCCTCCATCAAGCGGCGCGCCGTGCGGGTCATGATGACGCGGCGCGCGAGCCAGCCCTCCCCATCCGGGATGACTTCCGCGCCGACCTCGAGCCGCCCCGCCGGGTGGCCGATGCGCGTTCGACGCTCACCGCCTTGACCCGCCCAGGACGTCATGGCGTTGACCAGTGTTCCGGGGATCGCTGCAGCCACGGCCAAGGCAACGGCGCCCGTGCCTGTGAAGGCGTGATGAAGACGCCCCATGGAGAGGATGCGGGCGAGGAGATCGATGTCTTCGCCTTGGATGCTTGTGCCGCCCGAGGCTTGATAGTCGCAGGCCGGTGCGACGAAGGCGATCTTGGGCGTCGCCGGACGCTCACGACTGACCCTCTCGGGCGAGACACCGAGCCCCATGGCCACCGCCGCGCGCGCGCGGATGCGCTCGAATCTGTCCAAGCGCTCGGCGTCGACGTCGATCTCCGCAGGCAGCTCCCGACCGCTGAGCCCAAGGTCCGAGGCGCGGACGAAGACGGTTGGATTGCCGGCATTGACCAAGCTGGCGTCGACCTTGCCGACACCTGGGACGGCGAGGCGATCGAGCGCGCGGCCGGTCGGCAGCAAGGGCGCCTCGGCGGAGCCACCCGGATCGAGAAAGCTCAGCTCGATGGCCGCGCCGGGCCAGGGGATGCCGTCGACGCGAAGATCACCCACCTCGACCGGCATGCCGTCACGAACGGGCACGCGCGCCAGGATGCGCTTGCCGATGTTGGCCTGCCAGATCCGAACCTCGGTCATGCCCTCGATGGCCTCGACCAATCCGGTCGCGATGGCGAAAGGCCCAACGGCTGCGGTGAGGTTGCCGCAGTTGCCGCTGGCGTCGATGATGGGCGACTGGATGGACACATGTGCAAAGCGATAGTCGACGTCCGAGTCCGAGCGCGCGGACGGCCCGACGATCACTGCCTTGCTGGTGCTGGAGGTCGCGCCGCCGAGACCATCGATCTGCTTGCCGTAGGGGTCAGGACTGCCGAGCGCCCGCAAGAGGATGGCATCGCGCTGCGCCG
>NZ_JAAIJR010000313.1 GCF_010915725.1 Thiorhodococcus mannitoliphagus
AGGGTGCGCACCGAGACCATGGCCTCACGAATGAGCGAGGGCGTCAGCTCGGTGAGGAAGGCGGGAATCGTCAACACGAGACGGCCAATCTCCTTGAGGGGACCGCGCGCGGTGAACGTTTTGTATTTTCCGAAGACCGATTCGATGATGTCGGAGGACGCCAGCCAGGTCTCACCGGGGGGGGTCTTGGCGCCTTCCGCTGCGACCCCGTCCAGGATCCGGTCGGTGAAGTCGGCGGCCCGTGGCGTGAGCGTCGTGCGTGGGGGCAGTGTAGCGCGCAGCGGTTCGATGACGCCCGCATGCAGCCCTTTGGATTTGAGAAACGTCTGAATCGCCTTGGCCTGTTCCATCATCTGCGCATAGACGACCAACTCCTCGCGGTAGGCTCTGACCCAACCGAAGCCCTCCAGAAAGCGTTCGCGCCCGGTATCGGCGAGATCCCAGAAGGCGTCGTCGAGATCCTCGGGGGTGAGGTCGGACGCCGCGTGCAGGGCGTCGCAAAAGGCCGCCTTGTCGGGATGCTGACGGCCCCTCAGCGCGCGCAGCGCCTGGACGCGGGCGGCGCCTAAGCGGGCGCACAGATGGTCCCAAGCCGCGACACTCAGCACGCAGGGGCGGCGAATTGCACTGAAGTCCCCTCGGTCGTCATAAGCGAGGATGTTGCGTGCCCACTCGACATGGGTGTCGACGTGCATGAAGCGCGCCTTGGTGCGCTGGCGTGGCGGCAACAGAAAGGCCAGGTCGGTCTGCTGAAACGATGCCAGGGTGGTGCGGCAGTGTTCCAACAGCCCATTCCAGCGCGCGTCCGCACTCAACTCGGCCTTGAACAGGTTGGCGATATGGTGGGAAATATCATCGGTTTTGACGCACGCCGGGGCCTGTTTCTGCTGAAACAGCGTGATCCCCTTGTGCAGGTCGCTGCCGTGATCGGCGACGATCTGAACCGGCCGCCCGGTGCGCTCGGCGACGTCGCGCAGCACCGATGCGACCCACGGCCCCGTGCTGTGCGTCGTCACCTCAATGGCCAACACCTGCATGGCGTGGTGATTGGGGCTGTAATCGGTCTCGATCAACCGCATGGCGGGGATGCCCAGGATCACCAGGCATTTCGAGGCGCCCAGTCCAAGCGTATGATCGGCAATGAAAATCCAATCCTCGCGCCGCTCCGGGGGCTGCTGAAGGATCGCCAGCCCACAGCGCTAGACCCAGTTGAGCACCGTGGTATGGGTTGGAATGCTCACCGGCAACCACGGCTCCAGCAGGTGCAGCACGCCGGGGACCCCGCGGCTACCAAGCCCGGTTTGCAGATACATCTGCAACGTCAGTTGCATGACCATAAGCGAATGCTGGTGACCCGGCGGTGGCAGGCGGGCGAGCCGCTGAGCCGCATCGCCCGATTCCTCCGGCACGTCGCTCGGGGTCGCCTCCGTCGTCGCGGGCGAGCCGCCGCCGTGCGCGCCCAGTGCTCGGTCTTTCCAGTACGCGCGGCTCCTCTCCAGATCGCGGATCTTGACCTGGGCCGCGCGCAGACGCCGTTGCTTGTCCAGGGCCTTGGCTTTCCACGCATCGCGCGATTTCAGGAACAGTCGGGCCAATCGGGTCACGGGGGTTTTGAAGGTGTCCATCGCTGGGCGTCGGCTCAGATTCACGGTGTCAGAGGATCGTGAGGCAAAGGATGCCTGGAGGCGACGGGGCTGTCGATGCCAACCAGC
>NZ_JAAIJR010000314.1 GCF_010915725.1 Thiorhodococcus mannitoliphagus
AATGGCCAGGAATTCCTCTCCGCCAAAACGGCCGGCGATATCACCCTTGCGCAGACTCGAGCGCAGCAGAAAGCCGAAGTCGCGCAGCAGTTGATCCCCGGCCGCATGCCCGAAACTGTCATTGATGCGCTTGAAATGATCCAGATCCATCATGAGCACCGCCAGGGAATGCCCGTGCCTTGCCCGCCGCCGCAGTTCGTGCTCGCCCAACTCAAGCAGGGAGCGCCTGGTATGGGTGCCGGTCAGCTCGTCGATGGAGGCGATGCGGCGCAGTTCCTGCTCGAGCTGCTCGCGCCGCTCGATCTCCTCACGCAGCGCCGCGTTCAATCGCCTCAGGTCCTCGGCCTGTGAGGTCAGCGTCCGATTCGCATCGTGCAGATCGAGCTGCATACGGTCGCTGATACGCACCAGGCGAGCCGTCTCACGATAGCCCCCGCGGTAGGCCTTGGCGAGGTCGCGCACGCCGCCGGAGACTTCCTCGAGCTTGCCGAGCATGTCCTCGGCCCGACGAATCACCGACTCCTCGTGCGCGTAGAGCGAATACTCCTCACCCTCTTCACCGAACCTGGGCGTCTGGTTGCTCGACATGACGCTAAGCCAGGTCGGTCTCTGAGACGACCAAATTGAAGCGGGCCGCCTCGAAGTCTTCGCTAAAGTCTTCCCCGAACTCTTTCATGGTTTCGTCGTCAGGATGATAGTGCCAGTTCACGTCGATCCCGACGCCCACTTGGGCAGTGGATTCCAAGCGTTGAAAGACATTCATGAGCGCCTTTGCACTGCTGCTGTTGAAGTACAGCAGGCGGACATCCATGACGATGGGCGAAGCTGGCGGGCGCTGCTCGGACTCAGCCAGGTAGGCGTCTAGCGCGGCGAGCACGGGTCCGAAGAAGGCGGCGGCGTCCTCCGGATAGGACTCGCCTTCGATACGGAGTCGATGGTTGTCGACGTCCAGCTCGACGAGCGGCGAGCGCTCTGTCTGAGGCAAATAGAGTGTATCCGTCATCGCGCTGCTTGCCTGTCAGGGATCAAATATAGGCCTTGAGACAGAAGAAAGCGCGGCCGTCGCCAAGGTCGGCCAGACCGAACTCGATCGGGCGCGTCGACCGCCTCGCGATCTCGATCAGCCCGATGCTGGCGCCGCGGCTGCCCGCTTCGGCTGGCTCGCGCAGCTTCTCGCGATAGTGACTCTTGATGGCAGCGGGATCCATCGCCGCGAGCGTCTCGAGTCGGCGGCACAGCGATACCCCCTCGTCGTGCTTCACCATGTTGCCACAGACGACGAAGAAGTGCGCCTCGTCGCAGCCGACCGTCACCATTCCGGAACTCATTTCAGCAGGCCGCCCGGTCTCGGCCTCCAGACGCTCATCGGAATAGCGAATGATGTTCTGGACTTGCTCGACGAATACCGAGAAGACACGCTTGGTGACATTGGCGTCCCTCGCCTCCAGGCGCATCTTCTGCTTCAGCGCCTCCCCGAGCGAGAAGAGGATGGACTCCGAAACATAGCCGACGAAGGAGAAGATGACGCCATGGGCGAACATCCGCTGATGGAAATCCAAGTAATCGTTGGCGATGGACATAGGCTCATGACTCCGCCTGCAGACTGGACGCGATGAGGATCGAAGCGCTGCCACGCTCGTGGCGAGGGTGAGGTCCTGGGCAACACCGGCCAGCGACTCTAGGTTGGGCCGACGTTACGAGGCCCAAC
>NZ_JAAIJR010000315.1 GCF_010915725.1 Thiorhodococcus mannitoliphagus
GACTGACTGTCCGGCTTCGATCGGAACGGCTGTCCGCTTTCCTTCGGACTGGGTGTCCGGTTTCACTGGAATACGCAGCTACGCTCAGACCGGCCTGCATAAAGGCCCCTCGCAGCTCACCTTGGCGGATCTGGATGCCGCCTTGATCGCGGCCTTTCTCGACGACCTGCAGGCCAGCCGCGGCACCAGCGCCCGCAGCCGCAACGTCCGACTGGCCGCCATCCATTCCTTCTTTCGCTATGCCGCACTCGAAGTCCCCGAGCACAGTGGTCTGATCGAACGGGTCTTGGCCATCCCGTCCAAGCGCTATGAGCGCGCGCCCATCGCCTACCTCACGCGCGTGGAAAGCGAGGCGCTGCTCGCCGCCCCGGATCTGTCGACGTGGCTCGGACGACGCGACCGCACCCTGCTGTTGGTGGCGCTGCAAACCGGACTGCGCGTGTCCGAGCTGATCGGCCTGCGCTGGCAGGATGTCACGCTCCAAACCGGCGCCCATGTGCGCTGCCTCGGCAAAGGCCGCAAGCAACGCTGTACACCGCTGCGCAAGGAGGCCGTGTCCGCGTTACGGGCTTGGCAGCGCGAGCAGGCTCAGGGATCTTCAGCCATCGTGTTCCCGTCGACTCGAGGCGGAGCACTCAGTCGTGACGCCGTGGCCGATCTGCTGAAGAAGCATCTGGCGCAGGCCCGCCAACAGTGCCCATCATTGGTCGAAAAAGACATCACCCCGCATGGATTGCGCCACTCCGCCGCCATGGCCCTGTTGCATAGCGGCGTCGACTGCGCCGTCATTGCCATGTGGCTCGGTCATGAGTCGATGGACACGACCCAGATCTATCTCCATGCCAGCCTGGAACTCAAGCAGCAGGCCCTCGATCGAACGACACCACTGAGTGAGGCCCGTGGCCGGTATCGACCGGACGACGCCTTGCTCGCCTTCCTGAAGAGCCTCTAATAATGCCGAGTCGAGTGGCCCCGCAGCCCAGTCGCCATACGGTGCTTGCAGGGTGACTTGGCATTATTCGGCACCCGGGATTATGGCGCTAATGCCGGGAACGGCATTATCGCCACACGACAGCCATTCACCTTCTTCAGGCCGGTGTCGACATCAGTGTCATCGCACTGTGGCTTGGGCATGAAAGCCCGGTAACGACCCATCAGTACGTCGAGGCCGATTTGGCGATGAAAGAGCAAGCGTTGGCTAAGCTCCGCGAGCCGGACACGATTCTCCAACGCTACCGGGCACCTGACAGCCTGATCGGGTTCCTGAAGAGCCTATGATTATGAGAAGCCGCTAGCGCGGGCTGACTGCCATCGGACGGCGGTCAGCGCAACTCGTCGAGTCCAACTTTGCATAATCGCGAGCTTGGCATAATGAGACTTATGGAAAGCTTTCCATAACGGCCAGGAGCTGTCGCCCAAGAGCTATGCTGAATTCTGGTGTATGAGCGCGGGCTGATGGGGGCTTGGAAGGCGGCACACCGTTGCTGACAATGTGGTTGTTCAAGACACACAACAGCAACGAAGAGGTGCGCGATGAGAGACGATACGAGCAAGCCGAAGGACAGCGCAAGCCTGCTGCCGACGACGACCCTGGAAGAGTTGGATGTGTCCCTGGAGGAGTTGGTGCGCCGTGGTGCACGCCAGCTGATCCAGCGGGCCGTCGAGGTTGAGGTCGAGGTCGAGGCGCTCTTGAGCGAGTC
>NZ_JAAIJR010000316.1 GCF_010915725.1 Thiorhodococcus mannitoliphagus
CGGGCCCCCCGGCGGTTTTATGGGGTCCAGCAAATCTTCCCGGATCAAGGAGGGGGCCCCGGCGCCCGCCGGGTACATCGCGCCCGTCGGGGGGGGGCGCCGCTCCCACCGACTGTGCGCTTGGGCTAAAGCCGCTGGCCGCACCTGTTGCGCCTGACAGACAAAAAAAGGGGCCCAATGGGCCCCTAATCGATTCACAACATGCAAAGCATGAATCAGTGCGGGAGGCTTTGCGCTGCGGGCAGTCGCTCCCGGATTGGCGCTCTCAGGCGCATAGGTCGGCCGTGATGGCCTCCCGCCAGAGGGCGGGAGGCCCCTCTCCTAGATCGCACCGCGTGAGCCGACGAACTCGGGGTAGGCCTCGAGTCCGCACTCACCGATGTCGACGCCTTCGTACTCCTCTTCTTCACTGACGCGGATACCCAGGGTCACTTTCAGTAAGAGCCAGACGATCAGGGACGTGATGAAGACCCAGGCGAGGATGGCGCCCAGCCCGATGGCCTGGGGCGCGAAGCCGGCGTCCGCATTGGTGATGGGCACGGCCATGAGACCCCACATGCCGACGATGCCATGCACCGAGATGGCGCCGACCGGGTCGTCGATACGCAGCTTGTCCAACGTCACAATGGCGAAGACAACCAGGACGCCGCCGACGGCGCCGATCATCGTGGCCATTGCGGGTGACGGTGTTAAAGGCTCTGCCGTGATCGCGACCAGTCCGGCCAGTGCGCCGTTCAAGGCCATGGTCAGATCCGCCTTGCCAAAGAGCATGCGTGCGGTGATGAGGCCGATCACGGTTCCGCCCGCAGCGGCCATGTTGGTGTTGACGAAGATGGCTGCGACCGCGTTCGTGTTCTCGAAGCCGGTCAGCGCGAGCTGGGAGCCGCCATTGAAGCCGAACCAGCCGAGCCAGAGGACGAAGGTGCCCAAGGTCGCGAGCGGCAGGTTGGCGCCCGGGATGGCGTTGATCGAGCCGTCTTTAGCGTATTTGCCCTTGCGCGGGCCGAGCAGCAGCACGCCGGCCAGGGCGGCGGTCGCGCCGCAGAGGTGGACGACGCCAGATCCGGCGAAGTCATTGAAGCCGAGTTCTTGCAGCCAGCCGCCGCCCCACTTCCAATAGCCCTGCACCGGGTAGATGAAGGCCGTCAAGACGATGGCGAACAGCAGGAAGGACCAGAGCTTCATACGCTCCGCAACGGCGCCCGAGACGATGGACATGGCTGTCGCGACGAAGACGACCTGGAAGAAGAAGTCCGACATCAAGGCGTGGTTGAGTCCTTCCTCGATCACCTTAGACTCGCTGTGGTCTCCGCCGAACATAAAGGCGAAAGACACCTCGGGGATGAAGCCGTTGCCATTGGCCGGATACATGATGCCGTAGCCGACGATCATGTACATGATGCAGGCGACGGCGAAGAGCGCGATGTTCTTAGTAAGAATCTCGGCGGTGTTCTTAGAGCGGACGAGTCCGGCCTCGAGCATGGCGAAGCCGGCCGCCATCCACATGACGAGCGCGCCCGTCACGAGGAAATAGAAGGTATCGAGCGCATAGGTTAACTGCGTGGTCGCTTCCACGAATGTCGCCTCCATAAGGGGATTCGTGGGGCCCGGGCCCGGCGCCGCGCACCGACGCCGGCGCCGGGCCGGCCGCCCCCCCCGGGGGGGGTGGGGCGCGGAG
>NZ_JAAIJR010000317.1 GCF_010915725.1 Thiorhodococcus mannitoliphagus
TGCCTCGCCAACCAGTATTGGCGTGCAGTTTGAGTCAAACGCTGGGAAATGTCCAGAATCGAGGGTAAGTCCTGCTACGGCGTGTCAATCTGCGGAAGAACGGTTTCGCCGTGTCCCGGGCGGGGAGCTGTCTTGACATAGGGGTCCACCTCAGACAGCGCGGAAGGATTGCCTCTTGCCAGGCCTGTTCGCTAACGTATTCCGCGCCGGTGTAAGGGCATGCGTAACGCAGTTGCACCGGCCATCGACCCGTACGGCGGCACCCGTGGCGGGCCTTCTCATTGAGGGGAAACGGGTGAGGGGATTCTGCAGCAAGCGCGGCGGATCGGACAAGGACCGCAGTGGTGACGTCACTGAGAAAGCCTGGCGCTGTTCTCCCTCACTTTGCTCCACCAAAAAGAGGATTCACCGGTGGCAGTTTCCTAGCCAAAAGGGCCGGTGGTTCGCGGATCAGGGTGAGAAACAACAAGCCTCATCTTGCTAGGTCGCCTGCGCACCAGCAGGGAGAGACCTCTGGGTCCAGGGCTGTGAAGGTCACGAAAAGCGTAGGCGCGTAACTGCCTGATTTACCTGTTGCGCGCTGCCTCGAATCCGGTGCTGACCACCGGCGCACGGCCTGGTGACCTGCGTAAGATGCTGATTATAAAAGTTGTATTTTCGCACCTTCAAAGCCCTGACCTCTGGGTCCTACCACAATGATCCTATGGTCGAGTTGCATCGCCGTGGACAGCGTTTAGAATGGCCGCGGCCCAAAGGTTTGGGTCTTCATCCCCTAGCTGGAGCCCATCTGATGGAGCGCTTCATCGAGCGTTTGCTGTTTGCGTCACGCTGGATCCTTGCACCGATCTATCTCGGCATGTCGCTCATGCTGATCGCGCTGGCCGTTAAGTTCTTCCAAGAGATCTGGCACGTCATGGCGCATCTCTGGACCCTGTCGGAGGCCGACTTGATCCTGGCCTCGCTCGCCTTGGTTGATTTGGCCCTGGTCGCGAGCCTGGTGGTGATGGTCATGTTCGCCGGCTTCGAGAACTTTGTCGCCAAGATGGACATCGCCGAGGACGCCAAGAAGCTCGGCTGGCTCGGAAAGCTCGACGCCAGTACGCTGAAGCTCAAGGTGGCGATCTCCATCGTCGCGATCTCTTCGATCCATCTGCTCAGCGCCTTTATGAACTTGGGCCACATCTCGGGCGAGAAGCTGACCTGGTACGTCGTCATCCACCTGACCTTCGTCGTCTCGGCCTTGCTGATGGGGCTGCTCGACCGCCTCGTCTTCGCGTCGCACCGTGAGCACTGACTGGACTTAGGGGCTGTTTGAAAACTCCCTCGTGAGACTTCGCGGGAGCGGCGCCCCGCCGCGACGACCTCATCTCAGGGCAGTGCTCCGAGAAGCCCGAGGTTTACGAACAGCTTCTGTAGGAGCTTTCCGGAAAACCACACACCTGCGGTTCCGATCCCGGATGGGCAAGGCCCGCGCGCTGCGCTTGGTTCGGAGCGCTGAGAGGCTGTCTGAATATTGCAATCGCCCGAGCTGTAGATACTCTGTTCTGACGCAAGTCCGATTTGCCTCCTGTCCATCATTTTTTTCTATCGGCATCGTTGTCTCAGCG
>NZ_JAAIJR010000318.1 GCF_010915725.1 Thiorhodococcus mannitoliphagus
GGGTGATCGGCATAGAGCAGGGGCTGCATCAGCAGGCCACGCATGGCCCGGCGCCGTTCATCGTCGCGAAGTTGGGTGAGACGGTCGCCGAGTTCGTGGTTGGACTCAAGGCCGATCTGGCTCATGCGGCTACTGAGCGGATCCGACAAAGGAAAATGGATCGATCAGCTCCAGCCCACAATCCTCGAAGTCCTTCGTATTGCGTGTGGCCAGGCTGAAGCCTCTTGTTCTGGCAATTGCCGCGATCTGACCGTCGAAATTGCTCATGGGGCGACCCAATGCCCGGCGCTGCCCTCGGATCGCTCCATAGGCACGCGCGGCATCCTGGTCGAAGGATAGGATGCGCGACTCGAAGGCCGTCGTCAGAAACAGCTCGAACCGATCCATCAATAGCTGGCGGCGCCGGCCTTGCGGCATGGCCTGCAATCCGAAGCAGATCTCTGCGATCGAGATGCTCGTCAGGTAGAGGTCTGTCGTGTTCTGGGCATTCAGCCATGCCCGCACCGACGCCGCTGGCGGGGCGGTCATGAACTCGGAGAGGATGTTGGTATCGAGCAGGATCATTCCGGGAAGCCCATGGGGTCATGGATCTCACGTTCAGGAAGCTCAAGTTGTGATCCGGTGTATGCCGGGCTGAAGCACTGGACCGCCAAGTCTCCCAACCGATCGGGCGCCGCGACGGCCTGTCTGAGGATGCGGCGTGCCTCCTCTTCCATCGAAATCCCCTGCCTAGCCGCCCTCACCCGCAACTGCGTAACCGTTTCATCGTCAATGTTTCGCACGCTCAAGTTCGCCATGATGCTTCCTCATCGATCCGCCTCGTCATGTCAGGCGATTGGCTGCATGATAGCAACCGCTAGCAGTGATAGCGACCGCATGCACAGGCGACGGCATCGCCAAGTTCAAGGCTGGCCTGGCTCACGCGACGGCCTCGTCGCCTGGCTCAAGGTCCCGCCCCGGCGTCCGCTCGGTCTTCGCAGCCGGGTTGGCGCCGGCCTCCAGGTCGGTGATGCACACCAGATAGTCCCGGCCGCCGAATGCGCCGTCGGGGGTCTCGATGACCGCGCGGGTCTCGGGTCCCAAGGGTTCCAGAGCGATACTGATGGTGCCGTCGCCGGTGACCGTCCGCACGGCGCGCTCTGGGTCTCGGGTGGCCGCCAGGGCCTCGCCGAGCAGGCGCAGAAAGAGATCGAAGCTGGCGGATTCGAGCCGGCCGATCTGGCTGAGCCGGATGTCCTCGCCGCTCGCCAGGCGGCGACGGGCATCGCGCGCCTGCAGGCTTTCCCGGTCCAGTCGCACCCTGAGCAGTTGTTTTTCCTTGCTGCGGTCTCGGACCTTCGGTGGCACGCCGCGCTTGGCGTGGCGGCCGGTTTCGCGCAGGCGCGGGCTGATCCGCAGCGGCGGTGCCTCGGCCCAGGGACGGGACGGCGGCACCGGCGCCTCGGCGCGGGCCTGTAGGGTATCGCCATCGATCCCGAGATGCCGCGCCGGCGTCAGCCCGAAGGCGGCGCGCCAGAGCCGATGAGCCTCGGCATCCGTTTCACACTCCATGAACCAGGCGGCCAGGGTGCGGTAGTCGGCGGAGCGGTCGCTGCGCCCGAG
>NZ_JAAIJR010000319.1 GCF_010915725.1 Thiorhodococcus mannitoliphagus
GCGCTCGGTATAACCGCAGAGCGCCGAGTAGTCAGCGGACACGGTAATGTCGCGCAAATTGTTCAGCCCCGAGAAGATGCTCACCTTGCTGAACTTGCTCACCCCGGTGAGGAAGGCGAAGCGGATATGGGCGTCCTGGCCCTTGATGACCGAATAGAGGTTGCGCAGCCCGTCACGCATCTCGCGGGCGGTCTCCGGACGGGTCAGGTTGTCTAGGATCGGCTTGTCATACTCATCGACCAGCACCACCACCCGCTCGCCGGTGAGGGCGTGGGCCTGGCGGATCAACGCGATGAAACGGCCGACGATCGAGTCATCCTCTGTCGTGATCCCCAGGCGCTGCATTTGCTCGCGCAGCATGCCGTGGATGCGTTGATCCAAAGCCTCGGCACTGTGTAGCACCCCCTCGGCAAAGCTCAGCCGGATCACCGGAGCCCGCCGCGACCAATCCCACCGATCATGAGCATAGAGCCCGCGAAACAAGGGCTCGTTCCCCGCGAACAGCTCCGCCAGCGTATCGATCAGCAGCGACTTGCCGAAGCGGCGCGGGCGCGAGAGGAAGTAATACTTCCCTTCCGCGATTAACTTCAGGGCCAGGGCGGTCTTATCGACGTAGTAGCAGCCGTCCTCGCGGATTTCGCGGAAGTTCTGGATTCCAATGGGCAATTTCAGACGCGGCATGCTGGGACTCCATGACGGGTGGTTCAATACGGAATTTTAGTCGATACCTCCTGGTGGCGTCTTCGACAGCTATTTCGCGGCGGTGGGCCTGGACATCACGCTGGAGGACGCCACTAATCAGGGCCGCATCGACATGACCGTGCGCTTCAACGGTCGGATTTATCTGTTTGAATTCAAAATGGTTGAATTGGCGCCGGAGGGGCATGCATTGCAACAGATCAAGGGTCGGGGCTATGCTGAGAAATACCGCGCCTTGGGCCAACCGATCCATCTCGTCGGCGTCGAGTTCTCGCGCGAGGGTCGGAATCTGGCGGGGTTCGAGGTCGAGATGCTCTGAATCCTTGGCAATTTAAGACGATCACCGAGTCATGCAAGCCATCAAGACGGCTGTCACTCGCGCCGAGTATTTGCGCTTCGACGAAGACTCGCTCTCGAAGCATGAATTTTGTCATGGCGAAATCCTTGCAATGACCGGCGGGACATTCAATCATGCCAAAATCGGCCTGAATATCACCAGCCATCGGTATGGGCTCCTGCGCGGTAAACCCTGCCAAGCCCATGAATAGTGATATGCGGATTTCGACGCTCTCCGGCCTGGATACTTTCAGGCCGGACGGGGCATTCGCCCCGTTTGGCGCGTTTCGGGTGAGTGTGGAGGGACTGGTCGGCGGCGGATTAGCAAAGGTTCGGGACGGGGTGAATACCCCGTCCCGCTTCAGGACCTTGGAGATCGCGCATTTTGGCCTTGATCATCGTTTCGTTGCGCCAGGCAAAGCCTGGAAGGAGAGGAAGATAGCGGACGGATAAGCGAATCGGAAACTCCTTGTTGCGGCCCACCGGGTGCAAGTCCCGAGCCGGTAAGGATTGGCCATCCACCGGAACCGAGTGTGGCGTGGTTCGGGAGTGA
>NZ_JAAIJR010000031.1 GCF_010915725.1 Thiorhodococcus mannitoliphagus
CGCCTGGCTGAAAGGATTTCGGGCGATTCGTACCCGTTATGTTTGCCAGTTGCAAAACTACTTGGCACTGATTCAGCTGGCTTGCGCAGAAATCTTATTCCGAAAACTCCAAGAAACCTAAAGGTAATGCAAATTCTGTTCCGGATATCCTCTTAGTGGCGTTTGCTGACTAAGCGGTCACTCTGCAGTCGGCCACTTTTTGTCGCGGAAAGGGTTCCAATGACCGCGTTGGCTGGATAGGGGCCTTTCGCCCGATTCCAACCCCATTGCTCGAAATCGCCTCAATCCTGTCCATTGTCGCGCTGGCTGCGCTCCAACGACTTGGTGCGGGCGAATCGCTGATAGGTCCAGCCCTTCTGATAGGCGCGCTCCAGCGTGTACATGAGGGCATTCATCATGCGCTGGCGCAGGACCAGGGCATCGGTTCGCAGGACCTCCTGACCATGCTCCTCAAAGAACAAAAGCGCAGGCAGTCGCGTGAGACCCGTCTGCGCAAACCATGCGGCAGCCGTGGTGCGCCGGCCGCCCGGCGTCAGGACGGGAGTCTCGTCGTCCTCGGCGTCGAGCCGAACAACCTCGAAGCGCCCGAGAAGCTCACGAACCTCAGGTCGAGCCAGCACCTCCTTGTGCATCTGCCCGCAAGCCTCGCAGCCGTCCGCCTCGAATAACACCAGCAGCGGTCGGTCGGCGGGCATTCGGCTGCGGTCCAACGCAAAGGGAGGCGGACTGAAGAGCGGATCGGACAGAAGTCGGTAGTCGGCGGGCGCGGATGAATGCTCGGCGCTCCGTGCAACGACGAAGTCCCGAAATGACTGTCCTGCCTGCTGAGGGCCGCTCAGATAGTCGAGTACGCTGGCGAAGCGCTCGGGGGAGTGATAGCCCACGCCTCGATAGAGGAGCGCGCCGTCTTCGCCATAGAACACTAGGCTCGGGGCAAAGCCCGCGCCCGCGCGCTCCGCAAATTCCTTGACCCGCAGCTGACTGCCGTCTGGCGCGACCATCTCCGCGTCACTGAAGATTTCCAGCCCGATGGCGTCGAACCGCGCCTGGACCCGCTCTGCCAGACGCGCATCGGCGAGACTGGTGCGGATGAATTCAGCGCAGTAGGAGCAGCCCTCAGTCGTGAACAGCACCATGAGCCCGACCTTGCCGGCTGATCGCGCCTCGTCGATCTCATCTGGAAGGTCGAGAAAGGTCTCCTTGAACCAGTCCGGATAGTCGATGTGCATGATGGTCGCGTCTTCGAAATCTCCTGCCAAGGAGAGCCCTAGCCCAGCGAGCCAGAGGACGAAGACGAGAAGGGAATGACGGCATCTGGTGCCTTGCATGAGCAGTCTCCTGTTTCGAATCGAGGCACGCGAGACGCGAGACCGACCCTTGCCGTTCTTCGCCTCCTTTGCGCCTTTGTGGTTCAAATCGGCAGACTCAGGGGCAATGCTTGATCGACCACCTGAGCGCAATCAGGGTGCCGCACCGCGCGTGACGCCAGAGTCCCTTCCCATGAGGATGTGGGCATGACCACCCTCAGCTCGAAACCGACCTGCTTCTGGAAGAGCATCACAAAGTCGGAGCCGCCGAAGAGGACGTTGCCCAGTATGTCTCCCTTGCGATGCGCGCTGCCAGGCCGAACATCGCTCTCGAAATTCACGGAGGACACTTGGGCCATTGCCATCGGGATGAGGGCGACCGAACCCTCATCGTCGGTATCGACGATGACGACACCCCGCGTCTGAGTGAACGGCCATCCGCTGGAGTCGACAGGAACATAGCGGCCCTGCTCGGCATCCTGCGCCGGGCCCCTGGCAACGGCGGCACTCGCGGTGAGGATGAAAAGGAATCCAAAGAGCAGAAACGAACGCCAAACAGGCTTGATCGCCATGGATCTTGCTCCCCCGTGACGGCCCAAGGGCTCGATGTCGACCTAGGAAGCATAATTCAAAACAAGGCCTTCGGCCGCCAGCTTTGCAGTACCCCTCAACACCTATGGGTTTCCCGAAATCAACCGGAACAGCCGCTCCAAGCCTGCGTCGCCAGGCCATCCTGGCCTGGTTTGCCAGGGCTGGAAGCCCTGGCTACATAAAACCGATAGGTGGTGATGAGGCAGTACACCCGAGGTCTCGCGCCCGAGCTTGCTCAGCCGCACGACGCGCCAAGCGGCCACCGCGATTGAGATCAGGCAGCTTGCCGCTCGGAGCTGAGTCTGTGACGAAGACGCTTGACCCAGAAGCTCTCCGGCAGCATCACCAGGTAAACGACCGCCAAGACCGCGAGTTGATACCAGAGACTGCCAAGCCATGGCGGTGTCGCGCCCGTCGCGAACCAGCTCTCGGCGAGGCGCTGCAGGTTGAAGAAGCTGAAGTAGGCAACAAGGGCGATCAGGATCCTGCCGGATGTGCGCTGCCGCGGTGAGATATCGACCAGCGGGATGGCCATAACCGCCAGAGTGAAAATCGCCAGTGGCGCAGCCACGCGATGCTCCAGTTCGACGCGGTCCTCAAGCTCCGAGGACTGCAGCAGCTCCCGGGTCGGGATGGTGGAACGCTTGGTGAAGGACGGCTTCGTCGGCCCGCCCCCAGGAATGCGGATCTCGTAGTCCTTGAAATCTCCAATCAGATAGGCACCCGAACCCGGCGTACCGTCAAAGCGATGACCGCTGCTCAAGGTGACGAGGTGATCCCCCGTCGCTTCCTCAATGCGATGCTGACCGCCCTCGCTGACCACCAAGCGGCTCTTGCCGCCCCGGCGATCCAGAATGAAGACGTCTCCAAGCGACTTGCGGCGGTCGATCTCGCCGATGTAGACGACGACATCCCCCTGCTCTTCCACGTAGAAGCGGCCAGCCTGGAGCCCGGCCACTTGCGCGGCTTGCTCCTTCTGCTGCAACCGGATCTCTTGAATCCCTGCGGCCGCCTTGGGCTGCAAGACGAGCGCAAGCCAGGCGGTCAGCACCGCGACTGGAATCGCAAGCAGGAACAAATTCCGGTAGATCCGCGGCGGACCAATGCCGCAGGCGTTCATGGCGATCAGCTCGCTGTCGCGCGAGAAGCGGCTGAGCGCGACCAATACGGCGAGGAAAAACGCGGGCGGGAGCAGACTGGAGGTGTCGCGCATCAGCTGCAAGCGCATGAAGTGGAAGACGATGTCGACACCCAATCCACCGACGTTCACTTCCTCAAGGGTGCGCAAGAACATGAGGCTCACGACGATCAGCATCAGCACGACGACGATCGCGAGGAAGACCTTCAAGACTTCGAGCAAGATGTAACGGTCGACAATTCCCGGCATTTGGCGTCTCGATCCAAACCACATCGCATTCTCGCACGAGCGCAACGCACCCAGCTATCGGAAGACAATGCGGGACGATTGTCACGGTTCGGCCATCAAAGGCTCATCTCGGGGTCATCTGGCGAGCAGATACTGCAGCTGAGCACCTTCAGCACCAGATAGGAGCCCAGATGGAGAAATTCGCCGATGAACTCGACATGGCGCAGGCCCATATCGAGCGCGAGATCGAAATGCGGGTCGATGCAATCCAACGTCATGCGAACCTTGGCCTTGGCCGAGCCTACTGCCTCGACTGCGGAGCCCTAATTCCGGAGAGCCGCCGCCGGCATGTGCCGAATGCCAAGCGTTGTGCACATTGCCAAGACAGGCTGGAACGCGACCGCTCGCCCGTGCGCCGCTGCGCCGCCTAGCCAGCAGCGTCGCGACACTGCACGGCAGCGGATGCCTGGGCCTAAGAAAGTGACCATCAACAACTTCCCCCCCTTTTGCAAAGGGGGGCCAGGGGGGATTTCGGGCGGCATCGCTCGCATCGGGAAACAATTGATGAGCGCTTTCTAAGGCGATGTATCAGTCAAGGCCTTCGAGGCGACCTCATAGACGTCCGCAGACAGCTCCGCAGCATCGAGAATCCGCGCGATCTCGGCGCGCATCAGGGCCTGACGGCTGGCGTCAAAGCGTCGCCAGCGAATGAGGGCCTTGAGCAAGCGCGCCGCGATCTGCGGATTCAGTGGGTTCAACTCGAGCACGCGATCGGCCAGGAAGCGGTAGCCGCGCCCATCCGGCGCGTGAAAGCGGACCTGATTGGCGTTGCAGAAGGCGCCGACCAGGCTGCGAACCCGGTTCGGGTTGCGTAGCGAAAAGTCGGCATGTCCCATGAGCGCGACCACGCGCTCGAGCGTGTCCTCGCGCGGACTGGTTGCCTGAACGCTGAGCCACTTGTCGACGACCAGGGGCTCTCCGGACCAGCGGCTGTAGAAATCATCCAGCGCGCGCGTCCCCGCTTCTGCACCGTAGTCGACCAGATAGCGCAGGGCTGCCATGACGTCCGTCATGTTGCTGCCAGACTGGAACTGCGCTTGGCAGGCCGCCAGTGCCTCAGCATCGCCCGACTTCATCAGATAGCCAAGGGCGAGGTTCTTGAGTGCACGGCGCCCAACGGCATCGGGCGTGAAGACGTAGGGCTCACTGCTGTCATTGGCGCGATAGACCTCCAGCAGCGCATCACGCAACCGCTCACCCACGAGACGTCCCAAGGCGCTGCGCGCTCGATGGATGCCATCGACGTCCACCACCGCCATCTGATCGCCCAGATAGCCCTCGGAGGGTGGCGTCAGCACCTCGGCCAAGAGTGCCTTGTCACTCGCGGGATCCAGCAGGGCCTGCTCAAAGGCGGCGAAGAAAGGGTCCGGGAGCTTGGCCTCGGCATCATCGACCAGGGCCAGCAGCAGCCGCTGCATCAGCGTCTGAGCCGCATCCCAGCGATTGAAGCCATCGCTGTCGTTGGCCATGAGAAACAGCAGATCTTCATCGCTCGACTCCGCCTTGAGCTTGACCGGCGCCGGGAAGCCGCGCAGCAGCGAGGGCACGGGCCTGCTCTCGAGGCCAACAAAGCTGAAGCTCTGCTCAGTGTCCGTCAGCTCCAGCACCCGCGTTCCCGGAGCCGTCGGCTTCGACTCACCCTCAAGCAGCAGCGGCAGATCCTCTCCGCTCGACCCTAGGAGCCCGACGGCAATCGGAATATGGAAGGGCTCCTTGAGCGGCTGCCCCGGCGTCGGCGGCGTGTGCTGGCGAATGGTCAAGGTGTAGCGACCGGAATCGGCATCGAATGCATCCTGAACGCTCAGCTCCGGGGTTCCGGCCTGGCGGTACCAGCGTCGGAACTGCTCCAGGTCACGGCCGCTCGCCTCCTCCATGCAGCGGACGAAATCGTCCGTGGTGACAGCTTGGCCGTCGTGGCGCTCGAAGTAGAGGTCCGTCGCCTTGCGAAACAGCTTCGGACCCAGCAGGTTGGCCTGCATCCGCACGACTTCTGCGCCCTTCTGGTAGACGGTGGCAGTGTAAAAGTTATTGATCTCGATGTAGGAGTCCGGCCGCACGGGATGGGCCATCGGCCCCTCGTCCTCTGGGAACTGATGCGCTCTGAGCAGGCGTACATCACTAATGCGCTTAACCCCGCGCGAGCCCACGTCGGCGGAGAACTCCTGGTCGCGGTAGACGGTGAAGCCCTCCTTGAGGCTGAGTTGGAACCAGTCGCGGCAGGTGATGCGATTGCCGGTCCAGTTGTGGAAGTACTCATGGGCGATGACGCTCTCGATGCCGTCGAAGTCGATGTCGGTCGCGGTATCGGGGCGCGCGAGGACGAACTTGTCGTTGAAGACGTTCAGCCCCTTGTTCTCCATGGCGCCCATGTTGAAGTGACTGACGGCGACGATCATAAAGATGTCGAGGTCGTATTCGCGGCCAAAGCGCTCCTCGTCCCAGCGCATCGCCTTCTTCAGCGAGCGCATGGCATGATCACACTTATCGAGATTCTGGGGCTCGGTATAGATCTTGAGCGCGACCTCACGGCCAGAGGCGGTCGTGAAACTGTCCTCCACGGCCTTGAGATCGCCCGCGATCAGCGCGAACAGATAGCTCGGCTTAGGGAAGGGATCCTCCCAGCGCATCAGGTGCCGGCCACCGCCAAGATCCTGCGCCTCAACCGGGTTGCCGTTCGACAGCAGCACGGGGAAGCGTTTCTTATCGGCGACCAGCGTAGTGCTGTACGTCGCCATGACATCGGGCCGGTCGAGGAAGTAGGTGATGCGGCGGAATCCCTCCGCCTCGCATTGGGTGCAGAGCATCTCACCCGACTGATAAAGACCCTCCAGCGCGGTGTTCAGACTCGGATGAATACAGACGCGGGTCTCGAGGCTGAAGTGGTCCGGCACCCGATGCAGCGTCAAGGTCTCTTGCTGGACCTCGTACTCGGAGGGTGTCAAGGGATTGCCGTTGACGGCGACCCACTCCAGGTTCAACTGCTCGCCGTGCAGCCGGAGGTCGCCGTCTCCACGCGTCGCCGCCGGATTGCGGCGCACGGCGAGCTTGGCCTCGACCCTGGTTCGCTCGGGGTCGAGGTCGAAGCTCAAGTCGACGGAATCGATCAGAAACTCGGGCGGCTGGTAGTCTTTGAGATGAATGGCGTGCGGAGTATCGCGGTACATGGAAGCCCTGTCGTTGCAGTGAATCTGGGGTGAGCACCTTGGCAATCCGCCAAGCGACCAAATTTCTCGCTCAGTAACGGCCGAACACAACTTCATGAGCCGCGGCGGCTTGACGCGCTTGTCCGCTCCGGCGAAGCTCGAAAGTCAGAGTAACGGCTCAGGATAGAATGACAAGATGCCTCAGGTGATGATTTATTCGACCAGAATTTGCCCTTACTGCTCCCGGGCGCGCAGTCTCTTGAAGCAGAAGGGCGTGTCATTCCAGGAGATTTCCGTCGACCACGACCCCGAGCAGATGGCCGTGATGGTCGAGCGCAGCGGTCGGCACACGGTACCGCAGATCTTCATCGGTAATCGCCATATTGGCGGCTTCGACGACATGGCGCGCCTAGACGACCAGGGCGAGCTGGATGCCTTGCTCGACCGATGACAGACACAGCCCCCTCCGCTGAACTCCGGCTCGACAAGTGGCTCTGGGCAGCGCGCTTCTTCAAGACGCGCCAGCTGGCGATTGAGGCCATCAATGGCGGCAAGGTCCAGGTCGACGGCCAGCGTGCCAAGCCAAGCCGCGCGGTGCGACCAGGCAGTCGGCTAGAGATTCACAAGGGCAGCCTCTCCTGGGAGATCGAGGTCCTCGCCGTCGCCAAACAGCGGCGTTCGGCAACCGAGGCTGCCAAGCTCTACGTCGAGGGCGAGGCGAGCCAGCTGAGGCGCCAGGAAATCGTCCGCGAGCGTCGCGAGCTGGGCGCCACATCGCACGAAGGCCGCCCGACCAAGCGCGACCGCCGCATGCTCCAACGCTTCACCAGCCGCAACGAGCCGTCTGCCTGAGCCCAACGTGGACAACGATGCCTTCCGCAGCACCTACCGCGCCGTCAACGAGCGCTTCTGCCCCTACGAAAAGAGCATCCTGACGAACAGTTGCGGCTGCGCGCTGGCGCGCAAGTTCTGCATCGCCGAGCGCGAGGGTGTGCAGTGCAGCGACGAGGCCGCCCAAACAACCTGCCTGCATCTGCTCGATCTGTTGCGTCAGCAAGCCCGTTTCGCGCTCAAATCGACGGACACTCAAAGCGCCCTCCCCCACGCCAAGGCGATGCGTGTTCAGGTCGGCGGGCTGCGCGGCATCCGCGCCGCCTTGGCGCCTGAGCAGCCCGTCCCCAGCCATGTCGATGATATCCGGGCGACCATCCTTGCTGCTATTGAGGCCTTCGGCTCGCTTGAGCAACTTCCCTTCCAGCTCGTCATGCAGCAGATCGCTGCTTATCAGGGACGCAAGCGGATACGCCGAGGTGGAAAGTGAGCACGACCCGCACGCAAACGCCTGAAAGCAGGCCATGGAGCATCATACTGTGAAGACGGCACTTGTGACCGGCGCGAACTCGGGGCTGGGACTTGCGGTTGCGGAGGCCCTGGCCGCAGACGGGATGCGGGTCGGTCTCGTCGTGCGCGATGCCGCGCGCGGGCAGCAGGCCCTCGATGAGATTCGCCGCAAGACCGAGAATACACACTTAGCGCTTTTCACTGCCGATCTGGCTGACCAGTCTGAGGTTCGCCGCCTCGCCGACGAGGTCAAGGACCGCTTCGATGCGCTGCACCTGCTGATCAACAATGCGGGAACGGCCTTCAAGGAGCGACGCCTAAGCCCTGACGGCATCGAGTCGGCGCTCGCCGTCAATCATCTGGCGCCCTTCCTGCTCACACACTTGCTGCTGGAAAGCCTCAAGGCGAGCGCGCCCGCGCGCATCATCAACGTTGGGACGCGCATGGACACCGCGATGGATTTCGACGATCTCAACTGGGAGCGTCGCCCCTACCGCATGATGCAGGCCTACGGCCAATCCAAGCTCGGCATGCTGCACTTCACCTTCGAGCTGGCGCGTCGACTGGAGGGCTCGGGCGTCACCGTCAATTGCGTCTTCCCCGGCGTGTTCAACTCCAACCTCGGAGGCACGGACGGCGCCCAAGGCCTCTTCTGGAAGCTGCTGAAGGTCGGTCTCGGGTGGGCACTGCCCTCCCCCGAACAGGCAGCCAAGCGCGTCCTCTACGCACTTCAGTCACCCGAGATGACAGGCGTCAGCGGGAAATATCTTGCCGGTGAGAAGGAAATCCAGGCACCCGACCAAGCGCGAAGCGCCGAGGCAAATCGTCAGCTCTGGGAGATCACTGAGCAACTGACGAGGATGCGCTAGGCCGCTCGCAATCGGCGAGCAGAAATGAAATCCCGCGGGACTCTTGATTGGATCGACGACAGCTTTTTGAATTGGAATCACGGCGGCCAGCTGCTGCAGGCTAGGCCGACGTCAGGAGGCCCAACACGCACCCTTTCGTTGGGCCTCCTAGCTCGGCCCACCCGACCCCGCGCGTCAGTCTTGGTCGAACCCTAAGAAAAACAGCGATTTGCATTGCATAGGCAGCTTTCACTATCCGTGCTTCAGATAGCGGTACCCTTCTTCGACGCCCCCCTGGGAGCAGGGTCCTCGGCGCGATCGATCCCTACAACCGCATCCCGTCGCGGCGAGGCGCCGCTCCCACAGCGTCTAAAAGCCCTAGGAGCCTGTCCGACTTAGGATGAATCGGCTGCGGAATCGGGAGAACGGTCCCTTTCGCCCCGCTTTTTCGTTACATAGAACCACTATGCGCCTCAAAACCGGAACGAAATGGCCTCGCTCTCCCACTTCCTCGCTTCGATCCCCCCAAGTCGGACAGGCTCCTAGGCCAGCTCGGACAGCAGGTCGCTGGCAGTAGCAGCACTGCTCGAGGAGCCATAGGCGTCCATCAGGGCCATGATGCGGCGCATGACGAGCTGCTCGGTCGAACCCTCCCCGGTCGTTCCAGCCACAGCTTGCGTTGCCGCGCCGATCACTGAGTCTTCAGTCGCATCGTCCGTGATGCCGCTTGAGGATTGCACATAGGCGACTGCCTCATCGCTGCTGAGCAGCCCGTCTCCATCCGCGTCCGCTGCCTCGAAACTCTTCAAGACGGCTGCGGTCGCCGCGCTCTCCTCGGCTTCCGTCGTGCTTTCCGACGCCGCTTCCGAAATCGCCGCAGGAGCACTCTCTAGCGACCGTGCAAAGGCCATCGCCTCCTCGCCGCTGACGCGACCATCGCCATCGGCGTCGGCGGTCTCGAAGTCATCCAAGATGCTTGCGAGCAGTTGCGTGCCCTCGTCCTCGGGATCTGCTTCTGCGCCGCTCGTGAGGGCCTCAAACTGGCTTTTCAGCGCTTCCTCGGTAAAGCCCAGGACTTGCTCCGGTGTGGGCGGTGGAGTCATGGCACCGACCGCCTCGGGGCCGACCGGGGACTCCCGCCCGCGCAGGACACCCAGACTGTCGGTCAGCGTCTGCAAGCCCTGCGTCATGTCATCCGTGGTGACGCGTCCGTCACCGTCAAGGTCGAGCACGGAAACGACCTCTTCGGCGCCCGCATCCGCCAAGGATCCGTCACCTGACCGAAGACCTAAGCTCTCGAAGGCGGCCGCAAAATCGGCCGTGTCCAAGTAACCCTTACCTTCAGTGTCAAGATAGGAAAAGACCTGCTCGATGCTGTCTGTCGGGCTGCCGTATCTCTGGGTCTGCTCAGACTTAGCGCCATAAAGGCTCGACGCAATGTCGCCAATGTTAGTCAAGATGCTGCTCATCGCTCGTTCTCCTCGCGGCAGTTGGTCCGCGCGGTCACCTGAGGTGCGGTGGCCTCGCATGGATCAAAGGAACAGTGAAGCTGAAGCAAATGGCGCACCAACACGATCATTGGCGTCCGAGGGAGAAGACCGGAAGGGGCGTAAAGGTCAGCGCGCGACGCCGCGCAGCAAATCCAGTCGCGCCTGAATGGCGTCGGTTACCGGGGCAAGCTTACGACGCATCAAGCTGCCCTGCGTCGACGGATCTGGCAGCAACGGCCTGATAAGGCCGTAGCCCACGCCGGAAAGAAAGCGTATCGCCGCAACCTCATCGGCCAGCCCCGGAGAGCGGGCGAGCAGCTCGGCGGCTGCCGGCTGCGCATCGGGCGATGCGAAGAGGCTCCGCACATCAGCGATTAGATCGTCCAGCCGGAGGTCGGGGTCCCCCGTTGGCCGGACAACCGCGAAGTAGTCGCGCAAGCCATCGAGTGCGGCAATGACGACTTCTTGACTCGGGGGTTTAGCGAGCACCGCCGCGAGGGTCTTGAGGAAGGTCTGACCGCTCGAGGCATAGACGCGCTGCATGGCCCTTGCATAGAGGTCTCCTCCGGCCGCCAGTTCCAAGATGACGGCATCCGGCTCGCGCGCCTTGACGGGCTCGGGGAGCGCATCCGGCAAGGCCTGGATGAAGCCGACGAGATAGGCCTG
Source organism: Thiorhodococcus mannitoliphagus (assembly GCF_010915725.1). Taxonomy (GTDB): domain Bacteria; phylum Pseudomonadota; class Gammaproteobacteria; order Chromatiales; family Chromatiaceae; genus Thiorhodococcus; species Thiorhodococcus mannitoliphagus. Next base: position 10,813 of record NZ_JAAIJR010000031.1, read on the forward strand.
CTTGCGTGTCGACTTGCGCCAAAGGTCGAGCCGCTGCGTCTCATCGAGCAGCCCGGGCTGCAGGACCAGCCGCACCGTCTCCATGATCTCTTCATGCTCGGTCTCGAAGGGGAGGTAGTCGACCAGATAGTTTGCGAGCACCTTGCCCATCCGCCCTGCCCTCACCCTGGGATTCTTGAGCATGCGCCGCGCGTTGCCCGCGTCCTCCATGGCCCACCAGGCGCGCCTGGCCAGCTCATCGCTGAGGCCCGGCGCACAAACGGCGGCGACAACGGCCTCGGGCTCGCCGAGCGTCAGAAGCTGCTCGAGGCTCTCATCGCGCATTTGCCCCATGCGGGTCCAGCGCTTGAGGTACACGGGATAGCCGCCTGGCGAGCCTAGGACATGCCCCGAGATCAGCTCGCGGACGCTCCGCACATACTGCTCCTGGCGCCCTGTCGGATTGAGTCGGACGGTCGACTCACCCTGAGCCGTCAATCCATGGACGATCATCCGGCTCTCGTCGATCCGGATGGCGAGCGGCTTGTTGGCCAGCAGGACGTTGAGCCTGAGGCTGTCCTCCGGACTCAGCTCCATGGCGTCAAGGCAGGGATGCGCATCCGAGGCAAGGCATTCCCATCAATCCTCGGTCGGCGGCTCGTAGGCCGGGTCTTTCGGATTGAGGAAGATGAAGTGGAATTGGCCAGGCTCCATCTCGACGTAGTCCATGGTCGCCTGATCGAGCAGCGGTACCTGCTCTGGCGTCATGATGACCTCCACGCCCTCGCAAGTCATGCGAATATCGTCTTCGGTCAGCTCGTCGAAGCCCATGCGGTACTCGATACTGCCGTCTGCGTTCTGCGCCGCCGCAAGGCGCAACGACATGCCCTCGGTGCCTCCCTGTTGCGCCGCTTTCAGGACCTGCTCCGCAGCTGCTGCTGTCAGTTTGAACATCTCAGACCTTTCTTATTGGCTTCCGCTTGAAGTTTGACGAGAGTTTAACGCAAATTCGGCCGCCAGCCGCTCGTGAGCCGAGACTCCATCCGCAATGGCCTCGCTGGGGCTCTGAGCCCGACAAGGGGCAGCGGGGCGTGATTCAGCCGCCGAGACAACGGCGGACGTGGCCAAGGAAGCGCTCCGTCCAACGGTTGTCCGACACCGCGCGCAAATGGCTGTAGCAGGCGAGCAGATTACCTTGGACGACACCGTCTCTTGATCCATCGATCCCCGTGCCGCGCACCACCTCGTAGCCATAGCGCCAAGTTGGGTTGGGCGCGACGATCGCCGAATGGTGGAACTCGTGCGCCGGAATCTCTTTGCCGCCGAGCGCTGCCCTCGGCCAAGGAAACGCCTGAGTCTCCCGCAGCCTGACGTAGCCCCGGCCCTGCGGCCGCTGGCGCATCTCGACCTCGGCCTCGAGCGCCCCCGCCATCTGGCAGCGCCGCCCCTGCCAACTGAGACCTTTGCACAAATACATGAGCCCGCCGCACTCGGCGTAGGTCGGACCGCCCTGGGCGATGAAGTCGGCGATCGACTGCCGCATGGAGACATTGGCCTCCAACTCGGCCATGCGGTACTCGGGGAACCCGCCGCCGATAAAGAGTGCGTCGACGGGAGGGAGTTCGGCGTCGCTGATGGGACTGAAGGGCACCAGCTCCGCCCCACCCATGGCCAGTGCGCGAAGATCGTCTGGATAGTAGAAGCCGAAGGCGGAATCTCGCGCGATGCCCAGTCTGAGCGTTGAGCCCGCGCTCGGCGAGGCGCCCGATGGCAGGGATCTCGGCTCAGATCCTGGTGCACGCTCGGCGATTTCAATCAAGCGGTCGAAATCCATCTCTTCGGCCACCCGTCCGCGAATGGATTCGATCCAAGCCTCGGCATCCTTGGCCTCATTGATGGGCATGAGGCCGAGGTGACGCTCGGAGATGGCGAGATCATCCTCACGCCGCAGCACGCCCAGCACCGCGACATCCGTGTAGTGCTCGACGACGCGGACCAGGTTCTCGCCGTGGCGCATCCCGCCGACCTTGTTCAGGATGACTCCGGCGATCTCCAGTTCTGGATCGAAGGCGAGATACCCGAGCAGCAGAGGCGCAATGCCTCGCGCCAGGCCATTGCAGTTGACGACCAGCACGACGGGAGCGCGCAGCTGTTTGGCAAGCTCGGCGTTGCTGTTGGCGCCGCGGATGTCCGTGCTATCGAAGAGCCCGACATTGCCCTCGATCACGCCTACATCGGCGCCGCTCAGCTCGCGCGCGAAGGCGTCCGAGATCTCCTCGGGCGCCATGGTGTGAAAGTCTAGGTTGAAGCAGGAGCGATTGGCGGCCTGACTCAGCCACAATGGGTCGATGTAGTCAGGCCCCTTCTTGAAGGGTTGTACGACGAGCCCGCGCCGACGAAGCTCACGACAGATGCCGATGGAGAGCGTCGTCTTCCCTGACGACTTCTGCGGTGCAGCAATATAGAGATGAGCCATCTAGCCGCTGTGTGTCTAACGACGCCTTGTTAACGACTCAGGCGAGTTCGGGGTCAGCTTCCGCGCTCGCGATGGTCTCCTCGCAGGGCGGCACGACGTCATCGGCCAAGGACTCCGGCAGGAACTGCAGCACGCGCACGCCGACGGCCGTGATCAATAGGGCCACGCCGACGCCGCCAAGGCCGAGCAGAAGCTCCGGAAGCGTCGGCCAGTAGGGCGCCGCCTGCCCGTTGACGCCATCGAGGAAGCCCGACTCGAGCACCGTACGCCCAGGGAACATCTGAATGGGGAAGGCCTGGCTACCGATGATGACGACATACATGGTGGCCAGCCCGCCGGCGATGACCAAGGCACAGGCCGCCGCGACCCACTTCGGCTCTTTGCTCAGCTCTGGATGATAGAGAATGCCAAGCGGCACAAGGCTTCCGATGAGCACCCAGCCGATCCAGAAGAGGAAAGTGTAGATCCCGCCTTTGAGCAGCAGCCAGGTCTCCAGGCTCGCGTTCTCAGTGATATAGAGATTCTTCAGGTGATAGATCAGCGTGAAGTAGAGCACGATGGCGACGAAGAGCGCCAAGAGGTTCTTCAACCGTCTGAGCATGACCGGACCGATCGGCCGCTCGTCGTCATTGAAGGCGAACATGAGCACCAGCATGAAGACCGCCAGACCGTACGCAAAGGACATGGCGACGAACATCGGGCCTAGGATGGCGGCGTCGAATGCCTGACGCGCAACAATGAAGCCGAAGATGGAGCCAGTACCCGTGGTGAGCGCAAGTCGCCAGACCAGCGCCAGGATGCCCACTGGGCGTTTGAAGGCGCTGCCTTGGCGGTCGGCCATCGTCCAGAGATAGGCGATGACAATCGCCATGAAGCCGGTGTAGAGGAAGATGTTCCAAGCAAAGATGGAGCTGAAGTTGTAGGTCGTCATGGCCACGATCAGCCGCTCCGGGCGCCCCAGGTCGGTGACTAGAACCAAGAGGCCGCCCATGAGCAAGGCCACGGCGAGCAATCCGGACAGCCGCCCCAGCGGCTTGTAGATCGGCTTCTGGAAGACGGTGCCGATCGAGGCGATGTTGAGCGCCCCGGATGAGGAGATAATGAGGAACACAGCGAAGACGTGCGGCGTTCCCCAGACCACCGAGTTATTCATTCCGGTGACCCAATGTCCCTCATGCTCCATGTAGCCAAAGGCCAGTGCTCCGACCCCGACCACCGCAGCGAGGATGCCTAAGATGCTCCAGTAACGCTGCGGTGAGATCCGCCATTCACGATAGACGATTCGTTTCATATTGAGTTTCCCCTCGCCCTGGCTAAACGCCGGAGTAGCGCACGCCCGTATTCAGCTGCAGGTCCTCGCGAATCTGGCGACTCGGGATCTCTTTCAGCTGCTGATTGATCGCGCTGTTGGGGTCTTTGAGGTCACCGAAGACGATCGCGTGATGACCCTCGGCGGCACAGGCATCGACGCAAGCGGTCGATTCCTCCCCATAGTCGCGTCTGTGAACGCACAGATTGCAGCTCTCCACGCAGCCCTTGCCTCGGGGAACACTGGTGAGTTGGCCGCTGGTCTCGTCGTGAATGAAGCTGCGCGCCTTGTAGGGGCAAGCCATCATGCAGTAGCGGCAGCCGATGCACAGGTGGCGATCCACCATCACGATCCCATCAGCGCGCTTGAAGGAAGCTCCGGTCGGGCACACGTCGACACAAGGCGGATGCTCGCAGTGCTGGCACATCATCGGCAGATTGGTGATGCGACCGGTCTGATTGTCCTGCAGCTTGACCTTGCGAATCCAAACGGCCTTCTGTGTATCCCATTTCCGCTCCGACTCGCCCTTTGGCGGCGTCTGCAAATTCAAGCCGTTCTCTTCGTTGCAAGCCTCGACGCAGGCGGAGCAGCCATCGACACACTTCGCGGTATCGACCAGCAGCCCCCAGCGCACATCGCTGTTGACCGGCTCGGAGCGCGGCGCCGCCGCAACGCTATGCAAGAACACACCTGGTGCGACCACCGCTGCGGTCATCCCTGCCGCCACACCGATGAAGTCGCGGCGACCCGCATCGATCTCGTTCTCGGCTCTATCAGTTTTGTCTGTCATCTCAGTGGCCTTCCCCGTTGCGGCCGCTCTGGACAAGTTTCTCGACGCCAGCGGCACGGTGAGCGGCTTGCGCCTCGGCGTCCAGCCCCTGCGGGTTCGGGACGGAGGCGTGACAGTCGAAGCAATTCAGATCAACGGCGGCATAGGCATGGCAAGCGCCGCAGAACTGATCCGGTTGGTTGATCGGCTCCGGCTGCTGCCCGTCGTAGCTGATGTGGCATTCCACGCAGCCCGCCAGACTGTATTTTGTGCCGCGGATACCCTCGTGTACGGTCGAGATACGCTGGTGCTTGATAAATTCAAAGTGCATCCGGCGCATGCGCTCCGTCGGCTCGACACAAGAGTCCAACTCGGCGGCACGGGAGCCTTCGACCACATATCGCTTCACCTCGGCCGCCAGGACGGTCTGGGCGGCGAGCACCCAGACCAGACTAACGGCGACGAGGCTCGCTCTCAGTAAGACCTTAGCCATCGACGCCTCCACTTCGCTTATTCACCGAGCCCCATCTTGATGTAGCCGGTCGGGCAGACATCGGCGCAGATGTGGCAACCAATGCACTTGGCATAGTCGGTATCCACATAGCGCCCAGTGGTACGACTGGCCTTGTCGACACGGAAGACTGCATCCTGCGGGCAGAAGATGACGCAGTTGTCGCACTCGAAGCACATGCCGCAGCTCATGCAGCGCTTGGCCTCGTTGATTGCCTCTTCCTCAGTCAGTCCAATGACGCGCTCGTGGAAATGACCTAGAACGTCGTCTGAGCTTGGCACCTCTTCCTTACGCAGGTTGCGCGCCACATAGTTGAAGTGGCCGAGGAAAAGCTCGTCGTGAGGGATGACCTCGGCGCCCGAGCGGTCCTCGTAGTTGTGGATCGCGTAGTTGGCGGACGACGTCCCACGGAGGTCTCCGGCCTGGTCCACCTCGAAGGTCTCGGGCGCCAGGTTGGCCTCGGTCATCTTGTCGAGCAGGTTGAAGTGGTGGACGTCGACCTTGGGGCGACGCTTGTGTTCTTCCTGCATGACGTAGTCATGGATGGACTCGGCAGCGATCCATGCCTGGCCAATGGCGGTGGTGAGCAGGTGCGGACGAATGATGTCGCCCGCGACGAAATGGCCCGCCTTACCCGGCACCTGATAGAACTTATCGGAGTCCATGAGACCGCGGCCATTGTCAAAGGCCTCCAGCCCCAAGAGATCGCCGCCCTGCCCGATCGCGGAGACGATGAGTTCAGCCTCGAGGACACGTTCGGTGCCATCGACTGGGGTCGGCCGGCCATCGGTCATGGTGCAGTCGGCCACCTTGAGTCCGGTTGCGCGACCCTTGGCATCCTTGATGACCTCGACCGGCATGACACCGTCGAGGATGGTCACGCCCTCGCGCGTCGCATCATCGACCTCGTGCTCGGAGGCGGTCATCTTGTCGCGGGTGAAGAGTGAGGTCAGGGTGACCTCCGCACCTTCGGCGGCTGCGGCCGTGGCGGCATCGTGCGCGACATAGCCGTCACGGATGACGGTCTCCGGCAGGTCGCTGTTACCTGTCTTGGTGATATGACCCAGACGGCGCGCGACCGAGACGACGTCGATCGAGGTATCGCCGCCACCGACGCAGACGACCTTACCTGCGGTGACCTTCATGCGCCCCTCGTTGTAGGCCTTGAGGAAGGCGACACCGGAAACGCAGTTCGGGGTGTCCTTCCAGCCCGGAACCGGCAGACCGCGTCCACTCTGACAGCCGATGGACCAAAGGATGGCATCGTAATCCTTCTCGAGCTGCTCAACCGTCACGTCGCTGCCGATACGCGTCTTCAGCTTTACTTCGATCTGGCCGAGGTCAAGGATGCGTTGGATCTCGGCATCCAGCTTGTCGCGCGGCACACGGTAGCCGGGAATGCCGAAGCGGAACATGCCGCCGAGCCCGTCATTCGCTTCGAAGATGGTGCAGGCATGGCCCTTGCGGCGCAGCTGATAGGCTGCGGCGAGACCAGCGGGACCGCCACCGACGATGGCGATGCGCTTGCCCGTGTCGGCGGGCGCGGCATCATATTTGTAGCCGTTGGCGATGGCGGTGTCGCCGATGAACTGCTCGACGGCGTTGATGCCAACGAAGTCTTCCAGTTCGTTGCGGTTACAGCCGTCCTGACAGGGCGCCGGACAGACGCGGCCCATCATGGACGGAAAGGGGTTGGCCTCGGTGGAGCGCCTGAAGGCATATTCCTGCCAATCCATACCCTCTGGCGGCTTCTCCATGCCGCGCACGATCTGCAGCCAGCCGCGGATATCTTCACCCGACGGGCAGCTTCCTTGACACGGCGGTGTCTTGTGAACGTAGGTCGGGCACTTATGAGAATGATCTTCGTTGAAGATCTTCTGCGTCAGGTCGTCCCAAACATGTTCGCCGTCCTCGAACCGACGCCAGGAGGGCTTGGTCTTCATTTCGTCGCTGGAAGTTGCCATCTTGATCACTCTCCGTACCAGTTTGAGCCCTGACGCGGAATCAGGGTGTTCGTATCAGGTCGTTCGCCCCGTCAACGCACGCTAACGGACGGGCTGCGCTCGATGGCCCCAATCAGGCCGCCTCGTCTGTGTCTTCGTCGTTATCGTTCTTGTCAAGATCGTCGTCTTCATCAGGCTCCTCGTCGTCCTCGCCCGGTGTCAGCACCAGGGCATTCGAAACGAGTTGGTGCAAACTCACGATCTGATCCATCTCCATGCCGTAATAGGGGAGGACCTTAGTGAACTGGCTCTTGCAGATGGCGCAAATGGCGGCCATGTGCGTGACACCCTTCTCCTGCATCACGTTGTTCAAGGCATCCAGCCTGGGCTTGGCCCCCTTGACGCGAATCTCCATGAGGTCGTCGGTCAGCAATCCGCCGCCACCGCCGCAGCAGAAGGTGCGGTCGCGGATGGTGTCCTCGTCCATGTCATAGAAGTTGTTGCAGGTCGCCTTGAGGATGGCGCGCGGGATCTCGAACTGGCCGCCAGGCGTGGTCCCCATCCGCGAGGCGCGCGCGACGTTGCAGCTATCGTGGAAGGTGAGAACCTTGTCGTCGTTCTCGCTCTTGTCCAGGTTGAGCTTGCCCTCTTTGATCAGCTCATAGGTGAACTCGCAGATGTGCTGCGGCACCGGGTAACGGGGATCTAAGAAATCCCAGGGACCTGCCAAGGTGTTGAGGAAGCTGTAGGCGACGCGCCAGGCATGCCCGCATTCGCCGAAGACGATGCGCTTGACCTTGAGCTTGATGGCGGCCTCGCGGATACGCTGGGCGAGCTTGCGCATGTTGGCGTAGGAGCCGATGAACATGCCGAAGTTCGCAGCCTCGGAGGCGTAGGAGCTGATGGTCCAGGAAACCCCAGCCTCGTGAAACACCTTGCCGTAGCCGATCAAACCGTCGACGTGGGGCTCGGCGAAGAAGTCCGCCGAGGGCGTCACCAAGAGGATCTCGGCGCCCTCTTCGTCGAGCGGATAGCGGACCTTGACGCCGGTATCGTCGAAGACGTCCTCCTCCAGTCCCTCGAGGGTGTCTTCCAGCGCCGGGCCTGGCAGCCCGAGGTTGTTGCCGATCCTGTAGACCTTCGCAATGATCTCGTTGCAGTACTTCTGACCCACGCCGATGCTGTCCATGATCTCGCGCGCAGCCATGGAGATCTCGGCGGTATCGATGCCGTAGGGACAGAAAACCGAGCAACGGCGGCACTGTGAGCACTGGTGGAAGTAGCTGTACCAGTCGTCCAGAACCTCCTTGGTAAAGTCCTCTGCACCGACCAGCTTGGGGAAGAACCGGCCCGCCAGCGTGAAGTAGCGCCGATATACCTTGCGCATCAGATCCTGGCGGCCAACGGGCATATTCTTGGGATCTTTGGTACCCAGGAAATAGTGACACTTGTCGGTGCAGGAGCCGCACTTGACGCAGGAATCCATGTAGACGCGCAGCGAGCGGTACTTGCCAAGCAGGTCGCCCATCTTATCGATGGCCTTGGCCTGCCAGTCCTCGGGCAGCTCGCCCGGGAACCCCAGTGCGTCCTGCCACTCGTCCTTCGATTTGAAGGGCGCACTGTGCGCCATGGCATCAGGCGTGACTGGCGGAACCTCGGTGTATTGACTCAGCGCTGGGACTTCAAACGTTGCCTTGGCCATGGATCAACCTCTCAATGCGGAAGACGACTCGGATCGCGGGATGGTCGGGGTGCGACGGTCCTACTGCTGATCGAGTCTTTTCGCCCAGGGCGCGATATGCCGTTGCTCACGCGGGTTGTCGACCTGATTACGGGTCGGACTGAAGAAGAGTCCGGGAGCGTGCAGAAGCTTGCTGTAAGGGAAGATGATCATCAAAGACGCCACTAAGAGGAGGTGCAGCAGCAGCAAGGGATCGCCCGGCAGCGGCTTGATATCGAAACTGTAGAGACCGAGGAAGAACGACTTGATCTCGACGACATCGGTATGAAACACGAACTTCATCAACAGCCCGGTGCAGCCGATGAGCACCAGCAGACCCAAGATGAGATGGTCCGAGGTCGCGGTGATGTATTTGACCCGGTCAACGGCGAAGCGCCGCACCCAGAGGCCGGCCAAGCCGACCACCATCGCTAATCCGCCGTAGATGCCGAAAGGCTGGACAAGCTGAATGGGGAAAGGCACAGGGTCTAAGAAGTAACGCAGGTGGCGCAGGGTGACGAGGAAGAGGCCGAAGTGAAACATCCAGCCGAAGATCCAGGTCCATTTGTTGCCACGGAACAGGCTTTCGAAGAGCACAACTTCGCGCGTCATCCTGAAGACGACTCCGCTACGGGTCGTCGGAGCCGGTGTCGTCGGGATCTTCAAGGGAGCCGGAGTACGCGAGTACTGCACGATCTTGAAAATCAGACCGAAGACGAGCACGAAAGCGGCGAAGTAAAACAGGAAGGCGTAGAAGTTCGTCAGAAACGCCATGTTTCCGCTACCTCAGTGGAACTTTATTGTGATCCGGCAAGCCAGCGCGGCCTAACCGCGCGGCTTGCCGGAGGATTGGCTATTAGACGCAGCCAGTCGGCTTGGGGAGGCCAGCGAAGCGGCAAGCCTGCTTAGCCGGTCCGTAGGGGAACAGGCTGTAGAGGTACTTGCTGTTGCCTTTCTCCTTACCCAGCTTCTTGCCGACCGCCTTGGTCAGGACGCGCACGGCTGGAGCGATCTGGTATTCCTCGTAGTACTCGCGGAGGAAGTTGATGATGTCCCAGTGCTCATCGGTCAGTTCCAGGTTGTCCTGCTTGGCCATGACGCCAGCCACGCCCGGAACCCAATCGTTCAGGTTGGACAGATAGCCCTCTTCATCCACGGCGAACTCCTTGCCGTCAACTTCGATCGTGTCTGCCATTGCGATGTTCCTCTCAGTGCTTAAAAAATTACAACCAGGCCTGGACCTTAACGTGCTCCGCGGTGAGATCCACGAAGCCAGCATAGTCCACGACGCTGATACCTTTGATCACGCGCTCTTCGGAAAATCCCCGGGCCTTGAGATCGGGACCGAGCACGTAAACTTTCAGCTTGCCAAGCGCGTCTGCGACGGCAGACTCAACGCTTGTCCCGGACAGGGCAGCGTAGATGCCATCTTCGAACAGCAGGACGGCGGCGCCATCTGTGGCAAACCTAATGCAGGATTCTAGCGAATTCCGCTCGAAGGGTGATTTGTTGACGGTGTGCAGGATGCTCATTCGGACGACTCCCGAGATTCCTTAGAGAGATTTAGAAGCTGAAGATCGCGTCGGATTCGTTCATCAGCTCGCTGACGCGCGCCGCATCGACGACTTCGACGATGTTGTCGATCTCTTCTTCGGTCTCGAAATCTTCCCAGGCGATCTCGACGAGATCTTCCTGCGTGAGCCCGCGAGCCTCCAGCGAGGCGCGGTCGACATAGATCCGCTTGACTTCATAGTCACCCAGGGTGCGATAGGTCGGCGAGAAGTTTTTCATCCCGATGCCTTTCGTATCCTGCCCCTTGGTGAGCTGGTAGACGCCGTCGTCCACGAACATGACGCACACGTCCTGATCGAATGCCGCACCAATGAGGACGACCTCGAGGGCCTCCCATGCGTAGATGGTGCCGTAAGGGGCCTTACGATTCAGGTACATGAATTTCTTCACGATTTCTGACATGCCACGAACCCCTTAGTCGCCGAAGACGACGAGACGGTCGGCCTGGATCGCCGCCTCGACCAGCTGCCCGAGCCCCGAGATGCGGAACTTGGGATGAATGTTGGTGGCGTCCTTGCCGTTACGAGTGGCCTCACCCTCATCCACGACACCACGGCGCTGGGCCGCAGCGACGCAGACAACCATGTCGAGGTTGTATTGTTCGGCCAGCTCCGCCCAGCGGTTGACGATATGCCGGTCATCCTGCGGCGGAGTCGTCAGACGCGTCGAGTTGTTGACGCCATCGTGATAGAAGAAGACACGGAAGATCTCGTGCCCCTTCTCCAACGCGGCCTTCGCAAACATGTAGGCCGAGTCGGACGACTGGTGCTGGTAGGGTCCCTCGTTGATCTGAAGTGCGAACTTCATGTCGACCTCGGAATAGAGTTGTCAGTGGTCAGTGGTCAGTTGTCAGTGATCGGGACACATGGCCCCTGCCGCACCGCACCCCCGGCTGAGGGCTGGCGGGGGGCGGCAGGGACGCAGGGCCGGTCTGTCCGGCGCCCAAGGCCCGTCACCGTCCCCTAATCGGGACAACCCCTTATTCTTCAGAAGCGGATGTAGGACGAGCTGTTGAAGCTCGCGCGCGCCCCGCGCCAGGTATCGATGTGATACTTGGTGAACGGCAGCTCGACTTCCTCGAAGAAGCGAGGCCAGCCGATGCGCTCTATCCACTCGTTGATGCGCTCCCAGTCCTTGGCGCCTTCTTTATAGGCCTTGAGAATCTGCTTGACGATCGCGGTTGCTTCCGGCCAGCGTGGCGGGTTGTTCGGGATGCCGGCCGCAACCAGCTTCTGGAAGGTCGGTTTACCACGCGCATTGGAGTGATTGCCACCGACCCAGATCGCCAGCTTGGAGTGCTCGGCATCGTTGATCTGCATGGGCGGACAGGGCGGAAAGCAGGCACCGCAGCAGATGCACTTGCGCTCGTCGACTTCCAGCGACGGCTTGCCGTTCACCATGGCCGGACGAATGGCTGCCACTGGGCAGCGCGCCACGACCGAGGGACGCTCGCAGACGTTGGCCACCAGATCGTGATTGATCCTCGGCGGCTTGGTGTGCTGGATGTTGATGGCGATATCGCCCTGCCCACCGCAGTTGATCTGACAGCAGGACGTGGTGATGTGCACCCGGTTCGGCATGTTCGCATTGCGGAACTCGTCGATGAGTTCGTCCATCATGGACTTGACCACGCCCGATGCGTCGGTGCCGGGGATGTCGCAGTGCAGCCAGCCTTGAGTGTGCGAAATCATCGCCACTGAGTTCTGGGTGCCGCCGACCACGAAGCCGGCCCCTTCCAGGGCGTCGATCAAGGGCTGGACCTTGGATTCGTCGCTCACCATGTACTCAATGTTGGAGCGCAGGGTGAAGTGGACGTAGCCATCCGCGAACTGGTCGCCGATATCGCAGAGCTTGCGCAGCGAGAAGACGTCCAGGATGCGCTGGGTGCCAGCCTTGACGGTCCAGATCTTGTCGCCGCTGTGGGCGACGTGGAGCAGCACGCCCGGACGCGGATGCTCGTGATACTTCCACATCCCGAAGTTCTTGCGCATCACGGGATGCATGTACTGCCAGGGATCCGGGCAGCCAGACTCAATCGGCTCGCGCATTTCCGCCATTGCCTAATCCTCCAGATTATTCAGTTCAGGTAATGAGTGTGGTCGTCAGCTCGGGACGGCTCAGTTGCCGGCCTCGGCCTGACGCGCGAACCATTCCTCGGCGGCCTCGTCCCAGCCATCCATGCGGATGTAGGAACTCTGGCGCGGATGGCTCAGCATGTTTGGATCCGGATCGACGCCGATGGCCTCGAGGAAGTTAGCCAGACCGATGCGCTCGATCATTTCACCGCAGCGCTCGTGCTCGAGACCGTTCTCGGCCCAGAAGTCGATGATGGTCTCGGCCAACTCGACCATGGACTCGTAGTCTTCCTCGGTCTCTAACTTCTTGAAGGGAACCACGACGGTGCCCATGAGATCGCCGATCTTCAGGGTGCGCTTGCCGCCGATCAGGATGGTGACACCCTTGTCGTCGCCGGGGTGCAGCGCCTTCGGCATGACGTTCAGGCAGTGCATGCAGCGCACGCAGTCGCGGTTGTTGACGTTGAGGGTATCGTCGTCATTCAGCGACAGGGCCTGGGTCGGGCAGCGCGTGATGACGTTGTCGATGTAATACTGACGGCCCTTGTCGGCGATGTAATTCTTGACCTCGGCCTGATCGACCTTCATGTCGTCGCGCCAAGTACCGAGAACGGCGAAGTCCGAGCGCTCGATGGCGTTCTGACAGTCGTTCGGGCAGCCCGAGACCTTGAACTTGAACTTGTAAGGGAGTGCCGGACGATGCACGTCGTCGGTGAAATTGTTCACCAGCATCCGGTGCGCCTTGAATTCGTTGGTGCAGGACATCTCGCAACGCGCCGCGCCGACGCAGGACATCGCGGTGCGCACGCAAGGACCAGCGCCGCCGAGATCCCAGCCGTACTCATTGATCTCGTCGAAGAAGTGCTGGGTGTTCTCCGTATCCGTGCCGATGAACATGATGTTTCCGGTCTGACCATGGAAGGTGATCAGGCCCGAGCCGTACTTCTCCCAGCTGTCCGCCAACTGGCGCAGCATGGCCGTCGAGTAGTGGTTGCCCGCCGGCGGCTGGACGCGCAGGGTGTGGAATTCCTTCGACTTGGGAAACGCCTTGCCCACCTCGGAGAAGCGGGGAATGATGCCACCGCCGTATCCGAAGACCGACACAGTGCCCCCTTTCCAGTAGCCCTTGCGGGTCTCATAGGAGTGCTCCAACTGACCGAGCAGGTCATTGGTCATCTCTTTGATACGCGGCTCGGGGTGCTCGTCGCGCAAGCGCTTAATACCAGAGACAAAGCTTGGCCAGGGGCCGGTCTCCAGCTGGTCGAGCATCGGGGTCATGTGCTTATCGATAGACATTGCGCGGTCTCTCCTAATCGATTAACCAGGAAGCGGAGTGGTTTTTCTTGGGAGCACCCAGGGAGCGCGGCGGCTGTGCCGGCGCCATCTGTCGTGCATCACGTCACATCTGAGTTGGAGGTGGTGGTACCGACTACGCGCGTCGTGTTCTGTACCGGCAACCCCATCGGCATCTCTTAATGTACCGATGTACTCACAGTCCGCCCATTCCACGATTGGGAGGGTAGCCCCCCCTGCCTCTATCCCTTTCGGGATATGGCCCTTTCCCACCTCGGCTGAGCGGCCTTGCTCGCCTCTTTAACTTGTGCGGCGCAGCAATCCTTGCCTCTTCATCTTGGCGCCTGACGACCTTGCGTCGAAGGTGGCCGGATGCTACAAGCCAGCCGCTCACAAGGTCAACGTTCGTTAATATTACCGTTTTCTTATATAAGAGCCAACCCGTGGAGCAAGCGTTCGATCTCGACAACGACCAAGCGTATCTAGACTGGCGCGCCCGGAAGCTGGCCCTTCATCCAGCCGGGATCGAAGGTATCGCGGTCGAAATGAACAGCCTCGCGCAGCCAAGCGCGGCGGAGCTTGCGGCCGTGCGCCAACGCGTCGCCGCCTACAACGTGGCGCTCATACGCACGCGGCCAGCGAATGTCAGCCCGCAGTCCGTGATCCTGCTCGGGCGCGCCTTGAGCTTGATTCGGACCGACGCCAACCTGCTCGCGGACGCCCAGGCGGTCAGCTGGATCACACCTGCGCCGCTTCGAACGGAAGACGGCGGCGCAACGACCACAAAGCGCGCCGACTTCATCCCCTACACCAGCAAGCCACTCAGCTGGCATACCGACGGTTACTACAACGCACCCCAGGAGCAAGTCTTGGCATGGACCCTCTTCTGCGTCAGGCCGGCACGCGCTGGCGGCATCAATTCACTGCTGGATCCAGAGATCGCCTACATCCGCTTGCGAGACGCCTCGCGGACCCACATTGAGGCCCTTACGCACCCCAAAGCGCTGCGGATCCCGGCCCATGAACAGGACGGCAAGATGCTGCGCCCCCTGAGCACCGGGCCGGTTTTTTCGATTCGCGAAGGCCACTTACACATGAGGTATTCGGCACGCGGCAAGAACGTGATCTGGCGCAGTACGACGGAGACAGACGCGGCCCGAGACGCCTTAACTCAGTTGTTTTCGACCGGCGACGCCTTCACCTTGAATCACAGACTGGAGGCCGGCGAGGGGTTCGTTTCCAACAACGTGCTGCACAACAGATCGGCCTTTGCGGAAGCGCCAGGTGATGCGTCTCAACGTCTCCTTTATCGCGTGCGATACCTTGATCGGATCCAGTGAAGCGATCCCACACGCATGGGGCACGGGCACCATAGAGATCGCTTGGAGCAACCGAGTAAATGCGCAGCGCGCCGCCAAGCTGGTGCCAATCACCCCCCAGTCAGGTCGCGAACCATTATCAATAGACGAGGAGCGGTTAGGACAACCCATGCTAAAGCTCAGTGAAATCCTTGTATCCCATCAGGACATAGAGTCCTTCGACGAGCTCACCCCGCTGATACAGGACGTTGCCCGATCTGGAGAGCGTTTTTTCCGCATGGATGTCAAGCCGCCCTACCCGGACACACCGGAAGATTGGGAGGACCGACTTGAGGCCGTTTTCAGCGGACTCATTCGTTAAGAGCAGTCCGAAGGCAGTCGCTTATGAAGCAATTCGACCTACTCACCGCGCATCTTCCAGATACCGCAGCCGATTCGGTGCGTGCCTATGGAATCGAAACGGCGGCATTGGAGTCACATCTTCAAATCCTGAACGAGCACCTCGATGAGCTGAGACGGAGCGGCGGATCAGCGCACCGCCTCGCGGACCTGGAGTTGCAGATTGCGAGAACCCTCGTCAACCTCGAGCGCGGCGCCGAGGCCTGGCCTCTAGCAAGATCCGCGTTCGACCACTTCGTCGAGTGGAATCAATTTGAACTCGCCGCGGATGCCTGTGACGTCCTCTATCAGGCCGGCCAGCCAGAATCGCTCGCCGCGCTGGGCCAAGGAATCTGGCTGGCCGTCACCTGCCCGATCGACCCTGAACTCACGGTAGAGCTGCTCAATCACGTCATCGAAGACACCCCGGATGAATCGGACGGCGCCGCCGTTGCCGCGACCACGGCCCTCTTCCTTGCCGACGTTCGCGCCCAAGGCCGTCAGCGTGAAGATCTCATGTTCTTTGCGACCCAGCTTCTCGGCGTGGTTGCACGGCGTCACAGCAGCATCGATTCCGCTGACGAACTCGACGCTTGGATGGAGCGACTCGAGCTGAAAGAACCCGAGAAGTTCCTCGTGCGGCTGCGAAACGTCGTGGACGTCCTGGTGCAAGACAATTGGTGGTTCGACCGCGAGGCCCTCCAGGAGCAGCTGCCCCTCTCTTGATCGGAACCTCTTGATAGGACCGAGCGCAACCTGCAGGCTGAAGTTAGGATGTTTTGGAACGAAGACGACACGACAGAGGATACAGGAAGCCAGGAGGATGTCGTCGATATCCTCTTTGCGATCGACTGCAAGCGCATCCCCGTCGATCACGCCTACCTGCTCTCCAATGCCCTCCAATCCGTGATGCCCTGGATTGCTCAAGAGCCTCTCGCCGGCATCCACAGCATCCACGTGGCCGGATCTCAAAACGGCTGGGAACGGCCGGAGCATGGGCCAGAGTCGCTGCTCATGGTCTCCCGCCGAACCAAGCTCACCATTCGCGTCCCCAGGACCCACGCCGACGCGCTGCTGGCCTCGCTACCAGGCACCCAGCTCGAAATCGCCGGCAACCCCATCACGCTCGGCGTGGGTAAGACGCGCACCTTGAGTACAGAGACGACCATTTTCGCCCGGTACGTCGCCACCGGCGGCACCCCCGAAGAGATCCCCGAAGCAGCCTTTCTCGAGACTGCGGCGCAGACCCTAGCGAAGATGAACATCAAGATCCGTAAGGCACTCTGCGGCAAGAGCCTGACCCTTCAAGGTCCCGACGGCCCCATTCACACCCGCAGTCTAATGCTCTCTGGCCTGACCAAGGACGAGTCCATCCGGCTGCAACAGCTCGGGCTTGGCCCACACCGCCTGATGGGCTGCGGTATCTTCATCCCGCACAAAGGCATTGATCCGGTCAAGAAGGACGCCTAGCCGTCAGAGCCTTGACCGCTGGAACGACTGCGTGACGAATCCATCATAAAATCATAAAATTCCAGGGTTTGAACCAACCGATGAACCCGTCGGCCGAATCACCGGCCGCGATGACTTCATGATGAATCGAGGAGCACGACCATGGCCATCGAAGTAAATGGCAAAACCATCGCAACAACCGAAGCCGGTTATCTGGAAAACCACCTGGACTGGGACGAGGACATCGGACGCAAGCTCGCCGAGATCGAGGGGATCGAGCTGACCGACAAGCACTGGGACGTGATCAATTACCTGCGTGACGAGTACATCAACAACAGTCAAAACCAGCCGATGGAGCGCGTCGTCCTGAAGGACATGGGCAAGCTCTGGGGCAGCAAGCCAAGCAGCAAAGACCTCTATCAGCTCTTCCCCTTGGCCCCGACCAAACAGGGCACCAAGATCGCTGGTCTACCCGCCGTAAGACGCAAAGGCGGTTACTAAGGGACGCTGCGGAACCTTCCAGCAAAAAGCCGGCGATTCGCCGGCTTTTTTGTGTCCGAACTCAGACTTTCAGCGCCACCGCGCCTCGCCTTTTCTTCAAGACTGTCCCAATGGCCTCAGCTCGGGCGCGCCTCGCTCAGCCCACGTACTGGCGCGCCAACTGACGCAGCCGCTGGATCATGGAAGCAAGCCCGTTGCGTCTCGACATACTGAGATGCTGATCCAGCCCGATGCGCCCTAAAAAGGCCTCCGCGTCGAACCCGAGAATCGCAGCGGCGCTCTGCCCAGAATAGAGCTGCTGAAGCAAGGCGATCAAACCGCGAACGATATTGGCGTCGCTGTCGGCCAGGAACTCGATCACGTCCTCGGTCCCCGGCTTGAGTCGCGCGGCGATATGCACCGTACTCTGACAGCCGCTGACAGAATTCGCACCCGTCTTGAGGGACTCGGGCATCGGCGGCAGCTTGTCACCCAGATCGATGATGTGCTGATGACGCATCGGCCAATCCGGCAAGAACTCGAGCAACTCAGCGATCTCGTCGGCGGCGGCCTCCGGAGACGCGGCCGCGGCAGACGGATAAGAAACCTCTTGAGCGTCGGAACCCGAGGCCGCTGAGCCGGGCACCTCGGACGGTGCAATCCTCGACACCGACGCGGGCCCACGCTTGCGGACCGCACTGACGATGCCGAGCAGCGCATCCGCCAAGCGGTCGACATCCTCGCGCCCGTTGTAGATGCCCATCGAGGCCCGCGCCGTCGAGCTGACCCCCATGCGATCCATGAGCGGCTGACAACAGTGATGCCCGGTGCGGATACAGACCCCCTGCAGATCCAGTTGCGTGCCGACATCCAGGGTGGCGACCGGCGGATCGCGCATGACCCAAGAGATCACGCTGCTCTTTGCGTGCGCCGTCCCCTTGATCTCCAGCCCCGGGATCTGCTCCAACCGCTCCGTCGCATAGCCCAGCAGTGCTTGCTCATGAGCACTGACCCCATCGAACCCGATGCCGTCGATCCAACCGATCGCCGCCCCGAGGCCAACCGCACCCGAGATGTTCGGCGTGCCCGCCTCGAACTTGCTTGGAATCGCCGCGTAGGTCGTCTTGGCGAAAGTGACCTGCTCGATCATATCGCCGCCCCCTTGGTACGGCGGCATGCTGTCGAGCAGGTGACGCTTGGCGTAGAGCACCCCGATGCCGGTCGGCCCGTAGAGCTTATGCCCAGAAAAGGCATAGAAATCAGCGTCGAGTTCACGGACGTCGGTCCGACCATGGGCGACCCATTGGGCGCCGTCGATCAACACCAAGGCTCCGGCATCATGCGCCGCGGCGATCATCTCGCGCACTGGATTGATGGTGCCCAGGGCGTTGGAGACATGATTCACCGCGACGATGCGCGTTCGCGCCGAAAGCAGCGCCCTGTAGGCATCCAAGTCCAACTCGCCCGCGTCGTTCATCGGAACGACCTTGATGCGGGCGCCCGTGGCCTCGGCCGCCAACTGCCAGGGAACGATATTGGAGTGATGCTCTAGCACCGAGAGGATGATCTCGTCGCCAGACTTCAGATTTGCCCGCCCCCAGCTCGCGGCCACTAGATTGATGGACTCAGTGGTCCCACGGGTAAAGATGCACTCCGCCGGCTCAGCCGCGTTGAGCAAGCGCGCCACACTAGCCCGCGCCTCCTCGTACAAGCGCGTGGCGGTCTGCGAGAGCTGATAGACACCGCGATGGATGTTGGCGTGATGCAGGCGATGATAGTCACTCACCGCCTGGATGACCGTCAGTGGCTGTTGGGTACTGGCTGCGCTATCGAGATAGGCAAGAGGATACCCGTGGGCGCGCGTCTGCAAAACCGGGAACTGAGCACGGATCTCAGCCGCCGAGAACGCATCCTGGGCCGATGTCGCAAGAGACGAAGAGACTGTCATGGGAGATATCATCCAACCGGAATCTAGAAAATCAAGTGCGGAAAGCGATGACCCCAGTATGACAGTTGGTCAATATGAGCGGAAGCGGATTGCCGACAGAACCATCGACCACTCCAGCAGCTGATCCCCGACCAGCACGCCCCAAGACGCCGCTACAAGCATCCGGCGCGCTTAGGAATGATCGCGCACGCGGCAAGCAAGCTGAATACCTGAGCGCAGAAACGAAAAACGGCGACCAAATCTGGTCGCCGTTCTTGAATTTGGAGCGGGAAACGAGACTCGAACTCGCGACCCCAACCTTGGCAAAGCGCCTGCATCCCCAGGGAACACAGAAAAACTCAACTAAAACGGTAGTTTAGCGCCCTCCAAGGTTGCGGTCTATGGTGGATTTGCGAGCCAAGCCGAGGATGCAGGTAACTCAGGATGTACCTCGCCGAGTACCCCATCAGTACCCTCTAGTGTTCCTCCCTCCCCTGCAAGCCGCACGTTTACGGGGTTTCACACAACCTGGTGGAGGTTGTGCTCAGGGCAATCGAGCACTCTGAACCCAAAAACGCGTCCGCTGGGCGTCCATTGCGTTTTCGTAAGGAGCCAGCCGACGCCGACGCTGACCAAAGCCGCCGCCCTGCTCCCACTGTGCCTTGATAAACTGTCGGTATCAGCACTCGCCGGCAAGGTGCCAGACGCCAAGATCGGCAAGCAATGGATATCCGTGCAGAACAACGTGCTCGAGTACATCCGCTCGCAGTACCACTCGCCCACGGTAACCAAGATGCAAGATCCGTGAGATCAACAGTAGCAAGATGTATCTGTTCGTCGACACTGAAACAACCGGCCTGAGCAAACGCAACGACCACATCGTTCAAGTTGCTTGGATATTGGCGCACGACCAAGGCACACGCTCCGAGCAGGCAAGTTTCATCATCCAGCCAAGCGGCTATTCCATCCCTCTGCAAGCGACGCTTATCCACGGCATCAGTACGGAGCGCGCACGGCGAGAAGGCATCCCGCTGGTTTCAGCACTGGGTGCTCTGTCAAAAGCGGCTAGCCAGGCAAGTGTCGTTGTTGCTCATAACCTGAGCTTCGATCTTGGGATGCTGGAGTCGAGCTACAACAGAGCGGGGCTTCCGTATCCCCTCGGCAGACACGCTCAGGTATGCACCATGAAGAGTTCTACTACATGGTGTGCCCTACCGTATTACACAGGTCGAAGCGGATATAAGTGGCCTAAGCTCATTGAGCTACATGATCAGGACACGCAGGTTGGAGCGCGGCATATTGGCGTCGAGGAGAAAGCGCATCAGGCCACGCGCGGCAGCGAGTGGAAGGACTCCTGCGCAATCAGATCATTCGCGAAATTCAGCGCGGCCTGGATATCCCCGGCCGTCACGCCATATTCCTCCTCGATCTCGTGCATGCTCATGCCACCCGCCAGGCTGCCGAGGATGATGGCGACGGGGACGCGGGTATCGCGGATCACGGGCTTGCCGTGGCAGATGCCGGGGTCGATCTGGATGCGCTCGTTCAGATTCATGTTGCTTCTCGAAGGGTTGCGTGGTCGGTGGTGCTGAAGCGGATGATAGCCGACTTTGGGCATTTGACTTCTTGGGCAAGGTGCCTGGTCGGCGGCGGCGGATGGCGGCTCATCGCAACAATGCCTCCGCCAGAATCCCTTTCAACTGATCGCGCAGCTCGGCGGCGGTCTGTTCGTCATGCTCCAGCCGGGCCAGCAGTTCCTCCGGGTCGCCGTGGTCGTCCGCGACGGTGTGTGGGTTCTTGCAGTCGAGGTTGTAGTTGCGGGCCTTGATCTCGTCGAGAGTGACCTTCCAGGCGACCTCGGTCTGCTCGCGCCCCGCGCGCTCGGGTCCGCCCCACCAGTCGACGCAGCCTTGCAGGTGCTCGACCCGGATCGGCCGGGTCTGGAGTACGCCTTCTGCCCGGCCGGGACAGGGTGCTCGTAGAACCAGGCCTCCTGGGTCGCCTCACCCTTCTCGAAGAACAGCAGATTGGTGCCGATGCTGGCATAGGGTTTGAAGACGCTGCTCACCACCTATCGGTTTTATGTAGCCAGGGCTTCCAGCCCTGGCAAACCAGGCCAGGATGGCCTGGCTACGAAGGCTTGGAGCGGCTGTTCCGGTTGATTTCGGGAAACCGATAGGTGTTGAGGGGTCGAGCAGGATCTCGCCCGGCTGGGGGTCGATGCGCTCGGCCATGAAGGCGGTGATGGCGCGCGGGGTGTAATACTCGCCCGCGTTGCCGGCGCTTTGCAGGTCATTGAGCAGTTGCTCGTAGATGTCACCGAAATGCCGGCGGGAGGCCAGATCGTTGAAGTCGACCGCGCTGATCCGGTTGATGACCTGGCGCATGAGCTGGCCGGACTTCATGTAGTTGTAGGCGTCCTCGAAGACAGCGCGCACCACGCGGGCGCGGTTGGCTGTGGCGCCCAACGCCGGAAGTCCCTTGAGGGCGGGAAAGAGGTCGTCGTTGATGAAGCCCAGCAGGTCCTCACCGGTGAGCCCCTCGGGATCGGCGGCCCAGTTACGCCATTGCAGACGGGCCGGGATGGGCGAGCGGTAGCCCTCGCGCAGCAGCTCCAGCTCCTGATCCTGGTCGACGATGATCTTGAGGAAGAACATCCAGCAGAGCTGGGAGAGGCGCTGGGCGTCGCCGTCGACGCCGACATCCTGGCGCAGGATGTCCTGGATGGATTTGACGGTGGTTCTGACAGACATGAGACGTGTCGCTGCGATAGACGGTTTCAGTGGTGCTCACGCCAAGGCGCCAAGACACCAAGAGCAAAGAAAGAAAATCTTGGCGTCTTGGCGTGAAATTTTTGAATCAAGGCCGATTATTGATGATCCGGTGAATACCGGGAGATGAGCCAAACCTTCTTTAGGTTGGGCATGGTGGCTGCGGGCGTCTGGGCTTGGTCCATTTCCGCAGTCTGCGGGCGTCTGGACCAAGAAACCTGTTCACGCAGTTCCTAGTCTAGGTTGCGGTGCTCGCAAAAAACCCGCCACGCGGGCGGGTCCGTTGCGCGGGGCGATGTAAGGCGGCTCAGTGATCCACCAAATCGAGGCGCTGCTCAAGACGCTCGATGCGGCGGATAGCGCTCTGCAAGGTATCCCGATCACTGCCAGCCATCGCATAAAGACCGCCAAGGGTCTGCTCGATGACGGACAGCCGCAGCTCGACGCGGCCCACACGCTCATCCAGGGAATCGACCTTGGCGCGGATGTGACGCAGGTGCTCGAGCACGAGGTTAGTGGTGTCGTCAGTCATCTTTCATTCTCCCCTGGGTCTCTGCTGAGACTAGCAAAAACCCGTCACGCGAGCCGATCAATTTCCGTTACGGGTGGCGGTCATTCAGGCCAGCGCCGGGAGCAGGTGATCCAGGCGCCTCCGCACGTTGCCAACGGTCCTCGGTGAGCATGTGATGCCCTCGGCCTTGAGGATCGCGGCGACCTTCCGCTCGGGGACTCCAGCCAGCTCGAGGATACGTCGGTCCCGAGCGGATGGCTCCGGCCTGGTGGTTGGTTCCTCCTGCTCCTTCAGCCAGGCTTGGAACCCTGGTTTGCCAGGGCTGGAAGCCCTGGCTACATAAAGCCGATAGGTGGTGAGGTAGTCGTAGAGGTATTTCTTGACGACGACCTGACCTCTTCCCGCCAACCGTCCATTTGTCGGACTCGGCCACCCGGGGGCGTGGTGACGGTTGTCGACTGATGCCATTTCATGGCGGAATCTGGCCATCAGAGCGCGGACAGCATCACTATCCCCTTCTCGCGCTAGATCTTCGGTTCGCTTCGAGTGGAACTCTCCAAAATCGTCAATCTTCACGACGAGAACACCCGATCGACCACTTGCCGCTTATCCTCGACATTGGCGTGCATGTAGCGCGCGCTCGCGGTCAAGGTCTGGTGGCCTAGATGGGCCATGATCTGGGCTTGCCCGACGCCAGCGCGGCCAGGGCGGAGCCGCAGCCATGCCGCAATGAGCGGAAGCGGATTGCCGACAGAACCGTCGACCACTCCAGCAGCTGATCCCCGACGAGAACGCCCCAAGACGCCGCTACGAGCATCCGGCGCGCTTGGGAATGATCGCGCACCCGGCAATCAAGCTGAATACCTGAGCGCAGAAACGAAAAACGGCGACCAGATTTGGTCGCCGTTCTTGAATTTGGAGCGGGAAACGAGACTCGAACTCGCGACCCCAACCTTGGCAAGGTTGTGCTCTACCAACTGAGCTATTCCCGCTTAGGAGCCAACAATTATAGTTTCTAGACTCAGACTGTCAACCCCTTTTTCAGTCTGATTTCGCCTGACTTGCGTCCACCTTGCCAGACAAGCTCGGCCAAGCCGCGTCCAGATAGAGCACCATCGACCAGAGTGTCAGCGTGGCCGCCACATACAGCAGCGCAACACCAATATCGTAGACCCAAGGGCCGAAAACGGAGTCCCTGAGG
Organism: Thiorhodococcus mannitoliphagus; assembly: GCF_010915725.1. Lineage (GTDB taxonomy): Bacteria > Pseudomonadota > Gammaproteobacteria > Chromatiales > Chromatiaceae > Thiorhodococcus > Thiorhodococcus mannitoliphagus. The sequence continues at coordinate 34,496 of NZ_JAAIJR010000031.1, forward strand.
ATGAGCAGCACGATGGAGATCATCTGCGCCGTCGTCTTGACCTTGCCAAGTTTGGAGACCGCGACTGCGGCCCGCGCACCAATCTCCGCCATCCATTCACGCAATGCCGAGACCGTGATTTCCCGACCGATGATGACCATCACCGGCAGCGCGATCAGGACGCGCGGATCCACCTGCAGCAGAACCACCAGCGACACGGCTACCATGAGCTTATCGGCGACCGGATCCAGAAAGGCGCCGAGCGGCGACGTCTGCTGCAAGCGTCGCGCAAGATAGCCATCCAGCCAATCCGTCAGGGCCGCGATGCCAAAGACGGCTGCCGCCGCGTAGGGCGCCCAGGGCTCATCGACATAGAAGACGGCAACGAAGATGGGGATCAACACAATGCGCAGCATTGTGAGGATGTTCGGCAGGTTCCACATCGCTTCAGGATCCCGAGACGTCTTGATGAAAGCGGTCGTAGATTTGCTGGGCCAACTGGTGGCTGATGCCATCGACCCCGGCGATATCCTCGACCCCGGCGCGAGCCAAGCCACGCAGACCGCCAAACTGCTTGAGGAGGCGCTGACGGCGCTTGGGTCCAACCCCGCTGATCTCTTCTAGCACGGACGTCGTTCGGGCCTTGGCGCGACGCTGACGGTGACCGGTGATCGCAAAGCGGTGGGCCTCGTCGCGAATCTGCTCGATCAAGTGCATGGCAGGCGAGTCGCTTGAAAGTATAACGGCCCCCTCCCGACCCAACAACCAAAGCTGCTCGGTTCCGGGGCGACGGTCCGGCCCTTTCGAAACACCAACCATCAGTAGACCCGTCACGCCGAGTTCCTGAAGTGCCGCAGCAACGGCCCCAAGCTGACCGCGACCTCCGTCGATGAAGAGGATGTCCGGAACGGGGTATTCGCCCTGCTTCACCCGTTTGTAACGCCGGGTCAGCGCCTGGTGCATGGCGGCGTAGTCATCACCCGGCGTGATGCCGTCGATGTTGAAGTGCCGATAGTCAGACTTGCGCGGACCCTCCGCGTCGAAGACGACACAAGAGGCCACGGTGCGCTCCCCCCTGGTATGACTGATGTCGAAGCACTCCATGCGCGACGGCAGCTCTTCCAGATCCAAGGCGTCGCGCAGCGCCTCGAGGCGACGGGCGTAGCCCGCCTGGCTCCCGAGCCGGGATTTGAGCGCGATCTCCGCATTGCCGCGCGCCATTTCCAGCCAGCGGGCGCGCTCTGTCCGGACGCTGCCGCGAATCTGGACGCGGCGCCCAGCCTGCTCGGAAAAGGCCTCCTCGAGCAGATCTTCCTCATCCGGAGGAACGCTGACGATCAGCTCCGGCGGGATGAACTTGTCGACATAGAACTGGGCGAGGAAGCCGGCCATGAGTGCCGCCTCCTCGGTATCCTCGGGTGCTTGAGGGAAAAAGGCCTTGTTACCGAGATTGCGGCCGCCGCGGATGAAGAAGACCTGAACGCAGTGAACACCACCCGCCTGCGCGCAGGCGATGATGTCGAGATCGCCGCCCTCCCCGCTCACGTACTGGCGCTGCTGGATCCGCCGCAAGGTCGCGATCTGGTCCCGCAGCACGGCGGCCCGCTCGAACTCCAATGCCTCGGATGCCCGCTCCATGGCGACAACCAGCTCATCCACCACCTCGTCCGTGCGCCCGTCGAGGAACTTGATGCTGTGCGCCACATCCTCGGCGTAGTGCTCGGGCGTGATGAACTCCACACAGGGACCACTGCAGCGCTTGATCTGATACTGCAGACAGGGTCGCGAGCGATTGCGGAAGAAGGCGTCCTCGCATTGGCGAACCGGAAACAGCTTCTGCAGCAGCTGGAGCGTCTCGCGCACCGCCGAAGCGCTCGGATAGGGTCCGAAAAAGCGTCCCGGCCCCTTGCGCGAGCCGCGATAAAAGGCGAGCCGCGGATAGTCATCCTGAGTCGTCAGGTAGATGTAGGGATAACTCTTGTCATCGCGCAGCAGCACATTGAAGCGTGGCCGCAACGACTTGATGAGGTTGCTCTCCAACAGCAGCGCCTCGCCCTCGGTGCGCGTGACCGTCACCTCGATGTCGGCGATCTGACTCACCATGAGCTGGAGACGGCCATTCAGGGAGCGGCTGAAATAGCTACCGACCCGCCGCCTGAGGTTCTTTGCCTTGCCGACATAGAGCACGGTCCCGCCGGCATCCACCATTCGGTAGACCCCGGGCGCCTGCGGCATGCCCTTCAGCAGCCCACGGGGATGGTCCTGGGTCATGCCTGCATTCGGCTCGGTTCGGCCGAGCCCAGGAGTGCGCGGGCGCGGGCGAAGACCTGATGGAACTGGGCTTCGGTTAGACGCCTCGTCTGGGTGTTGTAACGACTGCAATGATAGGAATCGAGCAGAACTCGCCCGCCTGGGAGTCCGTGCTCGGCCCCGTGTGCAAATGCCAGCCGCGCCTGAGGCAGTCCGAGCGCCCGCGCGACGGCGGTGTGCGCCACCCGCCCCAGCGCAATGATGACGGCGCCATCCGCAAGCGGCTCGATCTCGGCCGCCAGATAAGGGTTACAGCTGCGTACCTCGGCTGTCGTTGGCTTGTTCTCCGGCGGCAAACACTTGACGGCATTGGTGATCCGACAGTCTTGGAGCCTCAGCCCATCATCGCGCGCCGTCGAGACAGGACGCGTGGCGAACCCGAATCGATGCAGGGTCGCGTACAGGAGGATCCCGGCGTGGTCGCCAGTGAAAGGGCGTCCCGTCGCATTGGCACCATGCATCCCAGGCGCGAGCCCGACGACCAGCAGGCGTGCCGAGACGTCGCCGAAGGACGCGACCGGGGCCGCATGATAGTCCGGATGCGCCTGGCGAACGGCTGCGAGGTGCGCGGCCAAACGCGGACAGCGCCGGCAGTTGGGATCGAAGAGATGCGTCATGAGGCCGAGCGACAGCGAGCGGAACGACGATTCATAGGGACTGAGCGGGTCAATTGAGGCTTCTCGGAAGTCTAAATGAATCGCGTCAGACATCCACCCCGGGCCTTGGGCGCTCAGTCGGGCAAACCCAATCTCAGCGGCCTGCGGCTCCGCCCATCTCGGTCAGCTCCAGTGGTCTGCCTTCCTGACGCTCCTTGAGCGCCTTGATGATCTGCGAGGAGATCTCCTCAATGGACTGCGTCGTCGTGTTGAGCGTCGGCACCTGCAGGCGCTTGAACATCTGCTGGGCCACGCGGATGTCGTCCTGGCAGCGCTTCAGAGAGGCGTATGGGCTACCGGGGCGACGCTCCTCGCGGATGAGCTGAAGACGCTGCGGGTCGATGGTCAAGGCGAAGAGCTTATCCTTGCAATCATAGAGAAGTTGAGGCACGTCGCCGCGCTCGAAATCCTCTTCAGTGATGGGATAGTTCGCCGAGCGCAGACCATAGTGCATCGCCAAGTAGAGGCAGGTCGGCGTCTTGCCTGAGCGCGAGACACCGGTCAGCACAACATCGGCGCGATGAAAGTTGTCCGGACGAATACCGTCGTCGTTGGCCATGGCAAAATTGATGGCCTCGATCCGTTTGGTATAGAAGCTGGGCTTGGTGATGGCGTGGCTGCGCCCGGACTTCATGCTCGGTGGAACGCCAAGCTCTTTGGAGAGCGGCCCGACGAAGACCTCAAAGAGTTCCATGTAGAAACAGTTGCCGGACTTGATGATGTCGCGGATTTCTTCGTTGAGCATGGTCGCGAAGACGATGGGCCGGGCGCCATCCCGATCAGCCGCTTCCTGCAAACGCTGCGTCAGCGCCTTGGCGCGCAGGTCGGTATTGATATAGGGCATGTAGACCTGCTCGAAGTCGACGCTGTCGAACTGCGTCAGCAGGCTGTGGCCGAGGGTCTCGGCGGTGATCCCAGTGCTCTCGGAAACGAAAAAGACGGTGCGATTCATGTGCTCTCTTGTCTCGTGTGCAAGGCGGCGCCCCCTGGGGCCAGGCCATTCATCCGGTTCCCAGAGCCGAGCCCTGACGACCCGACTCAGCGACCGCTCAGCATATCCGCTTTCAACGCAACTTGGCCTGTGATGCACGTCAATGTGATCTATATTGGATTTTGTTGATATGCCAGTTGACCGGGTTGCCGAATGCGCGGCACCGCTGACGCCAAACTTCCCTCCAATCGCTCGAGGAGTTCGCCGAATGGCCACCATCTCCAATGATCAGGATCTGCGCAAGGCTCTGGATACGCTGAGCGCCGTGCAGCAACGCGTGCTCGGGTGCAAGTTCGCGGAGAATGTGAAGCACCTGATCAAGGACGAGCGTCTGCATCGCGCCATCGCGACCGGGCTGCAAGAAGCGCTGACGCCCGGCGAACTCGAGGATGCCTATCGGGCGGCGAAAGGCTATGCGGTCACGACCTACACGGAATGCGGAAAGGATACGGACTGGCTCGCTCAGGCCGACCATTTCGTCGCCGCTGCGGCAGCGGCGGCACTGACCCCGGACACGCTGATCGCGGACAAGCAAAATCGAGCCTGGAAGTCGGCCGTCAATGCGCGTATGGCAGTCAACTGCGCCATCATGGATGATGATGCGACCCCCGAAACGGATGAGGCGCGACGCCAGCACGAAATCGCCAGCGATTTCCTCGGCTAGCCATGCAATCCTGGTGACGCTACCTGGCCGAACGTGATCCGGCCTGGTGGCGCTTGCCGGCGCGGCCCATCACCCGAAGGCAGTGCATAACTCGCCCGCCTTGGGGCTCTCGGTCATCTCGAGTTCCCGGACGCTTACCCCCCAACCCTGCAGGATCGACACCAGGGTCACCATGAAGCGCGGCATGGCGTCCCTGAGCGTCGGCGACAGTTCCAGCCCGAGATCCACGCATTCCGGGACGATCCCAACCAGCACGATCTCTTCCGGTGCGTACTCCAGCAACTCTGCAACGGCGAGCACGTCCGCCACGCCGAGGTGGTGCACCGAGAGTTTCTGCGTCAGGACGCGACGGATCTCGGCATTGCGGATCACCCGGATCTCCCCTGGCGGCGCCTCGAGCGCGACGGCGTCCAGCATCAGGATCCGGTCGTGCTCCGCGAACAGCGGCAGCAGATCCAGCCCGGAGGTGCCGCCGTCTTCGAGCCGCACGGCCGGCTCGAAGCGGTAGTCCCGCTCAAGCCGACGCAGGGCATGAACACCCACGCCCTCGTCACTCAAGAGCAGGTTACCCCAGCCAATGACCAGGGCATCCGCCGCGCCCTCAGAGTGCCTTGACACTGACGATCTCCCGCCGCTCGTTGTCGTGCAGGTGGATGGCGCAGGCCAGACAGGGGTCGAAGGAATGCACCGTGCGCAGGACCTCCAGGGGACGTTGCTCGTCCAGAATGGGGTTGTCGATCAGCGACGCCTCGTAAGGGCCGCGCGCATCGTTCTGATTGCGCGGGCCGGCGTTCCAGGTCGAGGGCACCACGGCCTGATAGTTCTTGATCTTGCCATTCTCGATCACGACCCAGTGTGAGAGCACGCCGCGCGGCGCCTCGTGGAAACCGTAGCCCATCTGCTCGCCCTTGGGGAAGGTCGGCGGATTGAAGCTGGTCACATCACCGCTGGCGATGTTGGCGACCAAGGCATGGTAGTTCTCGACCATCATGTCGTAGAGCACCTGGGTGCGGATGCAGCGCGCCAGATGACGTCCCAGGGATGAGTGCAGCGCACTCATCGGCACCTCTTTCCCAGCGATGGCGCCGATGCGCGCAACCGCGTCGTTGAGATAGCCGAGCGTGCCCTCGTGACCGGCCGCAACCATGGCCAGCACATTGGCCAGCGGTCCGACCTGTGCGGGCTCGTCGTTGAAGGTCGGCGATTTGACCCAGGAATAGGCGGCATCCTCCTGGAAATCCGTGTATTCGGGCACGGTCTCGCCCTCATAGGGCGAGCGCGTCCAGTCGCCCTGATACCAGCTGTGTTTGATGCTCTCCTTGACACTCTGCTCGAAGAAGGGATCGCCGAAGTGGCGGACGGGCTGGAAGGCGTCCAGATTGGCGGCCGGAATATAGCCGCCGGGCATCCCGAAGTCCGTCCCCTTGGTATCGCGCGGGAAGTCGGGTACCGACAGATAGTTCATGACACCCGCGCCATAGGGCAGCCAGTCCGCATAGAGGGCGGCGATGGCGATGACATCCGGCAGATAGACCTTGCGCAGGAAGCCCTCCAACTCCGCCATCAGCGTCTGCATGTAGGCCAGGCGCTCCATGTTGAGGGCGGATTGATCGTCCGGGTTGATGGCGTTGGCCACCCCGCCGACCGCCAGGTTCTGAATGTGCGGGGTCTTAGAGCCCAAGATCGCCGTGATCTGGTTGGATTTGCGCTGATACTCCATGGCTTCCAGATAGTGCGCGACGGCCATCAGATTGGCCTCGGGCGGCAGCTTCATGGCCTCATGGCCCCAGTAGCCGTGCGCGAAGATACCGAGCTGTCCGCTCTCGACCAGCTTCTTGACCCGCGCCTGGACCTGCGCAAAATGGGCGGCGTTGTTGTTTGGCCAGTCCGAGAGGCTCTGCGCCAGGGTCTCGGTCGCCTTGGGATCCGCCTGCAGCGCAGAGACCACGTCGACCCAGTCGAGCGCAGAGAGATGATAGAAGTGCACCACATGATCGTGGATGCCGTGCGCCGCGACGATCAGGTTACGGATCAGCTGGGCGTTCAGCGGAATCTCCAACTTGAGCGCGTCCTCCACCGCCCGCACCGAAGCGATGGCATGCACCGTGGTGCAGACGCCGCAGATCCGCTGGGTGTAGAGCCAGGCGTCGCGCGGGTCGCGCCCCGTAAGGATGGTCTCGATTCCCCGCCACATCTGACCGCTCGACCAGGCGTTGACGACCTTGCCGTCTTGAATGTCGCAATCGACTCGCAGATGCCCCTCGATCCGAGTGACCGGATCCACACTGATACGTTTGGTCGTCACTGCTGTTGCTCCGCTAACTGTAAGGATTGGCCCGAGCCCATCAGGGTTGCTGAAACCACGCTCTCACCGGGGATCTGTAGGGTGGACAAACGCAGTGCGGTCCACCGGCCGGCGAGCTGGATTTGCTGGACTTCGCTCGCGCTCGGCCACCCTACCCGTCTGCCCCCGCCTGACATCTCAATGCCCCGCGGCCAGAACCGGCGTTTTCTTGACGAAGAAGAGATAGGCCATGATCTCGACCGAGATGACGCCCAGGGTGATCATCATCTCGCCCACCGCCGGGAAGTAGTGCCAGCCCGGACCCGGGTTGTAGGCGATCAGGAAGGCGTCGAACCGATAGAGCGCGCCGGCCAGCACCACCGCCAAGGCGCTCCAGAACAGGTGCGTGGGGTGTATTCGGCGCTCCCTGCTCAGCAGGCTGAGGATGGCGTAGCCGAAGAGCAGCATCTCCAGCGCGAACAACACCTGAGGCCGGCCCGGCTCGGCCAGCGCGGCGATGTCTCCGGTCACCACCAGGTCGCCAATACGCAGCACCAGATAGGTGATGAGCAGCCAGGGAATGACGCCCGCAACCTTGGCCAGCAGATCGGTCTCCAGCTTGCGGCCCAGATTGACCGAGGCGTAGAGCGACTCGAAGACCACCATGCCATAGCCCATGGTGATGGCCGTGATGAGGAAGAGCAGCGGGATGATGTCGCTCTGCCACAGCGGATGCACCTTGTGCCCGGCGATGATCAGCAGCGAGCCGAGCGAGGACTGGTGCATGGTCGGCAGCAGGATGCCCACGCCGATGAAGAAGAAGAGGATGTGCCTGAGCATGCGCAGGGCGCGGTTGGCCTTCATCGCCTCGAGAATCGCTGGCGAGAATTCGATCCAGAGCACCAGGGTATAGAGGGTCACGCACAGCGCCACCTCGAGCATGACCGAGTTGAGATTGGCGTGCTGCGGCAGGAAGACGTTGTAGAGCTGCCAGTAGCGGCCGACGTCCACGATGATCGAGGCACCCGCCAGGGTGTATCCGAACACGCTCGTCAGGAGCGCAGCCCGCACCATGGGGTGAAACTGACCCTTGTTGAAGACATAGACGGCCACCGCCATGGCATAGCCGCCGCATGCGATCGCCGTGCCCGTGACCACGTCATAGGTGATCCAAAGGCCCCAAGGATAGCCGTCGCTCAGATTCGACACGTCGCCGATGCCAAAGATGAAGCGACGCCCAAGGAAATATGCGGCGATCAGGCTCAGGACGATCAGAAAGTAGAACTGCCGAGTCAGCAGCTTGCCGCCGACGGGACGATAGACTTCACTCATCACGCACCTCCTCCGCCTTCTGAGCCTTGCCGGCAGCGGCTTCGGGCGGATCCTCGCGGTCTTCGGCGGTGTTGCGGTACACCGCGTAGACCAGACCACCCAGTAACAGCGTCGGCGCCATCATGCCCTGATAGAGACCGTGCTGAATGGTCTCGGACAGCCGTGCGCGCGACTCACTCCCAAGCGCCGGCATCCCGAGATTTTCGAGGGGCACGCCGGCCATCATCAGGTACTGGGTGCCCCCCGTCTCGGTCTCCCCATAGACCTTCGGATGGTAGCCATGCACCTCGGCCATGCGGGTCTCACCGCCGTCCAGGTTGTGGATGGGATAGGACTGACGCTCGCCGGGCTTGAAGGCGAGACGTCGATGGGCCTCTTGCAGAAGGTCGGGGACACGACCGAAGAGACTCGCGCCGGTCGGGCAGGCGTCGCAGCAAGCCGGAATACCGCCTTCCGCCTGGATGTGCGCGCACATCTGGCACTTGACGATCTTGGGGAAGGGCTTGTCGAACTCGAACTTGGGAATGTTGAAGGGACAGGCCAGCTGACAATAGCGGCAGCCGATGCAGGCATCGGGGTCGTATTGCACGATGCCAGTGACCGGATCCTTGGTCAGGGCGCTGACCGGACAGGCCGAGACGCAGTCCGGATCCACGCAGTGCATGCAGGAGCGCTTGATGAAGCTGTAGCCGTCATGGGGACGATCCTTGACCTCGGCCGTTCCTTGGGCGTACGCCTTGACCTTGTTCATGGTGCGGCTGTTGAGATCGTCCGGGGCGTCCCAGACGGCGCTGACGCCATAAGCCTGCTCGGCGCAAGACGTATGATCCATCGGCATGTCGTTGGCTTCTTTGCAGCCAACCTCACAGGCCTTGCAGCCAATGCAAAGGGTCGCGTCATAGAGGATGCCTACGGCTCCGGGCGGCAACTCCTTGGGCGGACGCGCCTCGGCGACGCCGCCGCTCAGTGCTGTCGCGGCCCCGGCGACGACGACTTTGCAGAAATCGCGACGATCGATCTTCATGGCTCACCTCGACTCCGAATCGGTCTCGGCCGGAGCTTCCGCCTCAGCCTGCTTCAACTTCTTGCCAGCATTGAGCGCATAGACAGCCGCGCCGCCGCCGACCGCACCCGCAACCGCCGCGCCGGCCAGGCTGGCGCCGCCCGGATGCTCGGCGAAGATCTGCGGGAAGAAGGCGGGCGGCGTCACCGATTTCACATCGGCCTGATCGTGCAGGGCCTTGTGGAAGCCGACGCCCTGCTCGGCACAGCCGAAACAGGGATGGCCAATGCCCACGGGCCAGGTATTGGCGCCGACGTCGCCGAACTCGATGGCCGGACAATTCGCATAGGTCTCTGGCCCCTTGCAGCCCAGCTTGTAGAGACACCAACCCTTGCGGTGACCTTCGTCACCGAACTCCTCGGCGAAGCGTCCGGCGTCGAAGTGCGGGCGCCGCTCGCAGTTCTCGTGAATCAGACGGCCATAGGCGAACAGCGGTCGACCCTTGGCATCCAGTTCCGGCAGCCGCTTGAGGGTGAGGTAGTAGAGGACGGTCGAGAGCAGGTTGTAGGGGGATGCGGGGCAGCCCGGCAGCGTGATCACCGGCAATGGACTGCCGTCCGACTTGGTGATGCCCTCGCGCTCGAAGGCCACCGGGATACCAACGGCCTCGGTCGGATTCGGCGCAGCACTCTGCACGCCGCCCCAAGAGGCGCAGGAGCCGATGGCGACCACCGCCGCGGCCTGCGGGGCGATCTCATGCAGCATCTCTTGCGGCGTCTTGCGCGCAACCTTGCAGTAGATGCCGCCGTCGCGCATGGGCACCGAGCCCTCGACGACCAGGATGAAGTTGCCGCGATTCCGCGCGATGGAATCCGCAAGCGCCTGCTCGGCCTGGTGGCCAGCCGCCGCCAGCAGGGTCTCGGAATAGTCCAGGGAGATGAGGTCGAGGATCAGCGACTCGACCGTGGGATGCGTCGCCCGCAGCAATGACTCGGTGCAGCCCGTACATTCCTGAAAGTGCAGCCAGATCACCGTGGGGCGCGCTTGGGACTGCTCGAGCGCGGCCAGCACCTCAGGCATCATCCCGAACGGGAGTCCCATAGCAGCCGTCATGCTCAGGGCGAACTTGAGGAAGCTGCGCCGGCTGACGCCATGGATCTCAAGCTGATTGGACAGGTGGGGGCCGATGTCGGTCTCGACCAAGGACTGTGCCTGCTCTCTCATCTCTACTGCCTCCACAAGGGTCGCCCAAGGCGATGATGCTCATGCATCCGGCATCGAGTCTTGCGGGCCTCCCAAGGAGGATTGGGTGAGCTGAAGCACAGGTTGAGATGTGTCGCGACCATTGCCGGCCGCAGTGACATATCCCTTCATCAAGCGTTACAGCATTTGGGCTCGATACGGGATCCAAGCACGTTTTTTCAGTCAATCAAATCATTGCAAGCTAATATTGGTTTGTACTGATTTTCTTATATGACCTAGGAGGCTCTTTGTCCAACCTCGAACAACCCGGCCTTGGCTTACATCAACGGAATCGGAGAAAAATGCCCACCGAACACAGAAGGGACCTATTTTGTGAACGGCCTCACGACCGCAACGTCAAGCCTGGCGCAGCCTCTAAAAGGAGGCGCGACCGAGCCTAGCCGGCGGACTCTTGAAGCGCGAGGCCGGATCCATGGGGTTAGGCTCAGCGCTAGAATGAGATTGCGTCCACTCCGAGATAGAGAGCACCAGCGATGCGAAGACGGGTTATCAACGAAGGGGACACCCAGCCGGGAGTCACAGGACCCCAGCGGCTGCTCACCATTGTGACGACGCTTCTGCTCCTAGGCGGCCTCCATGCCGGACCCGCCTCGGCCCAAGACGAGGCGCCGGACAACAAGGACTGCCTGCGCTGCCATCAGATGGCGACGCTCGCCTATCGCGATCCCGGGAGCGGTGAGATCGTCGATCTTTCTGTCGACCCCAAGGCGTTGTCACACTCGGCGCATGGCGAACTCGCCTGCTCCGACTGTCACAACGCAGACTATGAGCAGTATCCGCACCCGGACCGCCTGAAGCGCGAAAGACTCGCCTGCGTGGGCTGCCATGAGGAGCAAGATGACGCCCAAGCGCGCGTCTATCGCTTCGAGACCATCGACGAGGAATTCCAGCACAGTATCCACGTCACCTCGGATGCACCCGAGGCCGCGGATTTCAGCTGCCACAGCTGTCACGATCCTCACGCATTCCGCAACTCCGAGGTGGGAGAAGACATCGCCCAGATCGTGCGCGATGACAACGCCATCTGCCTCTCATGCCATGAGGAGCTGAAGGATCCATACCGCGACCCGCACCTTTGGCTACCCAAGCGCGAGAAGCATCGCGAGGCCGTGCGTTGTCTCGATTGCCATACCCCGCTGACGCAGAGTGACCAACCGGTATCGCATCAGATCCTGGCCGGCGAGGATAGCAATCGCGACTGCGTGAAGTGCCATTCCAAGGCGCCCGAGCTGCTCAACCGGCTTTACCAGTACAGGTCTGAAACCGACCTGGCCAACAAGGGATGGATCTCCAAGGCCGTCTTCAACGAGGCTTACGTGGTCGGGATGAGCCGCAACCCGGTGGTCGACCGCTCGGCCCTAGCCATCATCGGCATCACCCTGCTCGTACTAGGCGCCCATGGCTACGGACGTTATCGAGCCTATCGCCGCTCGAAGGAGGATCAGGCATGAGCGAGCTCTATCTTTATCCGCGCTGGGTGCGATTCTGGCATTGGACCAACGCCCTGCTGTTCATCTTGCTCATGGTCTCCGGCGCGAGCATGCACTTCAACGGCGTCGGCTGGCTGCTGAACTTTCAAGTGGCGATCACGGTCCACAACACGGCGGGCATTCTGCTCACCATCGGCTGGATCGGCTTCATCATCGGGAACCTCGTCTCGGGCAATGGCCGCCACTACCATGTGCAACTGCGCGGTTTCTTCAAGCGGCTGATCACACAAAGCATTTACTATGGCTACGGCATCTTCCGCAACGCGCCGCACCCCTTCCATCCGAGCAGCGAGGCAAAGCTCAATACCCTGCAGCAGGTCACCTACATCGGTGTCATGTACCTACTCATGCCCCTGCTGGTCCTCAGTGGCTGGGCTTTCCTGTTCTCGGTCTACCTGCCGGATACCTTGCTCGGCATCGGGAGTGTCTGGATCGTCGCCATGTCCCATCTCACCATCGCCTACCTGCTCGTCCTTTTCCTCTTGGTGCATATCTACATCATCACCACCGGCGAAAAGGTATTGACAAACATGCGCGCGATGCTCACGGGCTGGCACCGCGACACACATCAGGAGACGGAGGGGTAGCAGGCTGCGCGCACCCCTGACTCGGCACGCCCAAATCCGCTTGAATCTTCAAGAGTGACGATCATGAACTCGATTCAGAATCTGCTCTCAACGCCAACCCGACGTCGACTCTTCACGGCAGCCGTCGCCTTGCTCGTGCTGACGCTGGCCTACAAGCTGCTGTACCCCATCATGTTCGACGCCTACGTCGGCAAGACCAACGCGCTGCTGACCTATGAGAGCAGCAAAACGCTCACCAATACCGAATTCGAGGCAATCGCCGAAGACATCACCCGCGAGGCACGCTACCGCAAGGCTGCGGCCGTCGTGGAGCGCGATCAGGACCCCTTCGCCCGCAAGGTCAAGATCGAGATGCTCATGGGTACGGACTCCGTGGTCCGCGATGCCGAGCCCTCTCACATCAAATACTTCCGCGACGCCGGCATCCGCCGCTACGAAGGCCCGGAGACCTGCCTGACCTGTCACGCGGCCATCAAGGTCGATCACGCTGACGGCACAACATCCACCGTCAACACCCTCGATGACATCGTCAACTCGGTCCATTTCAAGTTTCAGAGCGATTCAGGAGGTTTTTCGACCTACGGCTATGACGGGCGGCAAGTCAACAGCGGTCCGCATAAGATCCCGGTCGGCAAGATCGATCGCGCCTGCGGTATCCCGGGCAGCTTTACCTGGACTGGCTGGGCGGCCCTCGTCGAGGCCGCTCCAGAGCACGCCGCAAGCGGCGAGACTCAGCTGCGCAGCGAGGGCTGCGGGCAATGCCATATCGGCGGCAACTACCAGCCCGCCACCGAGAAGATGATGCCGATTGGCGACGTGCCCTCTGAGGCCAAGGAGGGCATCGACTGCCTCATCTGCCACTCGACCGACTATGACATGAACCAGCGCGTGGTCATTCGTGACGAGCACGGCCTGCGCTGGGACCAAGACCGCAGCATGCGCGCCGCCTTGACGGTCGGCCCCATCCGCTCGGAGAACTGCCTGCGCTGCCACCAGCACAACATGGGCGGCGACGCCTATGAGCACAACGCGGCGGCGCAAGCCACCGGCTACAAGCACCAGCGCATCCTTCACCGCGGCGCCAAGCGAGGCAACCCCTTCGCGCCCCAGGACGACGTCCACGCCGCCGCCGGCCTGCAATGCACGGATTGTCATCGTCCAGAAGGTCACAAGATTCCGCGCGGCCGCAAGGGCGTCGATCTAGTCGCCAACGACCTGCCGGGAAAAGAGGTCTCTTGCGAGAGCTGCCATTCACGCGCCCCGCACAACAGCTCGGAGCACAAGGCGCTCTTGAATGGGCACATCGAGCGCATGGCTTGCGAGAGCTGTCATATCGCCGAGCTGCAGCCCGACAACGTGGTCCTGCGCGATTGGGTCCATCCGACTTGGAATCCCGAGGAAGGCATCTGGGAGCCGACCGACGTCTATCGCTCCGGCGCCCCAGGCAAGGGATTCACCTTCCTCTGGTTCAACGGCAACGGCACCTTCCTGGCAAACGCCCTGGGCAACAATCCCAACCGGTCTGACACCTACAATCCGCTGATGCAGCAGGTTGCGCGCATTGATGATCCGGAGGTCATCGCGGCCGTCCGCGCCAAGGCCGTCGAGCTGAAAGAACGCTTCCCGGACATCGATGTCGACCGCTATGTCGAGATGGCAACGGACCCGCTCTCGCAGCTCCCGCCCGAGATGCTCGAGAAGCGCGCGGCCATGATCCAAGCGAACCTCCGCGCGGCCATGAATGATGGCGAAAGCCGCATCTACCCCTTCAAGCTCTTCAACGCCATGATGTACGAGGACATGACGAATCAGGGACCCTTCGGCGCCATGATTCTGCCGTTCGACTACAGCATCTACTATGAGTCGGGCGACACCAAGGCGGCCGTCACCAAGGCCCTGCAAGACCCCATCGTCCGACGCATGTACCAAGAGCCCTTCAAGCTCTACATGATGGATGAGTTCATGGCCTACTTCGGCATCACCGACGGCTGGAAGACCCTTTACCCAGTCGTCGACGGCAAGCTCGTCAACGTCGAGCCGCACTGGATGCGCCAGATGGGCACCCTCATGATCAACCACGGTATCCAACGCCAAGGCCGTGAATGCAGCGACTGCCACTCGCCAAACGGCATCATGGACTTCGCCCTGCTCGGCTACACCCCAGAGCGCGTCGCCGAGTTGGAAAACGTCGAGGTGGTCGAGCGCCTCGCAGCAAGCGGCGCAGGTACAGAGACCAACACCAAGGAGTGACAGCATCCTGCTCAGCGCGCGACGAACAGCAAGAGCGGTGCGCACCAGCGGTGAGCCGTGCGCATCAGGAGCCTTGTCTTTCGGGCTGCTCCTGGAATCCAGCGCGAGGTCAGCGCTCGCTTTTCGACCGATCAGGTCGGAAGGCGGCACTGACTTCGCCGCCAGTCTCCGCAGCTGTGGCTGACCACGCGGTCCTCGAGAAACGCTAACGGGCACCGGAGGGGCCGGGTTATCGCATCTATTTCAAGCGCCATGGCTCGGATTGGATCCTTACTCTTAGAAAGTGTCCATCAACAGCTTCCCCCTTTCGCAAAGGGGGGCCAGGGGGGATTTCGGGCGGCATCGCTCGCATCGGGAAACAATTGATGAGCGCTTTCTTACTCTTAGAAAGTGTCCATCAACAGCTTCCCCCCCTTTCGCAAAGGGGGGCTAGGGGGGATTTCGGGGCGGGATCGCTCGCATCGGGAAACAATTGATGAGCGCTTTCTTACTCTTAGAAAGTGTCCATCAACAGCTTCCCCCCTTTCGCAAAGGGGGGCCAGGGGCATAGCCGTCAGGCTAGCGGTATTTTCATTTTAAATCAATATTTTACGAGCGCACCCCATAACTTCTCAATAAGTCATGGCACCCAATAAAACAGAGACTTAGAATCAAAAGAGTCGCACTTCTGCGCCTCA